>JAYEGM010000023.1:0-52374 GCA_034659075.1 Pseudomonadota bacterium
TATCAATGCCTAATGTAGTAATGTTCATTATGGATCCCCTTGCTTTTTGATGGTTTCGTTGAAACTCCATCTTGGCACTTTAGATGCCGTTATGAAAGTGAGGTGGGTCCATACCATTAGCAGTGGTTTTATGTTTTACGTAACACCTAAATCGTAAATCTTAAAACGCTATTTTTACCTTCCAGAAATGAATTATTAACTGGACTTGATTTAACCTGGTCGAACTCTAGCCACCAGGCTTACCGCTGCGGTTTCGATGCGCAGTATGTTTTGGCCCAGGCTTATCTTCTTCGCACCAGCAGCAACCATACGCTCTACTTCATCATCAGTGAAACCACCTTCAGGGCCGACCAGTAGTAATTTATCTGTATCGCTGGTGGTATTATCCATTGCCTCACTATCAGGATGTGCAAACAGCACTTCCCTGCCCTCTATAGATGCTGCTTTGGCCACGTCTTCAGGTTTTGCTGCTGCCATCATTTCTGGTAACCAGGCCGCGCCACTTTGCTTGCAGGCCTCAAGGCAAACTCGCTGCCAGCGCTCGTAGCTGTTTTTACCTGGCTTGCTGACGCTGCGATGACAAAGTAGGGGCTGCCAGGCGCTGATGCCAAGCTGGGTCGCCATATCGAGTAAAGTAGACTGGCGATCACCTTTTGCGATTGCCGTGGCAAGAATGATGTTTGGAATTTGTGGTGGAATATGAGTCACAACACCAACTCTTAGACTTGCAGTACTTCGGCCCTCCAGACTTTCTACCCTGGCCTGGGTAATATTGCCCTTGCCATCAGTCAGGCGTATCAGGTCACCGACATCAAGCCGCCTTACACCCAGCGCATGCCATGCCTCTTTGCCAGCTAATGTGATCAGGCTGTCTTCATTAAATCCTTCAGGCAGGTAAAACGTTGGCGTGCTCATGACTGTTTGCTCATAGGCAGATAGACCTCGTATCGAACAACTTTACCTTCATGCAGTGCAACATGATCTTCCGCCAGTGGTGCTGCGTGCAAAGGCCTTTTGGCAACTACCCGACGTTTTGCATAACAACGGGCAACACGAAGAAGTTCTTCATCATCGCTATCATCACCGACGATGTTGCGTAATATCCTGACTGATTTTGGCGGCAAAGCAGAACGCTTTCGTTTTGGTGGGAACATAGGGTCCATAAATATCACATCAGCAGCAGGAAGCTGCTTGATTAGTTCAATGGCATCACCAAAATGTGCTTCTATTTTGTTGGCCAGCGACAGAGATGAAGAACGTGCAGTAGACAATGCAGAGATCAACAAGGCAAACACTACAGGGTTTCGCTCAATGACTATTACCCTGTCAGCAATCATGGCCAGTTTCAGGCTGTCACCGGCCAACCCCGCCGTTGCATCAATGACGGTTCCACCTCGGGCAGGGGCCAGAGCTCGTAGCAGGGGTTGTTTACCGGTAAACCCAGCCGGTTTTGACAATACTGGCTGAACTCTCTCGCCTTCTTCGGTATTTAATACCAACCCACCATTTTCACAGGATAAGAAATAACCTTCAGCTGGGGGGACACTACATATAGGAAGATTCAGTATGGCCAGGGCATCTGTCAGTTCTGATGGCAAACTGGAGTTGCAGATCTCCAGCAAGGGGACTTTACTAGCCAGCATAATCAGGCAGTGTAATCATCAATCACATCACGTCGTGGCCAGACCTTGAGCAATACCTGAACGACTGTTGCCAGCGGGATGGCAAAAAATACACCCCAGAAACCCCATAGACCACCAAAGACAAGCACCGCAATAATGATTGCTATCGGATGTAGGTTTACCACTTCGGAAAACAGCAGGGGAACCAGAACATTGCCATCCAGCGCCTGAATGATGCCGTAGGAAAAAATCAGCCAGCCAGTCTGAGGAACCCAGCCCCATTGGAAAAACGCGATCAGCATCACCGGGATGGTTACTACTGCAGCACCGATATAGGGGATGATGACGGAGAGACCCACCAGTACCGACAACAGCATGGCAAACTGCAGACCAAACCATGAAAAAACAGCATAGGTTACTGACCAGACGATAATAATTTCCCACGCCTTGCCACGTACATATTTGGCAATCTGGCTATTCACTTCAACCCAGACTTTCGTTGCCAGCTTGCGCTGTTTTGGCAAAAAACCACTAATCCAGGCTGTAATCAATTCTTTGTCTTTGAGAAAAAAGAAAACCAGCAATGGCACCAGGAAGAGATAGACTACAATGGCCAGCAAGTCCGGCACTGAAGCCAGCGACTGGGTAAGAACATACTGTGCGGTTCCGCCAATTTCAGAACGAATAATGACAACCAGTTCACGAATCTGGCCTTCGGTAATCATTGCAGGATATTTTGCCGGTAATTCCAGCAAGGTCTGCTGGCTGGCAGAGACCATGCTGGGAAGCTGCTGCAATAATTGTGTGACCTGGGTTGAGAGTAAAGGCAGCAACCAGAATAATAAAAGCAGGTAGATCACGAGGAAGAATATAAATGTGATCACCGAGGCAACCAGGCGGCTAAGCTTTAAGTTATGCAGCCGTCTTACCATGCCTTCCAGCAAATAGGCGATAACGATACTGGCAAATACGGGTGCCAGCATATCGCCCATAGTCAGGATAACGAACAGCACAGCTGCCATCAATAACAGTAATATTAGTGCCTGGGGATCAGAAAAATACCGCTGCCACCATAGTCTTACAAGATTCATTGACCTGTTTCTCTCTTCTTCATTGTTGGAAGATTATACTTCTTGTCTGGGCAGGGATAAATGCCCCCAGCATTGGCATCGTGTGGCTTTCTCTTTGATGCATTGTTATATTCGTTTCAATATGATCAGGATCACAATACAGGAAAATGATTTCAGCCTCGAGCAAGAGATTAATCTATTGCGAAAAGACCGTATTGATATTGGTGCTATCGCAAGCTTTACCGGACTGGTGCGTGACCTGAATGAAGGTGACGAGATCAGTTTATTGACACTTGAGCATTACCCGGGCATGACGGAAAACCAGTTAAATGAGATTGCCACCGAAGCTGAATCTCGCTGGCCGCTACAGGCTATCACCATCATCCACCGTGTTGGGACACTTGCCCCCGGAGACCAGATAGTCCTTGTCATCACTGCCAGCCCACACAGAGCAGCAGCCTATGAATCAAATGAATTCATCATGGACTACCTGAAAACCCGGGCGACCTTCTGGAAAAAAGAAGAGCTGGAAAACCGCTCGCGCTGGGTAGAGAGTCGCCGCAGTGATGATGTTGCAAGCAAACGCTGGAAGAAACCGGCTTGATTTACTTATTCATAACAGTAATTTTATTGCTAACCTAAGAAAATAAGAGAAATACTATTTTCTTGAATCGGTATAATTTAAAAAATTAACTATTCGTCATTGCGAGGAACAAAGTGACGAAGCAACCTCTAAGTAACTGGTTCTACATAAAGAGATTGCCGCGCTACGCTCGCAATGACAACAAGCTTCAATATATCAACTACAGGAAATATCATGGGATTTCTAGAAAACAAGAAAATACTGATTGCCGGCGTCGCCAGTGATCGTTCCATTGCTGCTGGCACTGCACTTGCCATGGCGGCGCAGGGTGCCGAACTGGCCTTTACCTATCAGACAGAAAAACTGCAAAAGCGTGTAGAAAAAATTGCCGAGGCCTGTGGTTCATCCATTATTCTGCCCTGTGATGTGGCTGAAGATGAGCAGATTGATAATGCTTTCGCTGAACTGGCTAAACAATGGGATGGTCTGGATGGCATCGTTCACTCTATTGCCTTCGCGCCGAGAGAGGAGCTTAAAGGCCTGTTTCTCGATGCGACCACCCGCGATGGCTTTAACATGGCGCATGAAATCAGCTCCTACAGCTTCACTGCACTGGCAAAAGCGGGCAGAGAAATGATGGAGGGCCGCAATGCCGCTCTGATCACCATGAGCTATATCGGCGCAGTACGCTCTATGCCCGGTTACAACGTCATGGGCCTGGCCAAAGCCAGCCTGGAAGCAAATGTGCGCTACCTCGCTCAGAGCCTGGGCCCGGACGGCATCAGGGTAAACGCCATCTCAGCCGGCCCGATCAAGACCCTGGCCTCTGCAGGCATAAGCGGTTTCAAAAAAATGCTTGATTTTTATGACAAAACAGCGCCGCTGAGGCGTAGCGTAACCATCGAAGAAGTGGGAAATACTGCCGCCTTCCTTTGCTCAGACCTGGCATCGGGAATTTCCGGGGAAATTACTTATGTGGATGGCGGGTTCAGCACTGTGGGAATCGGTACGGGGATGGTGGAATAACCATAGTTTCAAGTCTGAAGTTTCAAGATGAAAGGTCAATTTTCTGCTGAGTACTTTCTCTTGCACGGGGTTTCTGTTTTCTATCTTGAAACTTTCGACTTGAAACTTGAAACTATCTTTTCATTTTACCATCCCACTTTTCTTCATATCGCTAATCAATAGTTTAGCCAGTTCACTTACAACTATTTGTGCAGATGACGGGTTAAAACTTTCTGTTTTGCCTGCCCAGATCATCTTTTCTGTGGCAGCATTAAATAGCTTTGTATCAAGTCTTACTACGGTATCGGTCACTGTGTAACCCGGGCGATAAACGGCTGTGTGGCGCATTCCGTAGTAACCATACATGCCGTAACCCATACCCATTCCTGCTGTCGGGTAATAGTCAACCGAAGGTGGAACATCTCTTTGCTCCTTGCTAACACCCTGTAATGTAACGATCATCACACCGTCAGCGCCCACTTTATCGACAACTGCAAGAACTTCTTCTTTCTGATCAGCACTTTTCAAGTCCGGCATCAAGGTATAGCTTGCAATGCCTGTTCTACCATTTCCTGTGATCAAGCTTGCAAATTCCTCTTCAAAGGACCGCCTCTGGATATCATCTTTGATAACCCCGATGACCAGAATTTTCTGTAGCGCAGGCCCCTTATATTCAGGATCACTCCAGCGATTGACAAGACTTGTTGAACTGCATGCAGCAAGCATCAACGAAAAAGCGATTATTATTGAAAAAAATGAAATGTCTTTATATACAAGCTTCATGGTCTACTCCGTATTTTCTTTTTCATATTCAATTATCAGGTAATCCTATACCGATACCAGCCAGGCATCTGCTTCCTGTCTGCTTTCAAATAGTTTAGTTGTTACATCAGTAACTTCACACAACTTCATATAATAGCGGATCATTTCCCTTACTCGAGAATTGATCGCTGCAAATGCAATAGTTATGTTCCCCCGATCCTGGCCATGATTCAAAACAATCTGGGAAATTTGCTTCATGTCCATTTCATCAAAGTCTAATTTTTCAACACTCATGGCATCAAAAATCTGCTTATAACCGGAATTCAAAGAAACCCCATGCAGGTTTACCATCATGAAAACATGGTCCGACAGTTCCACTCCAGTGACGACACCAAATGCAGTAACATTAATCTGGTCTCGACTTGTAATCTCATGATCAATCGGCATGATGTTATATTTTCCTTATTCTTATAATTTTCTGCTAACGGTACTAGTTACAATCGGCTAACCATTGCTCTGCTTCTAACCTGTCAAAAAAGACTTCGACCGTAATTTCAGTCATTGCAGACAAAGATTTGTAATAATATGCCATTTTTCTTACATCAGGGCGAACCGCTACAATAGCAGTGGCCATTTTCCCACGCTCCTGTCCATAAGTCAGTAATATCTGGTAAATCCTCTTCATCTAATGTCCGCTCTTTCAGCATCCAGGGTATCGAATATCTACTGATAGTCTGGATTAATAGCAGACCCAAACCGGTTGATTAACCTGAACATATGGTCAGCCAGATCCTGCCCGGCAAGAATACCCGTAACCGTACTTATTACCACTTCACCATTATTCAATATTTCATGGTCAATTGGCATCGGGACAAACCTGTTTGTTACGGAATGCTTTAGGGCACCTCTATTTATTATGGATAGATCAGATTGCATCAATTGTGTTCATATCAAGGCAAGGATCGCACGTAATAGCTAGCTATTGCGAAGGTTCTTAACACAGAGATGGTCAATTTTGGATGTGAGATGAATATTCATGAATAAATAGAGGTGCCCTTTAATCAACATCATCCCATTCCTCACCATAATTGATAGTGATTTCTTCATCTGCTTTTATGCGACAAATCGAATAGAGTTCAAAACCATCAAACTCCGCGCAGCTTTTCTTACTGTGATTGAGATAACGCAATTTATTTCTACCCGATCGTCCAACGACTTCATCGTCATCATAGACCCAGAGAACATGACTGCCATTCTTTTTTGCTACTGGACCTTCATACTCGCCCAGATAAGTATTACTTTCTATGTCCTCTTTGGCAAAAAGACCTTTACCGTGGATGCCAGAATCCATAACGTACGTCAGCTTGTATACACTCACCTGTTTATTTTTCCTTTTTTTTTTCGCTAAGGTGGAGACCTTCACTACTGGCAAGCTGTTTCAGGCTAATACCCTGTATCGCATCCAGCGCTTCCTTCTCCGCAAGCATGAGGACACTAATAATATTCTGATCTGCTTTCATGCCCTGCCTTCTCGTTCTCTGCCTTTTTGAATCATGAATATACGCCAGCAGGTCCGCACTGTTAGTTTCTTCTGGCGGGCGCCCGGGCAGGAGGCTTTGATCATCATTATCTGTTATTTTTAAGTAACCGCCTTTTTCAAGTTGAAAAACCATATCTTCAACCAGGTCATCAGGCAACTGCAGCTGGCGAGAGAGTTTCTCTATTGCTATCGGCGGTTTTTCTGCATAATACCTTCGCGTAACAATCACCATAATCTGCAACGCCAGTGCTTCACTTTCATAAGGCGACAGTTCTTCATCACGATAAAAAAAAAGAAATTTTTCAGAATGCTGATAATAGTAGGCAATACTGGAACCCAGCAGCAAGATAAGCCAGACAATAAATATCCAGATAAACAGGATAATAATTGTCGCAAAGGCTGAATAGATAGCATCGTATTTCGTCGACCCGGCAATAAACAGGGTAAATACACTGGTTGCTACCTTGAATAATAAGCTTGCTATTATGGCTCCAAATAAGGCGGCAGAAAATTTGACACGTGTATTCGGAACGAACATATAGACAAAGGCAATGGCCGCCACCGTCATAATGAAAGGCAGGTAAACCGATAGCATTTTATATAAAAAGGCGCCTGCTTCTGTTTCTAATGCCACCTGAAACAGGCTTAAGTGCTGTACCGACTGTGACAGCCCAATGGCAGAAAAGATAAGTACCGGGCCGACCAGCAGTACAGAGATATAGTGACTGAACCGTTCGAGTATTGGCCGCAGGTGTCTGACACGCCAGGTACTGTTAAATGCTGTTTCGATCTGCTGTATAAGTGAAATAACAGTAAGCATTAATACGCCCAGACCGACAGCACCCAGTACGCCTACCTTTATATTGTCAACAAAAGTAAGAATTGTTGTTGTAATTTCCACTCCTTTTTCACCGAGCGGCGTAAAGAACTGGAGCAGTAAAGGCTCTAATTGATTATGGACGCCGAAGCCTTTGAGAACAGAAAACATGACCGCCAGCAGAGGAACCAGTGAAAGGATGGATGTATAAACCAGTCCCTTCGCGTATAGATTACTGCGCCCTTCCATAAGGTCTGCAATCAGCATCTGCACACCTCTCAGGAAAAGCAGAAGCCTACGCTTCCAGCCTGGCAGGCTTGCAATATCAGCCTGCCAGACGGTGAGATTCCACCAGCTTAGAAGATTAGAAAACAAATCACCCTCTGAGTTGATAAAGCCATTTCAGCTTACTTAGCTTCCAGCAGCTCTATTTCAAAAATCAGTGTTTCACCCGGGCCAATAGCAGTGCCGGCACCTTTATCTGCATAAGCAAATTCTGGCGGAATAACAACTTCCCATTTATCACCCACTTTCATCAACGGCACAACTTCCTGCCAGCCCTTGATGACACCTGTCAAACCAAAAGTTGCGGGTTTATCACGCTTGTAGGACGAATCAAATTCAGTTCCATTGATTAGCGTCCCTTTGTAATGAACAGTCACCTCACTGTCTTTAGAGGCCTGCTTACCCTTTCCAGATGTAATAACCTTGTACTGAATACCGTTATCAAGTGTTTTGACGCCTGCTTTTTTTGCATTGTCTGCACGGAACTTGTCGCCGGTTTTCTTATTTTCGGCAACCTTATCCTGAATTACTTTTAGCTGCTTATCTCTTTCAGCTGCCATAGATGCCTGCATCTCATCATTCGTCATCGCCGGTTTTGCATCACTCAGAGCATCTTTCATTGCCGCAGAGAAAGCAGCAGGCTCAACATCCAGACCCTCATTTTTCAATGACAAGGCAAGGCGATAGCCAACAGAGTAACTGAATTTTTGCTTGTCACTCTTTAATTCAGTCGCCATTGATAAAGCCGGAGTGGCCAGAGCTATGGCCACCGTGGCCAGGGCGATATTTTTAAATTTCATCTTTTTCCTCTTCAGTTGTATTGCCCGGGTATTTCCCGGTAAATTGGGTTAACTTAATGGATATGTTTACTTGATTTCAGCAGATATCTCTTTCAACAGGTTGACCAGATCAACATTGACTTCATTTATCCATTGCTGCCATTGAGCCTGATATTCCTGAAAAGTTCCACTATCTATCGTTTCCAGATTTTTCCGGGTAATAACGATGACTTCTCCCGTTTCTGCAATGCTGGTCATGTCGGGCTGCGCCAGCTTCTTACTGCTTTTGTCCAGAGCTGTTACCGTCTCTTCCATTTTTTTTCTGTCACCAGGGCTTATGCTGCTGTCCTGCTCTTTGATGGCCTTATCTATGGAACTCGCCAGCGCATCCAGATGTTGCTGCAAAATCTTACTGTATTTTTCAACTGTAGCAGTTGCTTGATTTCCTAAACTTTCAGTCAACTGCTTCAGCTGCTTATTCAGGCCCTCAAGTTCGGCCGTAACCGTCTGACTGGCCGTTTCAAACTGCTGTGATATCTCGTTGCCAATAGTGTTGATTCGGTTAACAAAGTCAGAAACTGCAGAACTCGCCAGCACCACTTTTTCGGTTCTGTCGTAATCCACCTTCCATTGATCATCCTGCCTGACAAGATAGGTTACAAAATAAAGCATCTCGCTTTGTGCAGCATCGGGTTTAGAGATATGCGTATGAACACGTGCTGTGTGCTCTTCAATGATTATCTTGCCCCATGAGGGCAGCATACCCGTCCAGTCACGCGAAAAGGCCTCATAACCTTCTTCGCTGCCGAGGGTAGAATACTTAACAACGTCGGGAACATTGCCCTCAATTACGGCCTGCCAGAATGCCTGGCTAACCTCCAGCGGGCTTTCTGGCCGGCTACAGGCAGATAACAATAAAGCTAGTCCAACAGCCAATGAGATGAGGGCATATTTAAGTTTCATTCAGAATCCTTTTTTTAAAAAATACTGATTATTTTAATGGCTTGTAACTGTACTTCTGGCCACCAATCGTTGCTTCATACATCAGGCCGCCTTTGGCAATTGTAAAAACAGCCATTCCTTTTTGATAGCCGGCCCCTGCGGTAGTTGCTGAATTTTTGCTGGAGCTTGCACCGGCCGATGAACCTGTTGTAGAGGTCCCTGCTGATGCCCCTGCAGTAATCGCTACAGCCGATGCCTCGGCACCAAACTCGAAGTTTCCTGTACTGAAATCTTCAAATGCACGCTTGTCCTTGAAAAAGATTATCTGGCTGTAGGCCTGCCCGCCTAGCTGAAAACCGATAGTTAACTGGGTCATACTGGTTTCACCAACCTGTTTGCCGCCGATAAAAACACCCCCGTTTCCGTGCGCGCCGCCGATACCAATACCGCCTTTTCCGATAGAAGGAAACACAGCGTAACCGTAGCTATTCCCAAAATATGAAGCACTTTCACCTGCATTTTTAAACAGCGCAGTCGTCTTCTGATAATTATCTGCATAGGCAGTGCAAACAAAAAAGCTGGTCAGTAACAGTAATATTTTGGCAAATGGGAGCGTTCTTTTCATGATTATTTCCTTAATTTAGGTGATTACCTTTTCAAAAAGATTTTAATTGTTGCGGGACAAAATGAGGTGATCTGAAACCTTGATGATAACAGGTTTCTTTAACTACGCCATCGCTAAAATCCAGCCGCAGCCAGTGCAATAGCTACGGCAAGCATATAAGCCCCCTAGTCACCCCGGAGTGCCGCTGATTTCATACTATATTTGGAGTGTGTAGCTACAAGCCACACTTCGTAGCGAACTGAATATTTCCTCCCGCCCGTAACAAATATGCCAGTGGCATCGGAAGCAGTATATCGAGAATGGAGAATTGAAGATATCGTCGTGAGCAAGACTCAGACGAAGGGAGGATGAAACAAGCTAAACGGGCAACAGTGAACTAAACTGTTACCTGGGTTGTAGATAGCGCCAGGCTATAACGTCATTTTCATTTATTACTATATGGGCATTTGACTCTGATAACCATTTTTCCAGAATAGCTCCTTTGTAGTAGGCCCTTTCGGTGCGGCCACCATCCAGCCGGACATAAAAAAGCTTGGGGTTGTCTGGATTTTCCGGAGAAGCCGGCAAACCATCTTCGATAAAAATCCATTTGTAAGGCTCTATATCTTCTCGTTGCCCATTCTTTTTAATCATCACATCAATCATAAATATCACACCCTTTATAATTCTCTAACCGATTCTATTAAGAGGAGTATAAATTACAAACGTAATTCATACCTTGATATACATCAATTTGCATCTACATCTTTATGTAATTATTATGCTTTTCATTGAAATCACTGCCCCCTGTTTGTCACAGAGACAAGTCGTTAACGATACTCACTACTGCAGCTGTCAATAGCCTCAAGTCACCCTCATTTATTACATAAGGAGGCATTAGATAAATAAGTCTGCCAAATGGCCTGACCCAGACACCTTTTGCAACAAATTTTTCAGAAATGGTTCGCATATTCACCGCATGATCGAGTTCAACAACACTAATAGCCCCCAATACGCGTACATCAACAACACCCGGTTTATCCCTACATGCGGCCAGACCATCGAGCAAGACCTTTTCAATCTGACCTACTTCCTCTTGCCAGGGAGATGACAGCAGCAAGTCAATGCTGGCGAGTGCAGCTGAACATGCCAGTGGATTAGCCATAAATGTAGGGCCATGCATAAATATGCCCGGCTCACCAGTACTGATGGTTTCGCTGACATCTGCAGTGGTTAACGTCGCTGCGAGAGTTATATAGCCGCCTGTCAGTGCTTTTCCTACACACATGATGTCAGCAGAGATGTCAGCATGTTCACAGGCAAACAGCTTGCCCGTACGTCCAAATCCAGTAGCAATTTCATCCAGTATAAGCAATACACCATACTCATCACACAACTGCCTGACTTGCTTTAAATATTCAGCCGAATAAAATTTCATCCCACCGGCCCCCTGCACCACAGGCTCCAGAATCACTGCTGCAATTTTCTGATTGTTTTCCCGCAGACAGTCGCTCATCTGCGCCATATCACTTTCAGTACAGGCCTCACCAAATCGACAGGATGGTGCATCAACAAAATATTGCGGCATCAATGCCTCTGAAAACAGACCATGCATGCCCGTGACAGGGTCACAGACTGACATCGCACCAAAGGTATCACCATGGTAGCCGGAACGGATGGTCAGGAAATGTTGCTTGCCAGATAAGCCTTTAGCATGCCAATACTGGATGGCCATTTTCATCGCCACTTCCACTGCAACAGAACCTGAGTCAGAAAAGAAAACCGTCTGCAGCGGCTCAGGGGTTATTTCCACCAGCTTAAGCGCAAGTCTGACAGCGGGCTCATGCGTAAGGCCGCCAAACATCACATGGGACATTTTTACCAGTTGACTTTCTACTGCCGCATTTAACACAGGATGATTGTAACCATGGATTGCACACCACCAGGATGACATACCATCGATCAGTTCCCTGCCGTCCATCAGTTTGAGACGCACACCGTTTGCTGACTCAATTGCAAATACTGGCTGATTCGCCCTCATTGCACTGTAAGGGTGCCAAATATGTGCGCGATCCAGTGCCAGCAAGTCCTTAGAATTCATTGTGCCTGCTTCGCTGTTTTCCCTGTCATTTCCACTCATCATATCGGTGACTATGTCACTGTATATTAGTAACGCCTAATATTACAATCATCAGCCTATTATCTACCATGATCAAGCAGGAGTGAAATAATGATTAATCCGCAAAAACGCTGTGAAGAAACCCGACGTCTACTTGACGAAGGCGCAAAACTGGTTGATGTGCGGTCTGAGAATGAATTTCGTCAGGGCTACCTGCAAAATGCAATAAACCACCCGGTAGAGTGGATCAGTGCCGGACATCACCCGCAGGAAGAAAAAGAAACGGCACTGGTTGTATACTGTGTAACAGGGGCTCGCAGCAGTGCAGCGAGAAACATGCTGCTGGCAGCAGGATTCAAGGAAGTTCATGATCTCGGTAGTTTTCAGAATATTCAGGCTTGCTGATCACAACCAATACAAATATCCTCTTTCCTGATTCTCAGTTTTCGGCTGAGTACAGGCGCTGGAAACGTGCCTGATCAAAACCATCCATGCGCTGATCACCGACCAGGATAATCGGTACACCGCGGCCGCGCATACGAGCATAATCACGTTTGCCCTTCGCATCTTTCTCTATATCAAATTCGTCATAAGCAACACCCTGCTCTTCGAAATAAGCCTTTGCGCGCTTACAGATGCCACACCAGGTGGCGCTATAAATTACTACATCTTTAGCGACTACTTCATCATTTATTGCAGGTGATGATACTGAATTATGCCGGATATTAACTTTGTCAGCTTTTTCGATGCCTGGCGGTTTTACGCTGGCATAAACAACCCGACCATTATCATCGACATAACGGTAGACCTGCGCGCTCGCAGCAGAACTAACAATCGCAGCCAAAACTAAAATCAGCACACAAAATCTATGGGGCATGAAAGCCTTCCACGGTGATATAATTCGTTGTTTATTAGTCTAGATAGCTATTCCCGCAAGTGCAATGACAAAAAATTCAAACGACAGAACTCAACGAAAAGCCATTGCCCTGGTTTCTGGCGGCCTCGATTCCATGCTGGCTGTAAAAGTCATCCAGGAACAGGGTATTCATGTCGAGGGCATCAACTTTTTTACCGGCTTCTGCGTTGAAGGCCATACCCATGCGATACGCAAGAAAGACCGCGACAAACCTAAACGCAACAATGCCCTGTGGGTCGCCGAGCAGCTAGGCATTAAGCTTCACATCCTCGATGTTTCCGAAGATTATAAAGACGTCGTCATTAACCCGAAGCACGGCTACGGTGCCAACCTGAACCCCTGCCTGGACTGTAAAGGCTTTATGGTCAAAGAAGCGTTGTCCTGGATGGAAAAGAACAATTTCGACTTTCTGATCACCGGTGAAGTTATGGGGCAGCGTCCTATGTCTCAGCGCAAGGACACGATGCCAGTGGTCAGCAGAGAATCCGGTGCCGGAGATCTTTTGCTGCGCCCGCTATGTGCAAAATTACTGCCCGAAACCTTGCCTGAGCGTGAAGGCTGGGTTGACCGGGATGCGCTGCTGGATTTTTCCGGCCGCAACCGCAAGCCGCAAATGGCCCTGGCTGAAAAATTTGGCTTCAATGAATATGCGCAACCTGCCGGCGGCTGCTGCTTCCTGACCGATGCCAACTATTCCTCTAAACTGGCAGATTTATGGCAGGCGCGAGGCGAGAAAACCTATGAAATTGATGATATTGTCATGCTGAAGGTTGGCCGTCACTTGCGGCCGAAACCTCATTTCAAGCTCATCATTGCCCGCGAAGAAGGCGAGACAAACTTCCTCAGAGGCTACCGCAAAAAATACATCAGCATGAATACTGTCAGCCACAGCGGCCCGATTAGCCTGATCGATGGCGATGCGGATGAAGAAGACATAGAACTTGCCGGACGCCTGGTGGCACGTTTCTGCAGCGGCAGAGATGCAGACTCGGTTACAGTAAATGTGCGGCAGAAGAACGGCGAATCAAAAGACATTGAAGTCAAGCCACTAAGCCCTGATGAAATACCGCAGGAATGGTATGTCTGAGCCGGTGCTTGATGCCAGGAACCTTCTGTGTCCCCTGCCGGTGATCAGAACGCAGAATCAGGTCGAAAATATGAATGCAGGTGATACGCTATGTGTGCAGTGTACAGATCATGGCGTGATCAATGATATCCCCGCATGGTGCCGTATTAACGGTCACGAAATTCTGTCGATAGACGAGCAGGAATACGAGATAGTAATCAGGTTACGGGTTGGTGAAGGCCTTTAACTGCTCAAGGCTGCCTTTAATAAGTGCTTGAAACCTGACCAGGCAATACAGGCTCATAACCGCTTCGAACCCAGCCAATCATGCCGCCGCGCAGATTAATAACATTTTCATAGCCATGCTGGCCAAGGAACATACAAACCTGACCGGAACGGGCACCGCTGCGGCAAATGAAAACGACTTCTTTGTCTTTCGGGATATCGTTCAGGCGAACAGGAACGGTTGCCATAGGCATCGCAACGGCACTCTGAATGGTGCCACGGGCAATCTCATGCATTTCACGCACGTCAATGATGACCAAGTCATCATTCTCATCCATTTTGGACATAAGTTGGGGTGAATCAACTTCTTTTATGAACATCCTGGCGACCTGCATGGAAAAATATAGCTGCTAATTATATAAGAAGTTACTTATATGATCAATACCTAGCATTATGGTCAAGAATATTAGGGTATTATTTGTAAGACTAAAAAAGTAGCTATAAATCTGTGAATAATCATGTTTGCCCGATTCACCCGTAAAAAGACTTCCATTCTTCCAGCACTCCCCCTAAACTACCCTGATGCCATCCTTGGCATTACCTGGAAACCGGGCCGATAGTGAAAACTTGCAACCCTGAATGGCTCAAAACACTCAAGAGAAAATATCAAATGAAACTAAATACAATACTCATCCTGGCAGGCCTGTTGAGCGTAACCAGCATCAGCGTTTTTGCCGAAGAAGCAAAAGAAATACCTGATTTCAAAAAAGTTGATGTTGATAAAAGCAAGAGCATTGATGACGCTGAATTCGCCGCCGCCACCGCTGCCGGTGTGAAAAAGTCTCTCAAAGATCTTGATACGGACAAAGATGGAAAACTCAGCCGGAAAGAGTATTCCGTTGTCCTGGATGCCGACTGCGAGTAAAAGGTAATGTGTGCCAGGTAACTTTTGTTATCTGGCACAAAACCCTAGAATTGCACGTTATACAAATTGCTGGTTGGGTTGAAGAATGAACCCCAACCTGCATTAAGGTTTAGCCTCAGTCTCTCCAGATTCTATCGGGTAACCAGCATCACGCCAGTCTACGATGCCGCCACGAAAATAAAGAACTTCTTTATAGCCCCAGCTTACAGCATCCGCAGAAGCGCGGGAGCTGCGGCTGCATTTAACGCCACTGCAGTAAATCACCACAGGCTCATCCTTTTTAGCAACCGCTGCAAGAGATTCTTCATCGTAGACAGCTTTCAGATCAAGATGAATCGCTCCAGGGATATGGCGCCTTGCGTGCAGACGAGGACTGCGCACATCAACAATCACTGCGCCGGCATCAAACAGTGATTTAACCTCTTCTACTGTGACTGTCCGCGCACCCGGCACCTGTTCTGGCGCAACATAACCAGGCTTGGAAGCATGGCTTAACGGAGTCGCAATAAGAAGCACCGTTAGCAGGAAAGAAAAAACTAGTCGTTGTTGTATTCGCATATCGATTCTAATCCCTTAAATTAGCGTAAAACTTGCAGGATACCTCTATTACTTCATGGCGAAAGTGAGGTACCCAACAGCGTAAGCTTGATGAGTAAGCCAGGCTACTTGCTCAGGGTCACCATTTTTCTCATTTGTGGAGCCAGTTCGTTGGCTATCTCGGCTATTTCACCACCGTACATCAAGCCCAGGATTTCCATATTCATCATTGAAATATAGGTCTTGCCATTGGATTTTTCATAGACGGCGATAGTACATGGCATCATGGTGGTGAGCAGTTTATATTCATCATGCTTAAGCATTTTAACAGCGGCTTCAGGCTCGCACATCTTTATAACCTCGTTTGGGCCTATATCCACACCCGTCACACGTTCAAGGTTTCGTTGGAAATTGACCCGCCATTTTTTAGGCACTTTCCAGCCAGCTGCCTTGGCATTTTCTTCCAGTTTGTCCAGCGTGTCATAAAAGTCCAGGGGGCTTTCAACCTCAATCAGCATCTGTGGAGCAAGAGATTTGCCGATCATTTTCTGTACTGCTGGTATCTGCAGTGAACCGATGCCAAGTACAGCACCAACAATCAAGGATATAATAATTTTCATGATATTTTTCTCAGTAGTGTAATGATTAGTATAATGATTTGTGTGATCGTATCTTGCGATAAATCAGGCTCAATATGACCTGCGGTTTACTGCTTCTTTGGAGCAAAATTAAAGTACATTTTTTCTGTTTTCAGATAATAGTTCCAGGGCAGGCCGGCATTTTTCCAGCCATTGCTAACACGTTTACCCTTATCCGGTCCCTTTTTTGATTTAAGCCCTTCAAACCCCTCTACTTGAAAATAGACTTTCTGGTAACCTGCTTCGTGCAAATCCCTGGCAGCATACGGAGATCTGCCACCTGACTGGCACATGAGAATAATTGGCACAGATTTATCCTTGTTCCGGCTGGCTATAAAATTATCGACAGCATCGACAAAATCATTATTGAAGATCTTACGGTAAGCACCGTGTATGCCATCTTTCTTCAGCTTCCATTCCTGACTATATTGAAATATAGGAATATTGGCATCAGCCATATCTGTAAATCCGACAAACTGGATCTCGGCACGTGTTCTGACGTCTATCATCAGAACATCATCAGGATTTGCTGATTTCAAATCATAGGCTTCCTGGGGACTAAGATATAGATCAAAGGGTGTATGCCACTTTTCCTTTACCTGAGATTTATCTACCGCATGGGCTGAAGAGGTCCAGATAACACTGCTCATCAGTGAAAAACAAAAAGCAATTTTATAAATAGATAATCGATTCATTGTAAATCACGTGTAAAAGTGAAAAAAAGGGCCCGCAAGCGGGCCCTTAATCTATTCAGAAACAGTGTTATTAATAACCACCAAATGCATCAGTAGTAATATTGTTGAACCAGCTATACGCATATTGTACTTCACGCGCACGTTCTGCAGGAGTACTGTCCTTGCTGGTTAAACCGCCAGAACCTTTCACCTTTGCAACTTTGCCATCGACAAAGTTATAAACCATCGCAACAGAGATACCGTCAGCAGGTGCGACAATACTGTAGCAGGTATTAACCCAGGATGGTGTTCCAGGCTCACGGCCATTGACTAAATCAACCACTGCAGCAGCCGTAACTTTAGCTTCTGAGTTAGCCGCATAGCCAGATTTTGGAAGAGGTTTCTGGATTGCCGCATCTCCGATCACATGAATACCTTTGTGAATCGTTGACTCAAAGGTTTTGTGATCAACTGGACACCAGCCAGATTCATTGGTCAGGCCAGCAGTGTGGGCAATTTTTCCTGCAACCTGTGCAGGAATGATATTAGTTACATCTGCCTTATGCACATCGCCTGAGCCTGTAGTGGCTGTACCAGCTTTTGCATCAACACTCTTGATGCCGCCACCAGTGTCTTTCGCAGGTACCCATTCGATAATGCCCTTGTAGTGGCGCTCAAATGCCTGGGTGAACAATCCTTTCTTGGAGAACTTGTCCTTGGCATCCAGAATCAATACTTTAGACTTAGGTTTGCTCTTTTTCAGGTAGCTGGCAATCTGACAGGCACGCTCGTAAGGTCCAGGAGGGCAACGGAAAGGGTTGGGTGGAGGTGCAATCAGCACGGTACCACCATCTTTCATCGCTTCAATCTGCCCGTGCAGAATTTTGGTCTGCTCGCCCGCTTTCCAGGCATGAGGCATCAGTTTATGAGCAGCTTCATCATAACCCGCAATGTTATCCTTAAAAGATATTCCCGGGGCGACGATACAGCGGTCATATCCGAAGGATTTACCACCCTTGGTACTGACTTTTTTAGCTTTAGCATCAATTCCTGTCACCATGTCGTGAACGACGGTCACGCCATGCTTGCGCAGGCCATCGTAGCCGAACTTGATAGAATCCAGTGAACGCGCACCACTTAGAACTTCATTACTCATATAGCAGGTGTAGTAATGCTCATTGGGTTCAATCAGTGTGACCTCAATTGAAGGGTCGCCGCGACGAATATACATGGCAGCAGTTGCACCGCCTGTTCCACCCCCTACGATAACAACCTTCTTCTTGCCACCTGCAGCGGCAATGGCCGGGAAACCGAAGGCACTGACTGCAGCAGTTGCACCAGCGATTTTGATAAAGTCTCTACGTTTAATCTGTGTCATTATTCTGTCCTCTCCTACTGTTGGCTGGCAAAGAATTGTAAAAGGGTTTCAATCTCAGCTGCGCTGAGTTTTTTGATCTTCTTCTTCATCTTCTTTGGCATCTCACGATTACCGGCCTGGAAATCTTCCATGGAATAATGTAGGTATGGCAACCATTGACCTGCCAGGATGCCTGAATCATCATCAGCCAGAGCGCCGAATTCATCATGGCACTTGCTGCAATTTTTCTTGTACAGCTTGGAGCCTGCATCCACTTTTGCAGTATCCAGTTTCTGCGTGGTGCTCTTTAACTTCTTGGCAGCATAAAAATCGGCCATCAGGGCAATTTCTTCTGTCGTGTAACCCCGGGCAATACGGCCCATGATGGTACTGGCACGATCATCTTCCGCGTACTCTTTCATGACGGTGTTAAAATATTCTGCCGATACGCCGGCAATATTGGGTATGGCAGGCCCCATACTGGAACCATCAGGACCATGGCAACCGGCACAGGTATCTGCCAGCATACTTGCAGTGGGAGCAGCCATTAATTGAGTACTTCCAAACATCAGGACAGAACCCAACAACATAGCGAGCGATTTTTTAGCAGGCATGTAATTCTCCTTTTCTTAGGGTAAATAATTTATAATTTATTAAGCTTCAATGGTATGAAACACAAACCGAGCGTGTCACGCACAGAGAACCCTCAAACAAGACCAGCTGCTTTAAAGCCGCCAGTTCATCAGCATTTTCTTATATAGTGAGCACTGAAATCTTGATCTGTTTAACTCTAAATGAGTTAGGCGTTGTACGTCAAACAATAAGTACAGTTTTATGACTAAATTTTGAATATTCTTCAGATTTCTCAATAAAAAACCGGTTATCTGTCACTGTTAGCAATAGCAGGGGCCGCTTCGCTGCATCTCGACCTCAGACGCAAAGCATTGGAAACAACAAATAGTGAACTAAATGACATGCCAATCGCAGCCCCCCAGGGTGGAATCATGCCCAGTGCCGCAAAAGGGACTGCGATAAAATTATACGCGGCAGCCCAGCTAAAATTTTGCATAATATTGCGCCGGGTACTCCTGGCAAGATTCACTACTTCCAAAATCACATCTGCATCCTTGCCCAGAATCAGAAAATCACTGCTGATATTCGCGAGGTCTGTGGCATCTGAAAAAGATATCGACGCATCGGCAGCAGCCAGCGCAGGGGTATCATTGATACCATCTCCAAACATAGCAACACGATGACCTTCTTTTTGCCTGGTTGAGATCCAGGCCAGCTTTTGCTCTGGAGAAACGTCTCCATGACAATCATTAATGCCAAGCTTTTTAGCAACTTTAACGACGCTGTCCTGTGCATCGCCACTGAGCACGGAGAGCTGTTTAATACCCATTTCATGCAGGCCTTGTACCAGCTTTGCCGCAGTCGGGCGTATCGCGTCCTCAAATACAAAAATTGCCTTAGCTTCGTCACTATCTGACAACAGGGAGACGGTTTGCCCTTTTGCCCTGTATGCATCTACCTGCAGCTTAATATCTGAGCTCAGCAACGTTTCATTTGCTGCAAATTCCGGTTTTCCATATCGCCATATACGACCATTGATACTTGCGCTGATGCCTGCTCCCGGTTTGTTGCTGATACTTTCTGCAACAAGCTTACCCTTGCAATCGACATCTCTTAAAACACGGGCTAGCGGGTGCTCAGAATCTGCTGAAATTGCCGCGGCACTGCGTATAACGTCATCCTTGCCCATGTCTGACAGCAATATTACTTCGACCAGACCGGGTTTTCCTGCTGTCAATGTTCCGGTTTTATCGAAGACGAAATAATCAACTTTGGCCAACACGTCCAGAGCTTCCATGCGCAATGGTATGACGCCAAGTTGTATCATCCGCCCGGCACTGACCGTCAAGGCCACGGGTGTTGCCAGGGCCAGTGCACACGGACAGGTGACAATTAACACAGCGATAGTAGCCGGCAACCAGTTTGCTGGCTCAGTCTGTAGCCAGAACCATGCAGTAGCCGCGGCAATCACCAGGATAACGGCAACAAAAACACTGGCTACGCGCTCGGCCAGCAAGGCATAGTACGGGCGTCGCTCCAGGCCTTGCTCAACCAACTGACGTATTTCACTCAGTGCCGAGCTCTGCACCGGTTTTGTGACCTTGATAACGACGGCCTGCTCACCATTCACTGAACCGGCCACTATGTCATTTCCCGCACGTTTCAATACGGGACTGGATTCACCTGTCAGCAAAGATTCATCAAAACTGCTAGACCCATCCGCAACTGTCCCATCTACGGGGGCAGTCTCACCGGGTAACAGACGAATAAGATCTCCAGGGACCAGATCTTCGACTGCCACCTGCTCTCGTGTTCCGTTTTCGTTAAAACGCTGTGCCATTCCAGGCATTACACGTGCAAGTCTGTCGACGTGGTCGGCTGCCATGAGCTTTCCACCCAGCTCATAACGACGAGCCAGCAGCAGAAAAAATATGAACATGGCTATCGAATCAAAGTAGACTTCACCAATACCGCTAATCGTGGTGTAGATACTGCCTGTATACGCTGCTGACAGTCCCAGCACGATGGGTACATCCATACCGAGGCGGCGATTGCGGGCATCATTCCAGGCACCGATGAAAAACTCCTGACCCGAATAGGACATTATCATCGTTACCAGCAGCAAACTGGTCCATCTGCCGATGGTAATCCACAGGGGCAGAACCCCGGATTCATCAGGACCACCCATAAAATAAGTCGCCAGCGAAAAGTTCATCACCAACATGCCTATCGCACCGGCAAAGATCAGCTTCTCGGTGCTACGGCGTTTTCGTAATTTCTGTAACTGCTCACCACGTGAGGCGTCATAGGGATGGGCGACATAACCTATATCGGCTATGGCAATAAGAATTTCGCTAAGCTGGATGGCACCTGGCTGCCAGCGAACACGGGCGCGCTGACTTACATCATCAATATGAACATCGATGACCCCGGGCAGGCTGCGAAGATGCTTTTCATTTAGCCATAAACAGGCTGGACAGCGGATGTTTTCCAGCAACAACGAGGCTTCATGATACTCCTGCTGTTGTGTGACAAAACCCTGCTGGATATCAGGACGATCATAAAGCTCTACGCGCTCAAGAAACTCCGGAATAACGGATTGACTGGCCGATGATGCAGTCGTGGAGCGGTGATGATAATAGTCAACCAGCCCTGCGTCGATGATTGCCCTGCAAACAGCCAGGCAACCATGACAACAGAATTCTCGCTCAGTACTCTCTACTTCCAGTACTGGAGCAGTAAAGCCTTGCTGAATTGGTAAACCACAATGAAAACAATGACTCAAATGGTTTTCTTACTCTTCTTCCTCAGGAAGATCAGCCGCATAATAACTTGCCAATGCTTCAATTTCTTCTTCAGTCAGCACCTCACTGACATAACGCATACGCGAATAGATATCGTTAGTCCGGTCTCCATCCTGGAAAGCTGTCATTGAGTCAACCAGGTAGACTTGATTCTGGCCGGTCAATGCGGGATGGTCAAACTGGCCACCCTGCCCTTTGCGACCATGACAGGCGGCACAGGCTTTCAGCAATCTTTCAGGGTCACCGTGTATGATCAGCTTGCGTACTGCGGCAGTCATCTCCCTGTCAGCAGCAGGTTTTGCCGGTTCCAGCGTGGCATACCAGGCAGCGAGATCAGCCAATTGCTTATCATCAAGCTTTTTGGTCTTCTTATACATGTCCTTGTCATCACGCTTCTTCGTCTGAAAGTCCTTTAACTGCTTAAAGGCGTACGAAGCGCTCATGCCGGCAATATTGACATCATCCGGGTCATCGGAAACACCCATATCCCCGTGACACTTGGCACATTTACTTTCTTTTGCCAGTGCCTCACCGTTGGCCGGATCGGCTGACTTCAGGAGTTTAATGGTTGGTAAATCGAAAGCAACGGCAGAAGACGGTTCAGCATGCGCAACCGGCAGCAACAGCCCCATACCACAAAATACAATTATCAAACGCATCATTTTTATATGCTCCATGGGACAGTACCGAAGGTTTCCATCAGGAAGAACTGAAGAATGGGATAGCCATAGCTGGCGATCATGTAGATCACGATCAGGACCACCCAGAAGCCAAAGCCATTCAATAGTTTCGGCATACGTGCAGTCGAATGCAGTGATTCCGCATATTCGACTTCAAGATTAGTTTCAACCGTTGTATTGCTGTGCGTTTTATACAGATTAAAAATCAGCATCAGGGCTGCCAGGAACAGGATCACACCACCGGCAATCATCGCAATTTCAGCAGGTATCCAGCTTTGTACCAGTACCTCATCATAAGGTGTGGATGAAATCCTGCGAGGCTGTCCTACCAGTCCCAGCTGATGCCATGGCAATGTCAGCACCAGCATACCAATGAACCAGAACCATAACTGTGTGACAGCGAGTTTTGTTGAATAAAGTGCCTTGCCGGTCATTTTTGGCCATAGATAATAGGCGATGCCAAAATACATAATGACAACAGTACCAGCAAAGATCAGGTGGAAGTGTCCGGTGATCCACTGGGTATTATGCACCATGGCGTTCATAGAATAACTGGCATTGATCATACCGCCGAATCCGCCGAAGGTGAGCATCAGTAGAGCCAGCAGAGCCGCTAATACAATGGGGTTGTTCCAGGGTAAAGCAGCTATCCAGCCGAACAGGCCCTTACCGCCACGCAGCCGTCCAGCAACTTCAAGAGAAGCAATAACAGTGAAGCCTGTTAGCAGCGTTGGTACAGAAACCATGAAGGTTCCGGTCATATGCAGGAATTTCCAGCCTGCGGCCTGAAACGGATCCATGTAAAGATGATGCATACCGATTGGTACTGAGAAAACCAGCAGTAGAATAAAGGCAACACGTCCCATCTGATCGCTGAAAACATAACCGCCCGCGGCTTTTGGAACCAGTGTATATAGGGCTATATAGGCTGGAAAAAGCCAGAAATAAACAATCGCGTGCAGAGTCCATGAAAACAGAGTACGCGCAAGCCCGACATCAACGGTATCAATAATACCCAATGACCAGGGAATAAGCTGGAATAGAACCTCTGAAGCAACACCAAGACTGGTGATAAACCAGAGTATGGCATTGGCTACGGTACCATACATCACCAGTGGGACCGTTTCCCCCGGATTGGCCTTCTTCCAGATGTTCATCATCATGACCATTTGCAGGCACCATACCCAGGAGCCGACGACCAGCAGAGTGGCACCAATATAAAATGCCGGGTGAGCCACTAATGGAGGATAAAAGGTGTACAGCACCGACGCATTACCGGTCAGCAAAGGTACTGCAGCAAGCAAAACGCCGATCAGCGAGAGCCAGAAGCCAAACCACGCAAACGGCTTGCTCCATAGATCCTGCTTAAGGCTGGTGGTCGCCGAGTAATAACCAAAACCCATGATAAAGAATGTCGTCAGTACGAAGCCCATCAGCACACCATGGGTCGACACACTGGCAAAATATAATTCAGGAGACTTTAGACCCGGTATTATATCCATCCTCTCGATAACCTGGTATAGCCCGAGCAGGGCAGCGACAGCGAAGAATACGAATGCCACCCACATGTTTGCCAGCGTAAGACTGGTTGCATTTTTTTTATACATTATTTATCCCCCCCAACGGTTTTTTCCACCACGATAAGTCTCGACCACATGCTGTCATGACCCAGACCACAGTACTCGTTGCACAGGAATGAATACTTACCTGCCTTTGGGAAGCTGGTAGAAACCTCTGAAATATAACCCGGTACGACCATTGTCGCTGCATTGGTATAGGGCACGTGAAAGCCATGTAACACATCGGCACTAGCCATACGGAATGTCACCGGCGTATTGGTAGGTACTTCTATCACTGGCGGGAAAAAACCATAACGCGCTGCGACCATGGTCACAGTCAGGCTGCCATCCGGGTTTTCTTTCACCCCCAGATTATCTTCGGCAAACTCTTCCGTCAGGTGCAAACGCGAGGAATCAATAGTTTCTACGTTGCTTGGCGGATGAAGGTTATCGGATAGGGCATACATTCCTAATAAAAACCCCATACCGACAGCCATGAACAGGGATATCCATATCCACCTGCGTTCGCGGTCATCGTCACAAATTGCTCTGATTGGATCTCGCATCATCAACTCTCCTAACTGATCGGGCCGTGTTTAAGAAACATGAAGAAAAACATATACGCCCAGCCGGCTGTAATTGCTGCCGCCAGTACAAGCATCAGTGCAAAGGTGCCTTTGGGGGCATCCTTGATCGCTTCCTGTTCCTGTGGAGTTAAATGACTCATAAGTAAGACCTCTTTTTGTTTTCCTGGATAGCATGGAATCAACCCCTGCACTGGCCATGTGTCAGCACAGATACCGCGATACTCTTCAGCAGAAGGTAAGGATGGATTGTGATTATTTTATTTAAATTTTTTAAGTATTCATTTTTTCAGGCCGAAACGTGGGATGCCATTTCATTCATTCCTCATTTACTTGACATAGATCAAATAATTTCGACTGAAATGATGATAAACATACAAACTGGAGATGTAAACAGGCAAACTTCAAATCTGACCAAAAAAGTATATTTGTACTAATGTAATGACCCTGCGGATATTGAACAATTAGATCTATCTTCAGTGTTTAACTATATGAGAAGGGGGATCGTCACTATAATGAATATTTCAGGCATTCTTGTCGTCGTTGCACCCGACAAAATTGATTCAACAGTCGAAACACTGAACTCACTGGACGGCATCGATGTTCACCACATCGAACAGTCATCCGGGCGCATCATCATCACCCAGGAAGCTGAATCCATTCATGATGAGATTGATGGTCTCAAGCGTGTCCGCGCCCTGCCCGGCATCGTGCTGGCTGAAATGTCATACCACAGCTTCGAAGAAGACACTGAAAATGTAACAGGTATTCCAGAAGAACTCGAGCATGAAACCCTCGACACAGTCAATGCCCCAATAGATTAGTACGACAAACAAATTAGCACACTATAAAACTAAAACCAGAAGTCCTACCCAGGAGAACACAATGGAACTGACACGCAGAGAATTACTGAAAACCAGTGCGGCAGCCGCCACCGCCACCGCCGTCGGCATCACGATACCCGCCACAGCCCTGGCCAAATCAAAAGAAGCTGAAGCCGGTATGCAGTGGGACAAGGGCGTCTGTCGCTTCTGCGGCACCGGCTGCGGCATCATGATTGGCACCAGTGAAGGCCGCATTGTGGCCACAAAGGGTGACCCGGATGCACCTGTCAACAGAGGACTGAACTGCATCAAGGGCTATTTCAACGGCAAGATTCTATATGGCAAGGATCGCCTGACCCAACCGCTGATGCGCATGAAGGGCGACAAGTTCGATAAGAACGGCAAGTTCAAACCGGTCAGCTGGGAAGTGGCCTTCGACGAGATGGCCAGGCAGTTCAAGAAGACCTACCAGGAAATGGGACCAACCGGCATCGGTGTGTTTGGCTCCGGCCAGTATACTATTCCGGAAGGCTACACCATGGCCAAACTGATGAAAGCCGGGTTCCGCAGCAACAACATTGATCCCAATGCCAGGCACTGCATGGCCTCGGCCGTGGTGGGCTTTATCCAGACCTTCGGCATCGATGAACCATCAGGCAACTACGATGACATCGAGCATACCGACACGGTCGTTACCTGGGGGGCCAATATGGCTGAATGCCACCCCATCCTGTGGGCACGTGTTTCAGACCGCCGTCTCTCGAATGACAACGTCAAGCTGGTCAACCTGACCACCTGCAGCAACCAGACCTCAGACATCGCCGACAGCGAAATTGTCTTCAAACCGGGGACCGACCTGGCCATACAGAACTACATCCTGCGTGAACTGATCAAAAAAGATGCCGTCAACCATGACTTCGTCAAGAAACACTGTGTGTTCTCCACCGGCCCCTACGATATCGGCTATGGCATGCGTGGCACAGACAAGTATGCCTTCGATGCCGAGAAAGATATCCAGGCCAAAGAGCTGAAAGTCACTCTGGACAAGGACGAGGCCATTGCACAGCGCCGCAAGGAAGGCGAAGTGGTCGAGCAGAAAAATACCAAGAAGCCGGTCAAACACTGGATGATCACCTTTGAAGAGTTCAAGCGTGGCGTCGAACCCTACACGCTGGATTTCGTCGCGGAACTGTCCAAAGGTGATGCAGCCGAAGACATCGAGGCCTACAAGGCCAAGCTCAAGGGGCTGGTAGATCTGTACGCTGATCCAGAGCGCAAGGTTACCAGTTTCTGGACAATGGGCTTCAACCAGCACTACCGCGGCAGCTGGGTCAACGAACAGATCTATGCCATACACCTGCTTCTGGGCAAACAGGCACAACCGGGCAACGGTGCATTTTCACTGACCGGTCAGCCCTCGGCCTGTGGTACAGCCCGCGAGGTGGGCACCTTCGCACATCGGCTACCGGCAGACCTGGTAGTGTTCAATCCCAAACATCGCGAATTCAGCGCCAAGCTCTGGAAAGTGCCGGCGAAGACACTGAACCCCAAACCCGGCAGCCACATTACCAAGATCATGCGCGATCTTGAGGATGGTCATATCAAGTGGGCCTGGGTACAGGTCAACAACCCGTTCCAGGCGACAGCAAACGCCAACCACTGGCTCAAAGCAGCGCGCAAGGAGGAAAACTTCCTGGTGGTGTCCGATCCCTATCCGACCATATCGGCCAAAGTGGCCGACCTGATCCTGCCGACGGCCATGATCTTCGAGAAATGGGGCCTGTACGGCAACGCAGAGCGTCGCACGCAGGCCTGGCGTCAGCAGGTGGCCCCTCCCGGTGAAGCAATGGGTGACGTCTGGCAAGGACTGGAGTTCGCCAAGCGCTTCAAACTGAAGGAAGTCTGGGGCGAGCAAAAGATTCCAGGACTCAAGGCCAAAGGCTACGACGACGGCAAACTGCCCGACGTCATGGCCGAAGCACAGAAGATGGGCTACTCGCCGGAAGACACACTTTATGACGTGTTGTTCGCCAATAAAGAAAACCTTAAGGTCAAATGGCCTGATGCCACCGTCTCCAGGGGACACGGCAACCATATCGCCGAGAAACTGGGTGACGGCTGGTTCCCGGAAAAGGCCCTGTTTGACGAATACCGCCAGTTCGGTGTGGGACATCAGCATGACCTGGCCAAGTTCGACGTCTACTACGGCGACAAGGTACGTGGACTGAAATGGCCGGTAGTCAACGGCAAGGAAACCGAATGGCGCTTCAATGAAAAATACGATTCATATTGTGCCAAAGGCAGCGGCTTCGATTTTTACGGCAAGGCACTGAAGAAACTGCCCGGCGGCGACCTGGACAAGGTTACCAGCAAGGAAAAAACCAGTCTCGCTGGCAAGGCCAAGATTTTTTTCCGGCCCTATGCAGCGCCACCGGAACAGCCTGATAACAACTACGACCTGTGGTTCTCAACCGGACGTGTGCTCGAGCACTGGCATACCGGTACCATGACACGGCGTGTGCCGGAACTGCATCGCGCAGTACCCACGGCAGTGCTGTTCATGAATCCGGAAGATGCCGAAAAACGTGGCCTGCAGCGCAACGATCTGGCATGGATAGAATCACGCCGCGGCAAGATCAAGATTCTGGTCGAGACCCAGGGTCGCAATCGGCCGCCAAAGGGCTACACCTTCGCGGCATTCTTCGACAAAGGCGTATTCGTCAACAAGATTTGCCTGGATGTTACCTGCCCAATGTCCAAGGAAGAGGACTTCAAGAAAGCAGCGATCAAGGTCTACAAGGCCTGAGTACCGCACCCGGTAGACACGGCAGCGCTGCTGCCGTTCTTCCAGGGGCATTGACGCATGAGCAAGAAAGCATCGAATACTCGGCGTGACTTCCTGACCAGGATGGGTCAGGGCACGGCCCTGGCTGCTACAGGAGGCCTGGTCTGGATGTACCTGTTGAATCAGCAGGCGCACGCCACACCTTTTGCCATTCGCCCGCCGGGATCACTCGCTGAAGCAGACTTCAACGCACGCTGCATCAAGTGCGGGCAGTGCGTCGATGCCTGCCCTTATGACACCCTGAAACTGGCAACAGCCGAAGCCGGCATCCCCATTGGCACGCCCTACTTCATACCGAAAGAAATTCCCTGTTACATGTGCGAAGACATTCCATGCCTGAAGGCCTGTCCAACAGGCGCTATAGATCCGGCACTGGAGAACATCGATGATTCGCGCATGGGTCTGGCCGTCATCGACATCGAAAACTGCCTGTCCTGGCAGGGACTGCGCTGTGAAATCTGCCACCGCGAATGCCCGGTTAAAGATAAAGCCATTACCGTCGAGCATCATCCACGCCGCATCAGCAAACACGCAATGTTCGTACCGCTGGTACACAGTGATGCCTGTACCGGCTGCGGCATCTGTGAAAAGGCCTGCCCGACCCAGAAGGCCGCCATACGGATCGTGCAGCCGGATCTCGTACAGGGCCAGATTGGCGACCACTACCGCCTTGGCTGGACCATCGACACACCGATCACTCAGGACTTCAAGACCGACGACAGCGACAGGACAGGCAATGACACACCGGCACCCAGCCTTGACTTTCTTAATGAGGGCTCGTTGTGAAGAACAAGCCAGGCAAACCACTCAAGATGGGACCTAATGGCCGTCCGGTCAGGCCTTTCGTCATGCCGGAGTCATTCACTGGCAAGCTAAAGGTGTGGCGCTATTTGCTGCTGCGGCGGGTTATGCAGCTTGGGCTGCTGCTGCTTTTTTTTGGCACCGTACGCTGGGGCTGGATGCTTGCAGGACAGCCAGTGCTGACCGGCAACCTGAGCAGCTCAGAATTCCTTGGCTTCATTCCCATGGCAGATCCTTTCGCCGTTCTGCAGATCATTCTTACCGGACAAATGCCGCTGCAGGAGGTATTAATCGGTGCGGCAATCATACTGGCGATCGTTGCAGTGATCGGCGGCCGTACCTGGTGCGCCTGGGTGTGCCCCGTCAACATGGTCACAGATCTCGCCTCCCGGATACGACGTCGACTGGATATTAAGGACGCTTTCAAGATTAGCAGAAAGATCCGCTATAGCGTACTGGTTTTGACCCTGGTTCTGTCAATAATGACCGGTGTTGCCGCATTCGAATGGGTCAGCCCCATCGGTATGCTGCATCGTGAATTGATCTTCGGCATTGGTGCTGGCTGGATCGCGATACTCGGTGTATTTCTTTTCGACCTGTTAATTCTAAAGAATGGCTGGTGCGGACACCTCTGCCCACTGGGTGCATTTTATGCCGTGGTCGGAAAAGTGGCGCAGCTACGTATAGCCTTTGATACACCAACCTGCACGCAATGCTGCGAATGCGTCAAGGTTTGCCCTGAGCCCCAGGTATTCAACTTCAAAGCAGCCACAAAGACAGGCATGATCACTTCAGGTGAGTGCACTAACTGTGGCCGCTGCATCACCGTGTGTCCAGAAGACACCCTGAAATTTGATTTACGGCACCACATTAAACCTCAACAAGTTACTGAAACCACTGAATCTCAACAAAGGAGAGCAGCATGAAAACACTACCTTTTCTCGCCATATTAGGCCTGGCAGCCGCCATTACTGCATGTGCAACTGCTGGTAACAGCGGAAGCGCAGCCCTCGATGAAGCAAACTCGGACTCCGAGGTTTTCGGTATACCGACACCTGCTGTGTATGCATACAGTGAAGGCAAACCTGGTTATAACGATCGTATTGAAAAATCATGGGACGAACTGCCACCATCGGTCCCGCACAGGGTAGATGAGTTCCTTCCTGTTGTTATGGAAGACAACCAGTGCCTGGATTGTCATGATGTACCGAAGTATATCGGCAGGCCTGTGAACACCGACAGGACCATTAAAAACAAGAGCCCGATGTCAAAGGAACATTACGCAACTAAAGAGCTTGATGACATAGACGGTGCACGCTTTAACTGCACACAATGTCACGTCCCGCTTTCGGATGCACCTGTATTGGTAGAAAGTACCTTTAATTGAGCACAGTTAGCGGTAGTCGGAGGGCATTTTTACGTGGCTCCTATTTAAGCCGGGAAGGCCGCGCCAAAGAAGCTAAGCGGCAGAAACCCCTGGGGCCTCCTCCACCCTGGCACCAGGGGCTGCCATTAAATGAACACTGTATTGGCTGTGCACAGCCCTGTACCACAGCATGCGAACCCGCCATCATCCGTCTGCACCCTGCAGACCATGAACTGAATGGCCTGCCCTATCTCGATTTCAGTACATCTGGATGTACGTTCTGCAAGGCCTGCGTCGAAGTATGCCCGATAAAGATTGAACTTACGGACCCGGTAGCCCCTGATATAGGCAAAGCAAGAGTGAACCGTGGTACCTGTATAGCGTGGAACGACATCATCTGCCAGTCATGCATAGGGCGTTGCAACTACCAGGCCATCAGCACTCCTCACATGCGCCGTGCAGAAATCAACATGGATCTGTGCAACGGCTGCGGTATGTGCGTGTCAGTCTGCCCGGTGAGTGCACTCAGTATCGATTATCATATTGACTGACGTGGCTTATCCCCTGGTGCAGGGAACCTATGATTACATGGTATAAAAAAAACACCCCCTGCAAAAAGGGGCGCTTAAAAGTCATACTTGGGAGGAAGAGTATGATTGTTATTTTTTGTTTAGACGGCAGACAGCTTAGCTCGATTTGAACAATATGTCTATTCAATGTGCAGTCTTTGCTGCTGGTGCAGAGCAATCAGCAGGCTGGATTCTACACCACAGTTCATGCTCTTGCTGTATACACCCACAGCTCCAGGCTCTACTGCCTTGATCACATCACATACTAACACGCATTGTGTGTAAATAATCATAAAGCACATATGAAAATGGTGAAATTATGTTCTATTTCTATCATGATGAAAAATTGATGGAGCCCTACGACAGGCTCAAAACACTGTACAATGCCAGCAGCTATTTGAAACCTGGTATTAGCTTTGAAATATTTGACAGATTGGCTTGTGAAATAAATGACAAGCATGCCACTTGCAACATAAAGCTCAACAGGAACTCTTAAGGGCACCTCGATTAATTCTGGATATGTCAGCTTGTTGTTCAAAGTCTTTCACATCTTGGTAATGCGGTCAGGAATACCAACTCAGCATTTTCAGTAAGTAACCATTAACAGTGATCAATAATGAAGGCATTAACAATTCAAAATCTTCATAAACAGTATTCCGGAGGCGTCACCGCGCTGAAAGGTATTGATCTGGAGGTAGATAGCGGCGATTTTTTTGCCCTGCTCGGACCAAATGGCGCCGGAAAATCTACGGTCATCGGCATAATTTCATCGCTGGTAAATAAAACGCAGGGAAAAGTCACGGTCTTCGGGCATGATATCGACAACGATCCTGAGTCGCTGAAAGCCTGCATAGGACTGGTTCCGCAGGAATTCAATTTTGGTGTGTTTGAAAAAATCATCAATATCGTCATCAACCAGGGTGGATATTATGGCCTGAAGCCGGAGCTTACCCGGCAGCGTGCAGAGAAATACTTGCGTCGCCTTGAGTTGTGGGATAAACGGGACAGCGCGGCACGTACTCTGTCCGGGGGCATGAAAAGGCGACTGATGATCGCCCGTGCGCTGGTACATGAACCGAAACTCTTGATACTTGATGAGCCCACAGCGGGAGTTGATATTGAAATTCGCCGCTCGATGTGGGAATTTTTACGTGAAATCAATGAACAGGGAACAACCATTATCCTTACCACTCATTACCTGGAAGAAGCTGAAAACCTGTGCCGCAATATTGCCATTATCGATCATGGCCAGATCATGGAAAATACCAGCATGAAAAAACTGCTGGGCCAGCTCCACATTGAAACCTTCCTGCTCGACACACAGGAAGAAATCATTGATGTACCTGAACTTGACGGCTATACCCTGCTTAAAATTGACGCCCACACGCTCGCTGTCGACGTGGCAAAAGAGAAAGACCTTAACAGGCTTTTCAGCCAGTTATCCGACCATGGCATCAACATACTCAGCCTGCGCAACAAGACCAACAGACTTGAGAAATTGTTCATGGACCTGGTGGGTGATAATAAGAAACTTGAGTCTGAGAGCGTTGCTTGATGCGAAAAGTTACTTTGCAGAAACTGACCGGCTTATATGAGAGCCTGATTCTGGATCGTCCCTGGCTGACCCTGGGCCTGTTATTCATTCTGACTGCCTCCATCGGCTACTATAGTAAGGACTTCAAACTGGATGCCTCGGCTGATACGCTGGTTCTTGAAAATGACTCTGCCCTGCGTTATTACCGTTCCATCTCCGCCCGGTATGGCTCTGATGACTACCTGGTTATTACCTATACCCCGAAAAAAGGCCTGTTCGGCAAAACAATACTGGCTGACCTGGCTGGGTTCAAGCGACAGCTTAAAACCATCAAACGCGTTGACAGCGTCACAACAATACTTGATGTACCACTGATAAGCAGTCCACCTGTCTCGCTATCTGAACTAAGTAAAAATATCCGCACCCTGGAATCACCGGATGTCATTGATGGCATGGCCAGAAAAGAACTGACCAGCAGCCCTTTTTACAGCAATCTTATAATCAGCCCGGATGGCCATACGACTGCCCTGCAAATCAAGTTTCACCGTGATGAGACCTGGCAGCAACTTTTTGATCGACGAAACAGCTTGCGTGTATTGCGCATGGAAAGCACCCTGACGCCCGCACAAAAGAAAGAGCTGGCACGCATAACCAAAAAGTTTGATGAATACAGCGATGGCCTGCTGGAACAGGAACGTACCGACATACAGAAAATTCGTAACATCATGAATCTCCATCGGGACAAGGCTCAATTGTTCCTCGGCGGCGTTCCTATGATCGTTGCAGACTCTATGGATTTTGTCAGAAGTGATTTAAAATTATTCGGCCTTGCTGTGCTGGCATTATTGGTCAGCTTTCTTTATATCTCGTTCCGTAAACTCCATTGGGTCTACCTGCCGATACTTACCTGTGGTGCCACGGGTCTGTCCATGCTGGGCATACTTGGTTTGCTGGGCTGGCGAGTAACTGTGGTGTCATCCAACTTTATATCGTTGTTGCTGATTATTACTATGTCACTGACCGTTCATCTCATCGTCCGTTACCGGGAACTGCATGTAGAAAGGCCGGATAGCGACCAGCGTACGCTGGTAAGCGAGACCATCCGCAGCAAATTTCTACCGAGTTTTTATACGGCAATCACCACTATGGTCGCATTTGCCTCCCTGATATTCAGTGATATACGGCCCGTCATCGATTTCGGCTGGATGATGGTCATCGGAATTGCCGTGGCCTTCTTTTTTACTTTCACCCTGTTCCCTGCAAGCCTGGTATTGCTGAAAGCCGGTCAGCCGGGAAAACTGCACGATATTACCGGCACCCTTACCCGTTATATTGCCAACCTGATTGAGCATAGGAAACTGTGCGTGCTACTTGGTGCACTGGTACTGGCACTGGTGAGCCTGGCCGGCATTTCAAAACTAACTGTGGAAAACAGCTTCATCAGCTACTTCAAGTCCTCAACCGAAATTTACCAGGGCATGCAGCTAATCGATCAGACACTGGGCGGCACGACCCCACTGGACGTTATCATCGATGCACCCGCCAGCTTTTTTCTGGAAAGAGAAGAGGAGAAAAAAAAATCCGCAGGTGACGAGATTTACGGTTATCCGGATGAAGGACAAAGCGGCATTGCCGGTACCAGCTTCTGGTTTAATTCATACATGCTGGACGAAGTCGACAAGATCCACAACTACCTGGACAGCCTGCCTGAAACCGGCAAGGTATTATCCATCAGCACGGCCATGCGTATGCTGCAGTTATTGAAAGATGGTAAAAATCTGGATGACTTCTTTCTTTCAGTTTTGTTCAAACGTCTACCCGATGAGGTAAAACAAAGCCTGTTCACACCTTATATGTCAGATGACGGTAATCAGTTGCGTTTCAGTGTCCGGGTGATTGATTCAGACCCGGAGCTGAAACGCGCCGAACTGTTAGAGACAATACATAGTCATCTGATTGATGACATGGGCTTCCAACCTGAGCAGGTGCATCTGACTGGCATGCTGGTCCTCTATAATAATATGCTGCAAAGCCTGTTCAGCTCACAAATAAAAACTCTCGGCGTCGTTTTCCTTGCCATACTGGCTATGTTTATCCTGCTGTTCCGGTCAGTCAAAATGGCCGCACTGGCCATCATTCCAAACATCCTGGCGGCCACAACAATACTGGGGATAATGGGGCTGGCAGGCATCCCACTCGACATAATGACTATTACCATTGCCGCAATTACCATCGGCATTGCCGTGGATGACACCATTCATTATGTCCACCGCTTCCAGCAAGAATACTGGCAGGATGAAAACTACTGGTATGCCATAATGCGCTGCCATAACAGCATTGGGCGCGCTATGTATTACACCTCAATGATCATCACCGTTGGCTTTTCTATACTCGCCCTGTCAAACTTCATCCCGACCATCTATTTCGGCCTGCTGACGGGTGCGGCAATGATCACAGCATTGATCGCGAACCTGACCCTGCTGCCCTTATTAATCGCCACTGTCCGGCCAATGAAAAAACCAGTTTTAAGTTTTACGTATTAAGACATAAATCATAAAACCTAATACACATGATATGAGTAACACAGTCCGGTTTACCGCCTATAAAACCATTGTCAAACGCGAAATCACGCGATTTATGCGCATCTGGCCGCAGACCATTCTGCCGCCGGCGATTACCATGACGCTGTACTTCATCATTTTCGGCAACCTTATTGGCAAACGCATAGGCACCATGGATGGCTTCAGTTATATGGAATTTATTGTTCCCGGTCTGATAATGATGTCAGTGATTACCAGCTCCTATGCCAATGTTGTATCATCCTTTTTCAGCATGAAATTCCAGCGCTCTATTGAAGAAATACTAATCGCCCCGGTGCCTGATTTCATTATCCTTGCCGGTTTTGTTACCGGCGGTGTGGTGCGTGGCCTGATAGTCGGCGCTATCGTCACAATCATCGCTTTGCTCTTCACCGGCCTGACTATTGATAACTATCTTATCACTGTCACTGTGATCGTGATGACCGCCATACTATTTTCACTTGCCGGTATGATTAATGCCGTATTCGCACGGAATTTTGATGATATTTCTATCATACCCACTTTCGTACTGACTCCCCTCACCTACCTCGGCGGGGTTTTTTATTCCATCAAGCTATTGCCTGAGTTCTGGCAGAAAGTATCTCTGAGCAATCCAATTCTGCATATGGTTAACGCCTTTCGCTATGGTGTTCTGGGCCAATCAGACCTTAATATTGCCTTTGCTTTTATCATCATCATCGGCTTTATTGCCGCATTAACTGCCGCCACACTTTATTTACTGAAAAAAGGCGTCGGAATACGAAATTAAAGCTAAGATAGCGAACCATGACAAACATGAAAAATTGCTGCAGTTCATCCTGCTCGACAGGCGAAATGGATAAACAGGATCCAGGTGCAAAGCTGCCTGGTGAACAAAGAATTGTTTTGATCAGCCCCTATGACCTCGGTCGCCAGCCTTTTGCGCTGGCGGAACCTGCGGCGCTATTCAAGCAGGCAGGCTACGAAGTTAAATGTCTGGATCTATCACAGCAAAAACTAACAGCTGAGGTGCTGTCGTCCGCCACGACGGTCTTTTTGTACCTGAGCATGCTTACCGCTACGCGCATCGCTATTGAGGCCATGCCACGCATAAAGAAAATGGCACCACAGGCCAGAATCGCCGTGTTCGGATGGTATGCCCCGGTCAATGAGAAACACCTTCGTGAACTGGGCGTTGATGCCGTCTTCGGTGGGGAATCAGAAGGCGATATGCTTGCCTATGCTGCCTCGATTAGAGATCAGGACGATCATCCAGCCCGCACAGAAACTGTGGTCAATTTGAATCGGATTGAATTTTTAGTCCCTGATCGAAAGTCACTGCCCGGCCTGGAAAAGTATGCACAGCTGATACAGCCGGACGGGGCCAGGCGCATCATGGGCTTCACTGAAACCACACGCGGCTGTAAACACCTGTGCCGGCATTGCCCGGTAGTACCGGTTTACAAGGGTCGCTTTTATGCTGTACCTGCTGACATCGTCCTCGAAGACATACGCCAGCAGGTGGCTAAAGGTGCGCAGCATATTTCATTCGGCGACCCTGACTTCCTGAACGGCCCGCGACATGCCCGACGCATCATCGAAGCCATGCATGAAGAATTTCCTGATTTAAGCTACGATGCCGTGATCAAGATTGAACACCTGATCAAGTTCCCGGAATTTCTCCCCTTCCTGCGGGATAGCGGCTGCATTCTGGTCACTACTGCAGTGGAATCGGTAGATGAAAAAACCCTTGAATTTCTCGACAAAGGCCATACTGCAGCAGAGTTTGAAAAAGTCGTCAGCATGATGAACGAACATGGCATAGCACTGGCACCGACCTTCATTCCTTTCACACCCTGGAGCACTCTCGATAACTATATTGATCTGCTGAATAAGATTGCTGAACTCAAATTAATCATGTGTGTCAATCCTGTACAGCTGTCCCTGCGCCTGTTAATACCCAGCGGCTCACGCATACTCGAGCTGCCGAAAGAAGAGACCTGCATCACCGACTTCAATCCTGCTTCACTGGGTTATACATGGGTACACAAAGACCCGCAGCTGGACCTGTTGCAGGAAAACATACGCCACTGGACTGAAAAAGCTGAAAATAAAGGTCTAAGCAGGCTGCAGATTTTTAATGGTATACGACGCATTGCTCTGAAGGCTGCTGGCAGAAAGGCAGCAGATATCACTGAGGAATACTGCGGAGTCACCGTCCCAACGCACTCGGAGTCCTGGTACTGTTGTGCCGAGCCAACCGAGCAGCAGTTGGCCAGCTTTTAACTAAGATGCAACTATCAGGTGTCCGCTTTCTATTGATTGACGGCCCGAATCTTATCCGGCGCATTCATGCGGCCATACCCGCAGATACCCCGAAGCAAATCATCGAACAGACCATCACATCATCACTACAATCTCTGTCACGTGCCCTGAAACAGCATACGCCGACGCATGCCTTATGTGCTTTTGAGTCTGATGGTCTAACATGGCGACATGAACAATTCCCTGACTACAAAAAAGACCGCCCTGCCATGCCCGGTGAACTAGTTGAAATTTTCTCACGGCTGAAGCAGGACATTCAGCAGGAAGGTGTGTTCACATTGAATATTGAGCGCATGGAAGCCGATGATGTCATCGCCAGCGCCGCGGTAAAGGCCGCGACGCAAGGTGCAGACGTTACTATATTATCGACGGATACAGGTCAGGCGCAGTTATTACGACCGGGCATCAGACAATATAATCATTTCAAACAGGAGCCAATCACTGCAGAAACTATCCGGCAGCGCTTTTCGGTTAAAACCACCCAGTTGAACGATTACCTGGCGATGGTCGGTGATAAATCACATTCTCTGCCGGGCGTCCCCGGTATCGGCTCAAAGACCGCTGCACGCCTGCTTGGTTCTTATGCAACTCTGGAGGAAATAATTGCAGCCGCAGATGAAATAGGTGGGCGTACCGGAAAGTCATTAAAAGAACATCACGAGATGGCATGCCTGGTCAGGAATCTGCTGGCACTGCGGGTCGACATCAATTTAGCTCATTCATTTCGCTCCTTTCGCTATATTGCTCAGCAGCCCGGGCATGCATCTTCAAACACATGAGCATATCCGCTCCCTCTAAACGACTGCCAATAAACCGGGGTATGGCTATTAAATTTTTTCTTGAATCTGGCAGTGATAAACGATGGCTGCTGTAGTGAATAGCCCATTGCACAGGAAAATAAATGTAGCCGTCGCCGTCATCAAACGTGAAGACGGCAAGGTACTGTTCGCCGAAAGGCCCCCGGGCAAAGCCTGTGCAGGAGAATGGGAATTCCCGGGTGGAAAAATTGAAACAGGTGAATCAGCCCGGCAGGCGCTGGACAGAGAAATAAGGGAGGAACTGGCGATCAGCATCACAGAAGCCAGACCCTGGATAACCCTGTCCCACCACTATCCACATGCTTCAGTGTTACTGCACTTCTTCATCGTCAGCGGCTGGACAGGTCTTGAACACGGGGTAGAAGGTCAGCGCCTATCATGGCAAAATCTTTCAGACCTGACAATATCTCCCCTGCTGGCGGCCAATGGGCCGGTCATTGGTGCCTTACTGCTGCCCGACACCTATGCCATATCCTGTGCAGGTGAGATCGGTGAAGAAGAATTTCTGCGACGTTTGCCTGCGGCAATAAAAAAGGGTCTGCGAATGCTTCAGTTACGAGAAAAATCTCTGAGCAAAACTCAAGTACAGCATTTGATTGACAAAATTCTGCCCATCACTGGCCCGAGTGGAGTAAAAATTCTTATTAATTCTGACATGCCTGACGAACAAACCCGATATTTCAATCACTTACACCTGACTAGTAAACACTTACTGCAACTCGATCATCGCCCTGATTTCAAACTCGTCGCCGCCTCCTGCCACAACCGGCAGGAACTGGAACATGCCATTAAACTCGGGCTGGATTTTGCCGTCCTGTCACCGGTCAACAACACCCCGTCGCACCCTGAAGCTACACCGCTAGGCATAAAAAAAATGAGCCGGATCATCGAAAATTGCCCGATCCCGGTTTATGCCCTGGGTGGAATGAGCGCAGATCAACTACATGAGATACAATCACATGGCGCACACGGAATCGCCATGATGAGGAATGCCTGGCAGTAAATCAAACATGCCTCCTGGGCGGAAAAAATAGAAGAAGGATTTCTTCGAAACTTTGCGGTTCAGTGCAGTTAATGTCAAACAACTGGAGCATCTATGCAAGCAGATTTCTGGCATCAACGTTGGCAAGCCGGGGAAATTGGCTTCCATAAACACGAATACAACGCCCACATGACGCGTTTTATCGATCTGCTGGGCATCGAACAGGGAGACCACGTTCTAGTCCCTCTATGTGGAAAATCCCTCGACATGATCTGGTTACGTGAGCAGAAATTCCGTGTTACCGGCATCGAAATCAGTCAGCTTGCGGTAGACGGCTTCTTCATCGAAAATGATATAGAACATGACATCAGTGAACATGAATGGGGGCTGATGTACCAGGGTGAAGGTATAAACGTCCTCTGCGCAGACTTCTTTGACATACAGTCAGCCGACCTGGCACCTGTTGATGCGGTGTACGACCGCGCATCCCTAATCGCCCTGCCGCAGGAAATGCGTCCCGACTATGTCGTACACTTGACGACGCTGATGCCGGACACTGCACGCTCGCTGTTAATCACCCTCGACTATCCACAGCAGGAAATGAATGGCCCGCCATTTTCAGTCAGTGAAGCGGAGGTTAGACGGCTATTCGGCCGGCAGTTCATCATCGAACCCATCTTCACTGAAGACTGCCTGGCCAGTGAACCACGCTTCCAGGCAAAAGGCCTTAGCCGACTCGATGAGCGGGTTTTTCTGCTGACCAGAAATATTCCATGACCCCCTTGCACCGCCTTTAGTATAAATGTATTTTCTCGGCTTATTTTTTCTACAACCCCGAATTGAACATGAAGCTTGATGCCCATCCTCGTCTGCCCGACCGCAGCCTGCCCTTGCGTGATAAAACCCATAAAATCAGGCGTCTGCCCTGCTGCCTGTACCTGGAAGACAGCGAAGGCAAAACATTAATCAAACTCAATGATTCCAGTTCACTGGTATGGTCTTTGTGTAGCGGTAACTATACAGTCAGGGAAATAATCGGTCTGCTTGAAGAAAGCTATCCCGATGCAGGAGATGTTATTGCGAAAGATGTTTACCGGGTGCTCGATGAATTCATTGCAGAAGATATAGTTAAACTTCAGTCTGAGATCGAGAGACTGAACCCAAAATATTAAAATCGTACGATTTTTGACCTACGACCTACGACTCACAACGCATCTATAACCGGCAGGCTTATCTCATCACCCGGCTGTGACTGTGTAGTAAATAATTTCGGATTATAGCGCTTCAGCAGCCAAAGCGGAACGCCCTGCTTGATAGAAATACTCCATGCGCTGTCACCGGAGCGAATCTTGTACGTTTCAACACCCGTAATCTTAAAGCGCAATCTGAATTCATCCTGCAATTCACGGTGATAATCCAGACGCAGCTGGTCAAATTTTTCTCGCTGTGCAGCATTTTTAACCGGCAAATAAACCACCTTGCCTATGCGAACCTTGCGTGAACTTTTTAAATTATTCATTTTCCGGATACGACTTGCAGATCGCATGCCCAGCCAGTTGGCAAAATGCCCCAGTGATTCATCGGGCTCAACGACAATCGAGTAGCGGGTCTTTCCTTTTTTCTCCGAAAGCTGTATCAACAGGTCATCGCCCACACCAAAAATTGATTCAGGGATATCGGGTATAGACTTAATCACCGCCTCAGGCTTGCGCGGGTTGGCACTGACCGCAACTGCAGACAGTTGCTTCTTTCCTGGCTGTTTTTCTTTTTTCCTGTCTGCCGACTTATCCTGTTCTTTGTCGGTTTTATCATCAACAAGAGCCACTTTAACTGGTGGTTTCTCAGGCTTCTTCGCCGGCTTGCTGACCTTCTTTTTGGCCACTTTTGTCGGAGTTCCGGGGATAGTAAGAATCTGCCCTGTACGTATCAAAGCCCTTCGACCCAGGTTATTCAGCAGAATCAATTCCCTGCAGGAAACCAATTCCTTACTTGCGATACCGCAGGCCGTATCCCCGCGTTGTACACGGTAGGCGTATTCCGCATATTTTGGTTCTTCTGCCGGCAGGCTGTTTAACTTTGCTACCTGCTCACTGCGCCCAGCTGCCGATTTTGGCAACTTGAGTTTGTAACCCTTAGGAACAAATCGTCGTCCAGACCAGACCAGCCGCATCAACGAAGTGTTGTATTCTCTCAGTGTCTTTTCAGAAACTGAGAATACCTTCATCAGCCGCTCAGTTGAAACAGGTGTTTTAATGGTAACCACATCCATCTCCAGTGGCGGCCCAACCTGATGATCTGGATAATATTTTTCTATGTTCTGTGCAACATGCCGGGCAGCAAGAAAACTGGAATAAAAATTCTTCACCGCAATCTGGAAACCGCGAGCCTTATATTTGTTCAACACATCCATGTAATCGGTACCAACTTTGTCCATTGCCCGCAGCATACCGGCTGCACCATAGTTGTAGGAAGTGATGACATAGGGATACAGGCTGTGCTTTTGCGGGGACTTAAGGGCCCGCGACTTGTCACCCAGCTTTTTCCGGCTATCAAGAAAATATCGCGCCGCCGCGCCGGAAGCGAGGACCGGGTCGAGCCGTTCATCAACAGTTGAAGATATCTTCAATCCTAAAGAACGTGCCGTGCGCGGCATAATCTGCCACATACCAGCTGCCCCTACCCGGGAATAGGCTGTCGGTCTGTAGGAGGACTCAACAAAAGGCAGATATTGAATATCTGTTGGCAATCCAGCCTGCTTCAGGGTTTTTACAACCATATCGCCATATTTATCATGCCGGCCGAGTGCTGCATGATACTGGTCGGCCACCCCACCCTGGCACCTTATACGCTTGGCAGCCTGGCGAATTTCAGATGATTTCTCATTTTTGAACATCTCGGCAAGATGATTTTCCTCACCACTGAATGTTGTTATGCCTTTTGCGCGTTTATCCGCAATTTGCAGAAGCTGTTTACGCAGCTTACTTTTTGCATTCTTTATCGTACGTGGTTCACGCCGGCGCGAGCAGCGAGCTTTGGTTTCGATTGCCTTGTAAACACGGTCTGGATTTTGCGAGTCATGCAGCACGATGGTGTCATCGCCGTATTGCGTAAACACATCAACCCAGAATGAGACCCGTGGCTTTAGTTCATCAGGGCAGGGAAATATTTTGTCGCATTGCAGATCATGGCTGCCTAACAGATGGTGAGCCTCTGCCTGCTGCGGTGCAAACAGCGATACAAACACAAAAATAAATGCTAAGCTGCTGATGTGTATAGATAAACGGAGATAAAAAAACCGTGATGTTGTTCGAAAAAAGGGCGTAATCCGTGTCATGTTCCAGCTTATTATTATGGTCTCATCCGGGAGATAGGAAGGCAGTACTATACGACAGCAGATTATCGATGGAAAGGGTAAACGAAGCATAGATTGCAGAAGTTTTTCTCTTCTTATTATAGATCCTTCTTATACGTTAGAGACATCGTTTTATACTGTTGTTATGATAAGCAGGGACTGAAGAACAACACTACTGGAGAAAAAATGCCTTCTTTCGATATTGTTTCTGAATATGATTCACACGAAGCGTCAAACGCTGTCGATCAGGCCAACCGTGAAATCGACACTCGCTTCGATTTTCGTGGCAGTAATGCAAGTTTTACGCTGGAAGATCATACCGTTACGCTGGAATCTGATAATGATTTCCAGCTACAGCAGATGATAGATATTCTTAACAATAAACTTGTCAAACGCGGTATTGATATCGCCTGTCTTGATATTGGAGAGCTAGAACTGCGGGGACAGCGGGCTAAACAGAGCATCACCCTGAAGGAAGGCATCGACCAGCCGACAGCTAAAAAGATCGTAAAGCTGGTGAAAGATAAAAAGATGAAGGTACAGGCTGCTATACAGGGTGAGAAAGTCCGCATTACGGGCAAGAAACGCGATGATCTTCAGGCTGTTATGGCCATGCTAAAAGAAGAAAAACTGGAAGCACCTCTGCAGTTCAACAATTTCCGTGACTAGGCAAATCAGCCCTCTGTCAAAAGTCAGGTCAATGGCGAAAGAGGCTGATAGCAGCACTCGTTTTCTGGCCATATTACTGACAGCAATCCTGGCCGTTTTACTCTGGTCAAACATTGGTCCCAAAGATCGCCTGACCTGGTTTTTGGAAGTACTGCCGGTACTGGTTGTACTGCCCATATTGACCTATACCTGGCAAAGCTTCCCGCTTACCCGCTTACTCTATCTGCTGATGTTTATTCACGGACTCATCCTGATGATCGGGGGGCACTATACCTACTCAGAAACTCCCCCCGGCTTCTGGTTTCAGGAGGCCCTGGATCTGGATCGCAACCACTATGATCGTCTTGGGCATTTTGCACAGGGTTTTGTACCGGCAATTCTTGCGCGCGAGATATTAATCAGGAAAACCTGTCTGCAGGCCGGTAAATTGCTGTTCTACATAGTACTGTCCATCTGCCTGGGATTCAGTGCTTTCTATGAACTGATCGAATGGTGGGTAGCACTCTTATACGGCGGCGAAGCCCAGGCCTTTCTTGCCACGCAAGGCGACATCTGGGATACACAATGGGACATGCTGCTGGCCCTGATCGGTGCCATTACAGCGCAGCTGGTGCTTGCAGGTATTCATGATAGACAGTTGGCGAATTTAAGTCTGAAGTCTGAAGTCTGAAGTCTGAAGTCTGAAGTCTGAAGTCTGAAGTCTGTGGACTTGAAACTTGAAACTTGAAACTTGAAACTTGAAACTTGAAACTTGAAACTTGAAACTTGAAACTTGAAACTCAGAAATCATCTATTCAAACCGTAATTTAAAGCCTGCTGCATCCAGATATTTACTTTCCGCCTTCAGGTCCGCCTTATTCAGCGGGTGCTCTTCTAACCATCCAGCAGGAAAAATCAGCTTTAGTTTATCCTTAGATACTTTAAGTTTCAGGTTGCTGAAAGAGCGGTCACGTCGGCTTCTATGCAGCAAAACCGCCAGTCGAAAGATGATGGCAATTTTCTTTAGCTTTTTACCGGTCTTGCGCGGAAGTTTATCGAACAGTTTTTCTGAGAATTTTCGCCGGTGCGCTCTTACCAGGACGGCTAGTGAACGCTGCTGCTCACGTGTAAAACCTGCCAGGTCGGTGTATTCAACCAGGTAAGCGCCATGCTTATGATACTGGCTGTGAGATATAGCCAGACCGGCCTCATGCACTTCAGCCGCCCAGCCAAGCAGGCTATCGAACTCAGGGTCATCCAGCTTCCAGTCTACTGCACACTCCCGGTACAGACATAAAGCAGTATTCTTTACACGTTTGACATGGTCCCTGTCTACACTGAAACGTTCACTAAAAGTACGAATGGAATTGTCACGTATATCATCATGGCGAATACGGTCAACCTGGTCATACAGCAGGCCCTCACGCAATGAGCCGTCAGAAACCAGCATTCGATCGATCTTTAAGGCCTCAAAAACTGCACTAAGAACTATAACGCCACCTGGAAATACCGGCAGCCGTTCATCACTGAGTCCTTTAAGTTTTAAATCTTTAATATCACCGGCATCGAGCATTGCCTGTCGTATCTTTGCTAACGATTCAGCAGTAATACCGGTATCAGACCAGCCCATCTGCTCCGATACTTTGCCGATGGACTTGATAGACCCCGATGCACCAATAGCCGTCTGCCAGCCCAGTTGTGAGTAGAAGTCCTGCACAGATCGTAATTCCAGCATGGCCTGAATCTGAGCACTTCTGAATGTTTCCGTCGTCAATTTACCATTAGCAAACCATTTCCTGGACATACTGACACAACCCATATACAGACTTTCGCGGTAAAGTGTGTCAAATTCCTCGCCGACTATCAGCTCGGTGCTGCCGCCGCCAATATCAACTACCAGCCGCCGTCCTTCTGCACCCGCCATACTATGGGCAACACCCAGATAGATTAGACGCGCTTCTTCCAGACCGGTAATCGTTTCAATGCCAAAACCCAGGGCATCATGTGCGGCTATCAGAAAATCATTAGAGTTCCTTGCTTTGCGCAGAGTATTGGTACCGACCGCACTCACCGCATCATCCGGCAAGTCCTGAATCCGTTCACCAAAACGGTGCAGGCAGGCTAAGGCCCTATCACGTGCCTCAGGCGTAATTTTCCTGTCTTCATCCAGCCCGGCGGCCAGTCTTACGGAATCACGAATGCGGTCAACGACAACAATATTGCCATCCACCATATTTGCCACGATCATATGAAAGCTGTTGGAGCCAAGGTCGATGGCAGCTAGTGTCTGTAGTGCTTGTTTGCTGGACATAGTATGTATGGAATATTTTTCTTTTAAATAGGCAGACTAAGTTTATCTTTTTTCACACTGTATTGGCAGAGTAGGGATAAATGATAAAGGACAAAAGACGCGAGATTAAAATATTATTATTTTTTGCCCTTGATCTTAAATCTCGAATCCTTGATCCTTAGTCTTTTATCTACTCTCTCCACAGGAGTAACCATGAATGTCCTAATAACAGGTGCAGGCCGAGGTATCGGGCTTGGCTTTACAGAGTATTATCTTAAACTGGGGCATACAGTGTATGGCTGCTACCGGACTGAATCGGAGATATTGACCACACTGGCCGAACAATATAATGACCTGAACCTCCTGCAATGGGACGTTACCCGCCCGGCATCAGATGTATTGCTGAAGTCACTACCCGGTCACCTTGATTTGATCATTAATAATGCCGGCATCTATGGCCCAAAAAAAGAAGGTCAGTCATTACAGAAAGTAACGCCTGAAGCGATGCATGAGGTCTATGATGTAGACTGCATCGCACCGCTGCGAGTAGTGCAGACCTTGCAGGAAAAGCTCAGCAGGCCCGGCGGAGTTATAGCCAATATCAGCTCAAAAATGGGTTCCTCGGGCGATAACACCAGTGGCGGCACTTATGCCTACCGGGCAGCCAAAGCGGCGCTGGTCATTATCTCAAAATCCATGGCTGTGGATCTGCAGCCGGAGGGAATCAGCGTTATCACATTACACCCCGGCTGGGTGCGAACCAGTATGGTCGATTTTACCGGTCTGGTGGATGTTTCTGACTCCGTTGCAGGTATGGCTGGCATAATTGAAAACATCGAAAATCATGAACCAGGCGCATTTGTGGCTTTCGATGGTCAAATAGTCCCTTATTAATCATGATCAATTTTAAGAACCTGCTGGCCAGGAAAAGCCTGCTCGAATACTCAACTGAGATTGCCATTATTTTGGCATCACTGGCACTGCTAGGTTTTTTTAAGCTGACCGAGGAAGTCATTGAAGGTGAAACCCTGGGATTCGATCAACGCGTGCTGCTGTGGTTTCGTAACCCGGCCGATTTATCGGACCCGACTGGCCCGGCATGGCTGGAAGTTGTGATGCGGGACATGACCGCACTCGGCGGCGTACTAATTCTGGGCTTGCTGACAATCGCCGCTTGCGGTTATTTATGGTTAAGCCAGCGGCATAAGCTGGCTATATTTGTAGCGATTTCAATTCCGACAGGCTCTTTAGTAAATAGCCTTTTAAAAGGTTTTTTCGAACGCCCGCGTCCGAACATAGTCCCCCATGCAACAGATGCCGCATTAAGCAGCTTCCCCAGCGGCCATGCAATGATGTCAACCGTTGTTTTTCTGACTCTCGGTGCGCTGCTTTCTCTATCTACCAACGACAACCGGATTAAAATCTATATTCTTTGCTGGTCAATACTGCTAACAATACTGGTCGGTATCAGCAGACTGTATCTTGGCGTCCACTGGCCAACAGACATCCTCGCCGGCTGGCTTGCCGGAGCGGTCTGGGCATTATTATGCCTGCTTGCTGGCAACTGGATACTGCGTAGGAAAGTATAACGACAGATAGATGTCGTAGTTTTACGGTTTACATTTTAATATTTACGTAAAACCACTGCTGTCCCATAAACTTTTATCGTCATGCCGGATTTGATCCGGCATCCAGTAAGTTATTGAAATGCATAGATTCCGGATCAAGTCCGGAATGACGGATTCTATGATTGTTTTTAATGTCTGTTAAGTTTCTGATTGTCCATAGAGCAAGCTAAATCAACACACTACATTCAGTCTTGTGTTCTTTATGGGACAGCAGTGACGTAAAACCTAACACCTAAATCGTAAAACGTTCTTTAAACAAATCCCCAAACAAGGCCGGGACTTCACCACCCTGTCGGCGATGAGTATTGCCATGTACCTGCTTTTTTACTGCTTGATCCCTGTCTATGATGCCTGAGCAGTGCTTAAGGAGGTCTAGCGACGACGTCCACGCCCCTTGCCTTTGCTGCGTGTTGTATCTTCAAAACGGACTTTAAGCGCGGCATTTTTGTACATCCGGCCATCGAGTGCTTCAATGGCAGCACGTGCTTCGTGCCCTTCCATCTCAACAAATCCAAAACCGCGACAGCGGCCGGAAAATACGTCTGTCACCAGCTTGATGGAACGAACCGTGCCGAATTCCGAAAAAAGTTCGGTAACGCTTGCGTCATTCGCATCCTGTGGTAAACCACCGACAAAGATTTTTTTCAATATTGTATCCTGCTGAGAAATTAAAAAAGGAGAATGTGAGTCAGGCAGGGTGAAACAGGAGATAAAGCAAAACTGCTACAGGAATCTTAGCTAGCAACTTACTACCAATTATGCATTGTGCGAAAATCGCATTCTTCTGCTCATCCTACACTAATACAAAAACTCACGCCATCTATTCCAGCTACCACATCAAATCATCCGGCACCTGATAATCTGCATAGAGATCATCTATATCACTTGTCTCAGCCTCTACAACAGCACAATGGATCACACAGGACGGGTCACGCAATGTAATTTTTTCTGCCACACCCGCCGGCACCAGGTTATAATCAACACCCAGCTTGACGATTGCCAGGCGCCCCCGCATCAGTTGCTGCTGTAATTTCTCTGTCACATATAGCCGCTGCACATTTTTTCCATCAACAAAATTGAAGGCAATCTCTGCCTCGTTTTCTGCATCATCACCCTCAATGCGATTCATTTCGATCAGCTGTTTTATCTGCGCCGCTACCGCCTTTTTCTCGACTTCCTGCTTGTGCTGCCGATTAAGCTCACGGTCGCGCTGTGCCTTCTCAGCCTGTATCTGCTGTGCCCGCTGCTTACTTTCAGGCAATGACTTTGCCTGCCTGCCTTTATGTTTTTTGGCCTGGCGGTGCTTGTCCTTTTTAGCCTGTTTAGCCTTATTTTTATCCACCAGTCCGGATTTGTTTAGCTGGTCGAAAAGGGAATTACCCATATTGTATTCCTCATATCTGTGTTCTCCATCGTGCAGCAATACCGGGAGAGTGAAAATAACTGACTATCAGTATACCGTGAACATCAGGCCTTTACTGCTCCCCTCAGTGAGAACATTGAAATGGAGTAACTCCTGACATCTGCCTGCTCATGAAAGATGAATGAAACAAAATACCCACGCAATGAACACCTGTAAACCACGAGTTCACCACCTCATCCGTTTAGACTTGCACTCAATATTTGATGATGTTTTGTGGATGACTTTAAAATCTTTTGAGCATCACCAGACAGGATTGGTATTCCGTGAGTGAAAAAGTTTCACGGCAGGGATTATGCGGCGAGTGCCCTGTCATAGAAAAAACCCCGCAGGCGTCAGAGCGTGTATCTCCCTTTATGCACCAGGTGACGCTTAACTTTTATAAATCTGAGAGCTATTTAATATGTGGGAAATGACCTTGAGTGAATTAAAACCCTGTCCTTTTTGTAAGTCACAGGACACCATAGAAACCAGTAATGGTCAGATTCATTGCCATGAGTGTAACGCCAGTGCATCGCTGGAGATGTGGAATCAACGCCCGCTTGAAGACAAGCTTGTCGCCAGTGCATTGAAATTAGCAGCAAACTCAGGCCATATGTCATTCAATACGGGCCATCACGACATCAATGACAAGGCATGAGTCTATAGCCCCTATATATCTCTACACATCTTCATTATCAGGTAATTGCCCAATATTCTCCAGTGCTGGCAGTGCGTCCTCGGCAATGCCCTGCAGCTCACCCGACAAACCCATCATATTGGCGGTAATCCGATCGAGTTGAGCTTCACGTTTTTTCCATAATCGCTGCATGGCCGCTTTTTCTTTTTCCAGATCCGCTTTCATTGCCTGATAGGCATCTACCACACCTCGAATTTTCATAGCAAACTGAGGGCTGCAAAGATAATCGTAGAGTGCTTCCATTTTTTCATTCTTGCCATGCTCCATCAGCTTCTGTTTCTGTTTTTCTATCAGCGTCATGCGTAGAGCTTCGGCAACTGGCCGCACGGCATAAGGCCGGACGATCCAGACATCATCTTCGAATATAAATGGCTCATGGGTATCATGCGGAAAGGCGGTTGTGACCAGTACAGCTATCTCTGCCCTGGCTTCATGCTGGTCATCCTTTAGTTTAGCTACCCAGCTATTTGACCAGTTTTCAGCACGCTTGGCTTCCCAGCTGATCTTGCCGCAAATTGTTCCTGTCCGTGTCATCACAGTCTGCGTAACGTCTGCACCCCTAACACCTTTTTTGACTTCTATGACTTCATCCAGCGGAAAGGATGCTTTTAAAGTTTCCTCTATTTCCAGTTCAAGTACCTCACCCTGTAACTGTGATGACCCCTGCTCAAGCTTACGCTTCAGATCCTCATTCGCTTTCTGCGCATCCACGATTTTTTTACGCAATTCTGCTTCACGCATATTATAATCATCAGAGACCTGCTTCTGGATTTTTTCTTTTTCTTCATTAAGCTGGCGCTGAAGTTTTATCTCAAACTCCTTTTTGTCTTCATCGAGCTTGTTCATGCCCTGCCTGAGCTTAAGCTCCTGTGCACGGTATTCATTCAATTTTTCATCTTTGCTGGCCAAATCGTCCGCATATTCTTTTAGCCTCGCCTCTGCATCAGCACGTGCCTCTTTGGCTGCTTTTTCTTTTGCACGATCAATATCTTTCTTTAACTTTTTACTGCTGTTCCTGCTCTCTTCCAGTTTATCGTTCAGTTCGAGAATGCGTGATTCAAACGCCATAGCAGCATGGCGTTCAGCTTCTTTTTCTGCTGACTTCCTGTACTTCTCACGCTCTTCTGACATGGCAGAATCAAATTCATCAGCATATCGCTCGATAGTTTGCCGGGTTATGCCATCCTGCAGATGGAATTCATGCCCGCAATCCGGGCAGGTAATTATCTCATCTGCCTTAAGAATAATTTTTTTAGACATTTATTACCCCTGGTTCATTTAATGATGGAAGCCGAGCCCATATTGCACTCGATATATTGATAAGGATGACGGCTTATGGCCTTTAATAAATTTTTTCATTGGCAGGATGTTAACGACAATACTAAATACTTAGTGTAGAGATATCAATTTTCACAGTTAGTCAGTTTAAAAAAGGTAGCTTCCCGAACATTAATAATGCAGTGTATAGTGGCTCATAGAATGAGCCATTAAAGCTTTTTCGTAGAACCTGACAAGGAAATAAATCAGTGGATCGCATAGAACGTTTTTACAAGATTGATAATCTGCTTCAGTCTCGGCGGTCAACACCGCTAGCGCTGATGATTGAAGAACTTGAGGTATCGCGCGCCACCATCAAACGTGACCTTGAGTACCTGCGTGATCGATTATGTGCACCCATCATCTGGGACAGAGGGATGCGTGGTTACCGTTACGACACCACTACTGACGAAAATGAACGCTTTGCCCTGCCTGGCTTATGGTTCAATGCCAGCGAAGCACATGCCCTGCTGACCATGGATGCCCTGCTCTCTCACCTGCAGCCTGGCCTGCTCGGGCCTCATATTGAACCGTTACGGGCGAGAATTCGGCTGCTGCTTGAAACGGGTGATCATTCCGCTTTAGAGGTAATTAAGCGCATTCGTATATTGAGCATGGCCAGCCGCTCATTTGAATCGAAGCACTTTGAAGTCATTGCCTCTGCCCTGCTGAAGCGTCAACGTCTGAAAATTACCCATTACAACCGGCGCTATGATGAACATCATGAACGTGAGATTTCACCTCAGCGGCTGATCCATTATCGGGCCAACTGGTATCTCGATGCCTGGTGTCATTTACGTAATGATCTCCGCAGCTTTGCAATTGATGCTATTGAAAACATAGAGCCGGCAAGCAGCAAAGCCCGTCATGTCGCTGAAAAGAAACTCGATCAAACCTTTAGCTCCAGCTACGGTATTTTCTCAGGTAAACAGAAGCATACAGCAGTCCTTCGCTTTTCACCGCAAAGCGCACGCTGGGTCTCTAAAGAGCAATGGCACCCGGAGCAACAAAGCCGCTATGACGAACAGGAATACTATTTGCTCGAGGTCCCGTACGCGAATAATACTGAGCTAGTCATGGATATACTTCGCTACGGCGCCGATTGTGAAGTAATCAGCCCTCAGGGCCTACGTAAAAAGATCAGACAAAAACTGGAAAATACATTAATGCACTACACTTAAGCTAGAAGCTCACCTTATGAGCCACTACAGGCTTTATCCTTCTGAACAACTAAACAATTGGTAACAGGCTAACTCACTCAGGAGAGATAAAATGAATCCAGTCATATTTTTTTTATTAAGTTATTTTGCAGCTGGTGTAGTTTTCATTACACGTGAAGCAGATCAGCAGACCGTTGGTGATCAGAATATAACACCCTGCAATCAGCACATATTTCGACGTATTTCTGCCGGCATGGTGATAATGCTGCTTTGGCCAGCCTTCCTCATTGAGCAAACCTTCAAACCCGGTCGCCCTCCTATGGCAGTGAGGACTGAGCATTTTAATCAATAACTTCCTGTAACCCTGCACACATATAAGGCTGATACAGGCTTTTCGATGAAGCTTTGTATGATTAGCAGCATACTTAAACACTATATGATGAGACCTTCCGCTGTTAATTCGAACCAAAACTGTTATGATTTATGGCGAACATTTCAACTTTCAATTGGAGTAACTCATGGCAGCAGCAAAAAAGAAGTCGGTAAAGAAAAAAGCGGCAAAAAAAGCAGCAGTAGAAAAGAAAATCAAGGC
>JAYEGM010000024.1:0-5613 GCA_034659075.1 Pseudomonadota bacterium
TGGTATACGCTTGCGGCTGGTGGCTGTCTGACCCTGTACGATATTCTCACTGATGGCCTTAATCGACAGGGGTACCAGTCCCTGGTCACGCAGCATCTGCCGTACCTGACGGGGAGTGTCACCGGTTAGTACACCCTTGCGGGTATGCCCTTTTTCATCCAGTGCCTGGTATTCGTATGCAGCCATTATTTTACTTTAACCTTTAATCTTTCCTCTGCTTTTTTTTCACTGATCGTACATTGTCACACGCAGGATCTCATCCAGGCTGGTGATGCCCTGGCGTACGCGGCTGAGCCCGTCACTGAGGATAGACGGGCAGTCCTTCCTTATTTCCTCCAGCAGGGTTTGTTCATCAACGGCATTATGGATCATAGTTTTTATTTTATGGTTGATGATCACCAGCTCGAAGATGCCGATACGGTTGCGGAATCCTGTATGACTGCATTCCGAACAGCCTGCGGGCTGGAAGATGTCGATTTTTTCATCGTCATCCAGTCCCAGTATTTCCCTTTCTTTGGCGGTTGTCGGAACGACTTTTTTGCAATGGTTACAAAGTACGCGTACCAGCCTCTGTGCCAGTATTCCGCTAAGGCTGGAAGCAATCAGATAGCTGTCGACGCCCATGTCCTGCAGACGTGTGATCGCACCGACAGCAGTATTGGTATGCAAGGTAGAGAGTACTAAATGGCCGGTCAGGCTGGCCTGTATGGCAATCTCGGCGGTTTCCAGATCCCGAATTTCCCCGATCAGTACCACGTCTGGATCCTGCCGCAGTATAGAGCGCAGGCCGCTGGCAAAGGTCAGGCCGGTCTTGGTGTTGACGTGCACCTGTCCGATGCCTTCCAGATCGTATTCCACCGGGTCTTCGACGGTGACGATATTGCGTTTGCTGCGGTCTATATAACTGAGGCCGGCATACAGCGTCGTTGTCTTGCCCGAGCCGGTAGGGCCGGTGACCAGGAACATGCCATGCAGCGAGCGGGTCAGTTCCTTGAAGCGTTCCTGCATGGTTGCGTCCATACCCAGCTGAGCAATATCAAAGCGGGAAGCCTGTTTGTCGAGTATACGCAGGACGATGCGCTCACCGTGCTGGGTCGGCAGGGTGGATACACGGACATCAATGGCATGATCACCGACGCGCAGTGAGATGCGGCCATCCTGCGGCAGGCGCTTCTCGGCAATATCGAGTTTCGCCATGACTTTAAGACGTGAAACCACGGCTCCATGGAAGCCGCGATGGAAATTTGTAACGTCTTTTAGTACACCGTCGACGCGGAAGCGCACCACCGAATGGTTTTCATAAGCCTCAATGTGAATATCCGAAGCCTGTTCGCGGATGGCCTGGTTAAACAGGGCATTGATGAGTTTGATAATGGGGGCATCGTCGGCTTCTTCCAGCAGGTCGGTGGCCTGCGGGATATCCTGTATCAGTTGCTCCAGATCAATATCATCGCCGAGGTCTTCGGCCATCTGCGTGGCCTCGGACTGGCCGCGGCTGTAGGATTTGCGCAGCAGGTTGTCAAATTCCAGCTGGCTGACAGTTTTAAAAAATATCCCTGAACTGAGGAACCTTTGCAATTCAGTAATGATGGCAAAGGGAGGTACAATCGAACACCACATGGCAGCGGTTCGTTTATCGTCTTCATCATCTATGCCGATTAGCAGTACATTATGCTCCCGTGCGAAACGATAGGGGATTTCCGGGTCGCTGTCGGCTGTTTGATTGAGGCCCTGGTCAGGGGAAGGGATGTTTTCCGGCAGGTTCATGACTTAATTACCTGTGCAGAAATTATCTGAATAGATATCGATATCATCGCTGCAATTCTCTTTATTGGCCTGTAATGCCTGTTCTTCTGCCTTTCTGTCTTTCTTTTGCTGTTTCTTTTTTTGCTTGTCTTTTTCTTTCTGTTCCTTTTTCTTTTTCGCTTCCTGTTCCTCTTTCGGCAGCATGGCATCCTCCATGCGTATGATTTCAGTCGGCTGGTCCAGCGGTGGCATGACTGATGGCGTTATACCCCGGATCAGATATTCTGAGCGCTCGTTGGCTTCAAGCTGACGGGTCCGCATGCTGCCATATTTTCGTTCAGTAAATCCAACCAGGTCGCTTTTTGTACGAATGATGGTGGGTTTAACAAACAGCATCAGGTTCAGCTTGCGCTGCTGCTTCTGCTTGTTGCGGAACAGACCGCCGATGAACGGCACGCTGGACAGCCCGAGTACGCCGTCTACCGTGTTTGAAAGATCGTCCAGAATCAGGCCGCCGAGCACAACCGTCTGGCCATTCTCAACCACCACGGTAGTTTTGACTATGCGCTTATTGGTAATCAGGTCGGATGCGCCAAGTACCCGGGTCGGGCTGATATTAGAGAGCTCTTCCGATATTTCCAGGCGTACGGTGTTGCCTTCATTGACCTGAGGTTTGATCTTCAGTATCAGGCCTACATCCTTGCGCTCGATGGTCTGAAACGGATTAACAATCGGTGATGCGCCAGGCTGTGTGGGTGCAACCGGTGCGGTGGAGACATTGGTGGTGAACTGGCCGGTGATAAAAGGCACTTCCTGGGCGACACGGATCTCTGCTTCTTCGTTGTCCAGTGTCAGCAAATTTGGCGTCGACAGGATATTGGATTCGCTGTCAGTGCGCAGGGCGTGCAGAATTATATTGAATTCAGGTATCCGGTCACCGGTGAGACTGGTGACAAAGCCTGATAGAAAACCGAGGCGCAAGCCGCCCTTGCCGATATCATATTCAGTGCCGCCGCTGATCTGACCATTGGAATTGACGTTGGTGCCTTCCCAGGAAACACCCAGCTGACCCAGTCGATCTTCATTGATTTCAGCGATGATCGCCTCGACGAATACCTGTGTACGTCGAATATCCAGCTGCTTGATGACACTTTTGATGATGGTCATGTGCTCATTTTTTGCATGGATGATCAGCGAGTTGGTGGCTTCATGTGCCTGGATCGATATCTTCTGTTGAGCTCCTTTTGTGCCACCTACTTTCTGATAGGAGGTAATTAGTTCGGTTAGAAGCCCCACGATATCCTTGGCCTGTGCATGCTGCAGATAGATGACATAGGTGTCACCGGAAGCATCTTCTGTATCCATCTTTCTGACAATACTCAGGATACGGTTAATGTTTGCGGCTGTGTCAGTGAGAATAAGCGTGTTGCTGGGCGCATGTGCGGCGAAATGACTGGTAGGCGGCAGCAGAGGTTTCAGGATTGGTAGTATTTCGTTCACTGAACCGTGTTTCATTTGATAGATTTCGGTAATCTGGGTGTCACCTTTGATCTCATCATCGCCAAACTTGATCGGTGTCGGTTTCTGCTTGGCAACTGCTTTGGGCAGCAGCTTGACCAGTCCCTCTGATTCAACAGCCACAATATTATGTACATCGAGTACAGAGAGAAAGACCTCATAAACCTGACCGGCGCTGAGTTCTTCTGACGATATCAGTGTCACCTTGCCCTTGACGCGCGGGTCTACAATAAAATTTTTACCGGTTATCTTTGAAACTGCATTGATCAGTGCATGGATATCGGCATCTTCAAAATTCAGCGTCAGCTTGTCTTTGGCAGAATCCGGTAAATCGACCGGGTTAATATTTACCGGTGTCTGGGCCTGTGCAGCGACCGGCGTCACCATCAGCAGCAGGCTGAAGAGTGTCGTAAAAGCGGGATACAGGTATGTTTTAGCCATCAGTTTATAAGTAATCTCAGGATGCCAGTCCGGGGAGGTTCATCATGGTTTAAGGAATATCCAATACAATACATCATTACCTGGTACAGATTATTGCCGGGGATTTTATCCAACAAGTTCACAAAATAATCCTTAAGCATTTGATTAAAATAAAGAGATTGCCACGCTATGCTTTTAATGACTGGGTATCCAATAAATCATCAATAGATAACCGGTATCTAATTTAGATGATTTTTAGTGGAATATCAGTATGTTTCGGCATAGTATTAACAACGTACTTGTAAATATAGCAGAGTCATCAGCTAGAATTACTACCGGATATAGAAAAATGTTATCAAAAACGGGATTGAATAGACTGTCTTTAGCTCTCGGCGTTGCAGGCCTGATGCTTTCTGGCTCGCTATTTGCTGACCGGGTTAGCAGCGGTGATGCACACAATCTTGCTGCAACCGGCAATGGCAGCCAGTATGTCTGGGGGTCTGATGCCAATGGTCAGCTGGGCGACGGTACAACACTGGATGCACTGAATCCTGTTCCTGTTGTTGATATTCGTTATAACGCACTGGGTGGTGCTGTTGCAGTAGTTGCCCACGGCGACAACAACCTTGTTCTGCTTGATGATGCCACGCTATTGGGCTGGGGCCCGAATGAAAAAGGCCAGCTGGGCAGCGGTCTGCTGTATAGCGGCAAATTCAAGGGTGATGAACCTGACGATGGAGACATCGTTGATCCGGGCGAAGGAACCGAACCTGTACAACCGATAGAACCGGAACCGGCATCCACCGCGCTGCTATTCCCGACAGAAATCGTTGATCCGGACGGCAAGCCGATAGCCAATATCATTGCCATGGCGATGGGGGGAAATTTTACCGCCGCCGTGAATCAGCAGGGAAATGTCCTGGTCTGGGGTGATCTGACTGCCTTCAAAGACAGGGAGCAGAGCCGCGAGCCGGTAAATCGTTTCCGTGACAAGTTTTTTGACCCGACTATTGAATTCATCGACAGCCGCTACAAAGACGGTGACCCGGTCGATAATAATGATTTGATGTACATGCAGGATGAGCTGGGCAACCGCTATACCGGTATCATGGCAGTCGCCGCAGGTGATAATCACCTGCTGGCCCTGACCAGCACCGGCCGCATCCTTGCCTGGGGTGAAAATGATGCCGGCCAGCTGGCAGATGGTACCTTGAAGCAGCAGCCCTATCCGGTATTTGTACACAGGAGCGAGGGGGTCATCCTCTCTGCTGTCACCAGCATAGCGGCAAGAGTAAATGCCAGTGCTGCAGTACAGAGCAATGGCGCATTACTGGGCTGGGGAAATTCAGCGGTGGTAGTACCGCTGGAAGTCAGCACTGATGACGCTGACGAAACGACATCTGAAGATTCCTCAACAACCTCCGAAAAATCCTATGCCCGTCCCGTCACCGATGGCAACGGCAGGCCGATTACCGGTATCTACCGGGTGGCACTGGGTGATTCACATACCCTTGCCATCACCATGAGCCGACGCGTTATCGCCTGGGGCAGCAACAGCAACGGACAGCTGGGCGACGGCACAAATGCCGCTGTAACCGGCGCCGCCACCGTAGTACTGAGCAATGGCCAGCCACTCGGAAATATCATGGAAATCTCCGTAGGCAGCATCCACAGCCTCGCCCTGCGCGCCGATGGCTTCGTGTTTGCCTGGGGTTCAGGCGAGAATGGCCGCCTGGGCGATGGTACGAATGTTGATAGTTATTATGCGGTGAATGTAAGGAATGGGAATAACGGGCCGTTTTCGTTGTTTTAGAAAGACAGTTTCAGGTTTCAAGTTTCAAGTTTCAAGTTTCAAGTTTCAAGTTTCAAGTTTCAAGTTTCAAGACCCAAGACCCAAGACCCAAGACGTAAGTCTTTCCTCATTTATTC
>JAYEGM010000025.1:0-5583 GCA_034659075.1 Pseudomonadota bacterium
CCACGCGCAGCTTTACCTGTCGCAGCCTCAGCGCCAGAAATACCAGCAGGGCGCCGACCAGGAAGGCCAACGCAGCCACCAGCCAGGATATGGTCACTGCACCGGCACCCGGCCATACGATCAGAACCAGGCCGATAACAGCCAGCACAGCACCAATCGTCATCAGCAGACCGCGATTGGGATCATTGTCTTCAGCGCTACGCCCTGCAAAGAACAGATTGACACCCTGCAGCAATGCCCAGACCCCGAGAATAATCAGTAACCATTTCACCGTCAGTCCCGGCCAGAAGAGCAAGACGGCGCCCACTGCCATACTCACCAGGGCTGGCAGCAGATAGGGCTGCAGATCCCGGCCGCGGATACCGCTGACAAACCCGGTAACCCCATCGAGCAAGGCGTAGATACCAATCAGGCGTACCAGCAGACCCAGTGTTAACTTCGGCCAGATCAATGCGCTCACCCCAAGCCCCAGGGCAAGCAACCCCCGCAGCATAAAGGCCCACCATACGTTACCCATTTTCTCACTGATACGGTTTTTCAGTCCGGCTGCCGCTGTCTGTAATCGATCATTTTCTGACACCATCGTTCCTCTCCTTGTTGCTGTAGTCTGTTTGGTCCGTCCCTGCTTCACCTCAGTCTTTCAGGACACCCTTTACGGCCTTCTTGGCGATACCGTCATCATCGTCTTTCCGATGCTTTTCGGTAGGGCCTTTTTCCTCGATACCCACAGTGCCCCTGGCAGAATCGGCTGCGGTTTCTTTAGGCGAACAACGGCCACCCACACCGACAGTTGCCTTGGCGGTTGCACTCTTGGCGGCCTTTTCAGCGGTACAATCAGGGTCGAGCACGCCACCCATCGCGATTGAACCGTGCAATACCATCATCGTGTCCAGCTCCTGTTGGCTATAGGTCTTTTACTTGTCGTCTTCTGCTATGGCTGAACCAAGGGGTACTACTAACAAGCTTGCCAGCAGCAGCACAGTTATTTTGGTGAAAATGTTTTTCATAGGAGTTTTCCTTAAATAAGGTAGAGCTTTATTTTTTATCTACAATTTTTCCGTACTATTAGCCGCATTATACAGGGAACAGAAACTTAACGATAAAGTTAAGTGTCCATTCTGGTACTACGTAGTCGTCCTGATAGTTTCGTTCATATGAGCCTGTAAACTGGACCGGCTGCTTGCCAAATCTGTGCATCTTTGCAATTTTTGCACCCAGAGGCAGGCTAAGCCAGTCGCTCTTGTCCCAGTCATAGGTCAATGTCATTTCTGATACGCCTACAGACCACTTATTGGGAAGGGAGTAATTCAGAATAGGCTGTATAATGCTTATGTTGACATCAGGGCGGTTATCATCACCTGCGAAGGAAAGAAGGTTCTGGTTGAATAGCCCAAAAAGTAGTTTGTGATCTCTAGCGGTGAACCCAAAGGCAGGGCCTAAGGCCCACTTATCTGCACCCAGCTCCTCTTTACTTGCAGTCGGCACCAGCAGCACCGCGCCGACACCCCAGCGTCCCCAGGACTCGTCAATAGCGATGAGATCGAATAATACGCTGTCTCCGAAACCATTCTCACTCGATGGAGTTTTAGTGAAATAGGGAACAGTTACACGTGCGATGTGATTAAGATCGCCTGTTTTAAAAGGCACAGCAGAACGCAACAGGACAGTATTGCTACTGGCGTTATCCAGGTTGTGGAAGTTGCCACTGTAGAGATTTTGGACCTGGACCGACATCAGGGAAGCAGTGGGGTCATTTGCTGCCTGATCGAGGGACTGGCCCCCCTGTGGGGACTCATCAGACAGTGCGGGCTGAGTTATAAGCATCAGTAGTCCGACAGCAAGGCGGCTGCATTGCAAAGCAGTTCTCTTATTATTCATTTTTGAATACATCAGGGACATACCAGATCGGCGACGTCCACGCACGTTCCTGAATTGTTGCAGGTACGTTATCGAGCAGAGGCAGCCCATGTTTCACGGCATCGTATGTCGTCCAACGTGGTGTCGGTATTTCCAGCACCCGGACGTAGTAGAGCGCCGCTTTGGACGGATCAAAATCATCATCTGTCCAGTTACCCATGAGACTACTGGCACCAATGCTGTTGGTAAACATTGCTGTTTTAAGATCAACTGTGTTGCCAACCGGGGGCAGCTTGCCGTTGGCATCTAGCTTGCGTTTACCTGACCAGGCGGCATTGATGATCCGTTCCTGTGGTTCACCTTTCTCATCGACCCAGCCCTTGATAATCTGAATGCGGTCAAGGTTTGCGCCCATGGCATCCTTCATGGCGTGCACGGTGAACGTAGGTGCCCCGTCAAGGGCCCTTAGAGTTCCACCCATGGGTACGCCTTGTGCGTAACCTTGTTTCACCAGTGCAACCGGGTCGCTAGACTTACTCAGGTTTGCGCCTGCAAAGAAACGTGGCTTGATGCGTGTGCCGGAAGTGACGAAGGTCTCACGCGCACTCATGGCATCCCAGATTGCGCCGCGGGTGTTCTTTGGTGCCCAGACACCTGCAATCGACCCAGGGTTTGATTCGCGGACCTTTATCCAGCCGGTTATCTCATCTTCTCGGCGTCGTTCTATGGTCTTGTCTGCGCCACCATGGCTACCGATATAATTATCCTCAACTACATCACTCGGTGAGCCGTTATGATTGTCAGTGCCACCGATGAAACCCAGTTTATACGGGTTTTCACCAAATTTTTCCTGATAGGTGAGGCCCTTGGTAACGGCCCAGCGCACAAAATTCTGTTTTTTGAAATCACGACCGTTGTAGCTGGACACGCTTTCAGCATTCTCAAAGTTCGCAAACTCATCGCCAGGCCAGAGCGAAGCAACGACCTCGGAGTTTCCCTTGATCTGCATCATCTCGATTAGTGGTTCGAAATGGCTCCGGGTGCCGGCATATTCTGCATCTATCTGCTTGCCAGAATTGTCCATCGGGTCGAACATATAGCCTTTCGATCCGTTTGAATTGTGCGGTATAGCCAACAGGGTAGAACCGGCCGCTTCCTGTTTTGCCATCCACGCCCAAAGTTTTTCTTCATCGTTGGAATCCAGTGCGCTGAAGGGTAAATCAGGGACCACGCTGTCACGGAAAATGACGTTGCGGTGCATGTTGCCGCCATCCTGAGAGGCGGTCCATTCAAATGCGATTAGAGTGGTAAAAACGCCAGGCTCATAGTGGTCCTGGGCTGCCTTTATGATGATGTCTTTCCACGCAGATTGCGTGGTTTCCTGGCCAGCATAGAAGGGTGGATGCTCCGGTTTTGCCGAACGCATATTGGAAATCACATATTTCATGAACCAGGCTTCCTGATCTTCGAACTCTGTCAGTCCGCGCAGTTCATCGAGTGACGGCTGGTAGTGACCGGGAGCACCGCTCACCTGTGTCGAATACATCTCGCCAATGAATTCCGCATGGTCGCTGACGGCGGCAAAATCAAGTGGTTTAACGATGTTGTGCAACTGGTTGTTGAGGGTCACATCTTCGCCCTTGGCGAAGCGGTAAGCATCTGATGGAGACAAACGCCCGCCACCGATATAGGCATCCATTGAGAAAGACGTGTGAACGTGTGTCTCGCCGAAATACGCATTTTTCAGCGGGTTTTCGGGAACTGCCGCTTCTGCCTCTGCTACCTTATTCTTTGCAGCTGTAAGTGTGGCTTCTCCTTTAGATGAGTCGACAGGGGACTTCTCGTCAGCATAGGCGCTGATTGAGATCATGAATGAGAGCACAGTTGCCGATGCAATCGATTTTGCATCTAGATCAAAACATTTATTCTTATACATTGTAATTATTCACCATGTTTGGGTTAGAGTACGGTTTTAACCGCTTTCTTTTTCAAGCCGAAACCATCTTTATCATCTTTCATTTTTTTCTTACTATTTTTTTTGTCCTTGCTGTTTTCACTGTCGTCCTTACTGAGCAGGCCGTCTTTATCTTTCTTACCTTTTTTTCCTTTCTTACCTTTCTTGTCATCAAGGCCAACGGTATCTTTGGCTGCTTCAGCAGGTTTGCATCGACCACCGACTCCAACAGTCGCTTTCATTGCAGTACTCTTGGCTGCTTTCTTGGCATTACATTCAGGATCTATTGGCCCGCTAAATGCGGCTGTACTGAAAAGTAGTGTGAGAGAGAAAACGAGGGTATTTTGAATGATTGTTTTCATGATTTATCCAGATGTGACTGTATCTTTGTGTTAACTATATTGAGAGTTTGTTATTGATAATTACTTTTTACTGTCGGCCTGCAAGGGCAGAGACAGAGTCAGGAACACAGAATCTCCCTCTACACGATTTTGTGCAGCAAATTCATGATACCAGCGCACGTCCAGCCCGACAGACCGGGTCGCTGTCTTGAACTGGTAGGCAATTTCAGGGCCCAGTGCCGCGACACGACCTTTGAAGTCACCCAGCACAGCAGGACCGCCGCTATCAGCTGTCAGCTGCTGGTTATAGTAGCCTACAATGCCAAACGAGAGGCCTTTCTTCAGGTGCTGTTTGTAGGATAGCTCCAGGTGAGATTCTGTACCGGATTTGTAGCCGGTATCATCATTTTTATCATTGAAGGTGAAACCCAGAACACCTGAAAACTCACGACCCCGGTTGAAGTTCGCCATGGTAAAGCCTGTGCCAATATCCAGCCCCCAGCGATTAGAGCCGGTGTTAGCGAGACGTCCTACTTCATATGAACCCACTGGAATGAATAATGAGCTGTACAGGTTCCAGGCTCGGAACAATTCACCCTCGCGGTTTTTCCAGCCTAGCGATGCTGCCAGGACAGGGTCACCGAAGTCCGTGACCTCGTCGCTGAGTTTTATTCCACGCTGTATGCCGTTAGGCGTTAACAGTGCTGCATCTGCTGAGACTTCAATATTGCCATAGGGTACAAGTGCACCCAGCGCCAGCCTGCCATTATTAAAAACTCCTTCTGTTATCCAGGTGACTTGCAAAAGATTCATCAATGCATCAGCAGTAATGTTGTTGTTGACGCTGCCGCTGATGGGTAACAGGCCATCTCTCTTAGCGCTGTAATAGTAAATATCGTCAGTCAGGTAGAGGCCGGGTTTTGGTATGAGTCCAGCCAATGGTCCTCTTTTACCTAACAGGTAGAGTGACTTGCCGCCTTCAACTGCATAGGCATTTTCGGTCTGCATGATACCTGCAGATAGCAGGCAAGCCAGTAAGCCTGTTAGTAAACGTTCTCTTGTCATCATTCTCTATCTATCTGTTGCGTGTATGGTTGGCGATATCCAAATGTAGCCATGTACACATGGATATGGCCAAAAGGACTTATGATGGAAAGACACGGGGGGATTACAAAATCCCCTTTCCTCTTTTGGCTTTCTTCTTACCTTTGCCTTTTCCCTTGTTCTTGCCTACTTTATTCTTCTTGTCGGTGTCGATGCCGACAGCATCTTTAACCTCATTTGTTACCTTTTTCTGGATGATTTTTGTGCCGATAGCCATGTGATAAATCTCCCTGGTTGAGTGATTGCAGTGAAGTAAATCTGTTCAGTGGATAGCTGTTTAAATTATTGTGCCGGTGTGTACCAGATGGGCGAGGTCCAGGCGCGTTC
>JAYEGM010000026.1:0-19484 GCA_034659075.1 Pseudomonadota bacterium
GCATTTTCGAGTACCTTGATTAGTTTACCGGACTGGCCTGTGGGGCGAGTGACGACGATGGTGCAGTCTTGTAGTGGGGGTCTTGTCATGCTCTATAGTTTTGCTGGTTGCCTGTAGCCGAGGTTTGCCTGATATATGATACTAAAAGGAATCGCATTATTTTTGTTATTTTTTTATTGGTTACTCTTACCCATGAAGTAAAATATCCGTATCGCATGTGATGTTTTATGAAAAAATAAATGCGAGAGCTTAAGCATAAAAAATAACACAATAATATGTTTATATTTTCATCTTTTACCGTAAAACGTAACTCGTAAAATATTCTTAATACTAAGAAATTACTGGAAATTTACAGCAAATCCAGTTAGCTTACCCGTCCGAAACACTATTTCCGCATTTTAATGTCCAGATCCCGGCCCGCTGAGGCTATCAAAACCGGTCAGAAGCTCTTTATCAAGACCTTCGGCTGCCAGATGAACGAATATGATTCCAGCCGCATGGCCGACATGCTGGCAAAGTCGCATGGGCTTTCTGTGACAACGGATGCCGAGCAGGCCGATGTGCTGCTGCTCAATACATGCTCGGTGCGTGAGAAAGCACAGGAAAAGGTATTTCACCAACTTGGCCGCTGGCGTGAATGGAAGCTGAAAAACCCTGATCTGGTGATTGGTGTCGGCGGTTGTGTGGCCAGCCAGGAAGGTAAGGACATCCTGGCGCGGGCACCTTATGTCGATATCATATTTGGCCCGCAAACCTTGCACAGGTTGCCGCAGTTGCTCAACGAATGCCGCAAGGATCATCGCAGTGCGGTTGATACCAGTTTCCCTGAAATCGAAAAATTTGATGCCCTGCCTGAGCCTAGGGCAGAAGGTCCAACGGCATTCGTCTCCATCATGGAGGGTTGCAGCAAATACTGCAGTTTCTGTGTTGTTCCCTTTACTCGCGGGGAAGAATTTTCACGCACCTTTGATGATGTTCTGGCAGAAATCGTTACTCTGGCCGGGCAGGGTGTGCGTGAAGTAAATTTGCTGGGGCAGAACGTCAATGCCTATCGGGGCGATATGCATGATGGGTCAGTTGCTGATCTTGCATTACTGATGCAATATGTCGCTGAGATCGAGGGTATAGAGCGCATACGATTCACTACTTCGCATCCGCTGGAATTCAGCGATTCATTAATTGATGCTTATGCCAGCATCCCCAAGTTGGTTGATCACCTGCATTTGCCGGTACAGTCAGGATCGGATCGCATCCTGTCGCTGATGAAAAGAGGTTATAGCACACAGGATTATCTGCAGATTATTGAGAAGCTGAAGCAGGTGCGGCCGGGCATCAGTCTGTCTTCTGATTTTATTATTGGTTTTCCGGGCGAGACTGAGGACGATTTCCAGGCGACGATGGGTCTCATCGATGACGTCGGCTTCGATCATTCCTTCAGTTTTATCTACAGCGCGCGACCGGGTACGCCGGCGGCAGAGCTTGAGGATACGGTGCCAATGGCTGAGAAAAAACAGCGGCTTGCGGTATTGCAGAAAAATATACTGGAAAATGCTGCTGGAATTGGCCGGGACATGGTGGGTACTGTGCAAACCGTACTGGTAACAGGTATCTCAAGAAAAAGCAGCAGCGAGATATCCGGCCGGACAGAGAATAACCGGGTTGTGAATTTTGCCGGCCCGAGCCGCCTCATTGGCCAGATGGTGGATGTCAGAATTACCGAGGCCTTGCCGAATTCACTGCGTGGTGTGGCCGATGGTATCGAGCTGCCGCGCACTATCCCGGTACAGTGTGTGACAGGATGAGTGTGTCTGAACCGGTTCATCATTTCACTCTGCAGTCTGCTGATAACAAAAGGCTGGCGACCCTATGCGGCCAGTTTGATACCAACATCAAGCAGATTGAGAAATTCTTTGATACAAAAATTATGCACAGGGCCGGGGACTTTACTGTCTTTGGCGGCAGGAAGCTGACCAATAAAATCGAGGCCGTGATAAATGATCTGTATGCACATGTAGCGGAAGGCGAAGAACTGGATACGACGTCGGTACATGTCGTTCTGCAGCATTTGTCACAAAAAAAAGGTGCAGCTGATGAAATCCTGACCATCAGGACACCACGCGCAAAAGTCCGCTTACGCAACCCGCGTCAGCAGGCTTATGCCAGGAATGTTATCTCTCATGATATAAATTTTGCCATTGGTCCTGCGGGAACTGGCAAGACATATATCGCAGTGGCCTGTGCCATTGAAGCGCTGGAAAAAGAAGAGATCAGCCGTATAGTCCTGGTACGGCCGGCGGTTGAAGCCGGTGAACGCCTGGGTTTTCTGCCGGGCGATCTTGAACAGAAGGTCGACCCTTATTTGCGGCCACTCTATGATGCGCTGTATGAAATGCTCGGTTTTGAGCGAGTCGACCGCCTGCTTGAACGCCATATAATTGAAATTGCACCGCTGGCCTATATGCGAGGAAGAACCTTAAATGATGCAATGGCGATACTTGATGAAGCGCAGAACACCACGGAAGAACAAATGCGCATGTTTCTGACACGTATAGGTTGCGGTTCGCGTGCCATAATCACTGGTGACGTGACGCAAACAGACCTGCCGCGCTCGCAGCGTTCAGGTCTGGCACATGCGATCAGGGTTCTTGGCGGGATTAGCGAAATTAAATTTAATTATTTTAAATCTGTGGATGTCGTCAGACATCCGCTGGTGCAGAAGATTGTTGAGGCCTATCAGGCTGTTGATGGGAAAAACAGCACGGAGGCCAATGGCAATGCCGCTGATGATTGATCTGCAGCTTGCACTGAATGATGAGAAAATTCCCGATAAGGCACAGTTTCAGATTTGGGTCGATGCAGCTGCTGCTGCCTGTGATTGTGCTGACAAAGAGCTGGTAATCCGTGTGACCGGTGCAGAAGAAAGTGCCGAGATGAATGATCGTTACCGGCATAAATCGGGTCCGACCAATGTCCTGTCTTTTCCTTTTGAAGATCCACCCGGTGTAACCACCGGCATACTTGGCGACCTTGTGATCTGTGCGCCGGTGGTTCAACGTGAAGCTGAAGATCAAGATAAGGCCATTGAGGCGCACTGGGCACATATATTGATACACGGTGTGCTGCATCTTTGTGGCTATGATCATGTTGATCAAAAACATGCCGATGAAATGGAAGCACTGGAAACAACTATCCTGGCTGACCTGGGTTACCCGCCGCCTTATGCTGAATAAATCCTTTAATAGAACATCTTATGAAGAAAAAACTTAAAAAACCCCGACCTCGTTTGCGTTCCTGGTTGGCCCGGTTAGGCTTGTCACTGCTCGGGAAATCCATGGAACGCGATGACATAATCAAAATTCTGCGCACGGCCGCAGAAAAGCAGCTCATCAGTTTTGATGCGCTGGATATGATTGAAGGTGTTTTTCAGGTGTCTGCGATGCAGGTGAGAGACATTATGGTGCCGCGTTCGCAAATGGTGGTGCTGGAAAGGGATGTGTCACCGGAAAATTGCCTGCCAGTGATGAATGAACATGGGTACTCCCGTTACCCGGTGATAAAGGAAGACCGCGACAATGTCATTGGTGTACTGCTTGCCAAAGATCTGCTGCGGTATTTTGATAGTGATCAGCAGCAGCGGTTTGTGTTCAGGGATATCCTTCGCGAAGCCGTGTTTGTACCCGAGAGTAAACGACTCAATATGCTGCTGGCAGACTTCCTTGCCAATCGTAATCACATGGCCATCGTAATGAATGAATACGGCGGCGTTGCCGGTCTGGTCACCATCGAAGATGTGCTGGAGCAGATTGTCGGTGATATTCAGGATGAGTTTGACTACGATGAAGATGACAGCATGATTCGCAGAACAGATGACGGTTTTGTAGTTAAAGCCCTGACCACCCTGGACGATTTTAATGAATATTTTGGCAGTGGCTTTGCTGCAGGGGATATCGAGACTATCGGCGGCCTGGTCACCAACAGCTTTTCTTATCTGCCGGAACGCGGTGAGTCTGTCGACATCAACGGTTTCTGTTTTACCGTTCTGCATTGCGATAGCCGGCGCATCAATCTGCTTAAATTGACAGAAATAGAGAGCCAGGACTCCTCAGCGGAAACCCCAGCATGATAAAGCCACGATGGCAGGATGCCATCGTACTGCTTGCCGGGGTCGGTCTGGTGCTTGCTTTTGCACCGTTTGCTTTTTATCCGCTGGCAATCATTTTCCCTGCCGTCCTGTTTTACTTCTGGTCTGAAGCCACCCCTGCCCGATCCGCCTGGCTGGGTTTTGTGTTTGGACTCGGTTTATTTGGCGCCGGTGCCTCCTGGGTTTATATCTCGATTCACGAATTTGGATTTATGCCGGCGCCATTGGCCGCTTTTCTTGTATTTCTGTTCGTGGCCTTTCTTTCTCTTTTACCTGCCGCTGCAGGCTGGCTGCAGGCTGGCGTGATGAAACCCGGTGCTTACCGACTGCTATTTGCTGTGCCTGTGTTCTGGGTATTGATGGAGTGGCTGCGGGGCTGGTTGATGACAGGCTTCCCCTGGCTAAATCTCGGGTATTCACAGAGCAATAGTCTGTTAATGAATTTGGCGCCACTTATCGGTGTTTATGGCATGAGCCTGTTTGTTGCGATACTGGCAGCACTTGCTGCCATGTTGATAAGAGGCGGGAGCTGGCAGCGCCTGCTGGCAACAGGATGCCTGTTTGCAGGTATTTTTATTGTCAGCAGGATCAGCGGTGGCATGCAGTATGTTGCGCCGGTCGGAGAGAAAGTAGACATCGCCCTGCTGCAGGGCAATGTACCTCTCAGCGAGAAATGGAAACCGGGCGCCAGTCATAAGGTGATTGCTCACTATGTTGCACTTAGCCGGAAAGTGGTTGATGGCAGCGCGATTATTGTCTGGCCGGAAGGCGCTGTACCCGATAGCTGGCAGCATGTTTCCGATTGGATCGGCCTGTCATTGCCCCGAAGACAGGATGGCAGTGCCCCCGACTATCTAGTTGGTGCTATTGATTCACATCCCGCCGGGAATTATTACAATGCCGCAATCACTGTGCTGGATTCAAATAAAAAACCCGTGGCAAATGGAGTCTATAGAAAACAGCACCTGGTGCCCTTCGGTGAATTTCTTCCGTTAAAGCCCCTGTTGGGCTGGCTGATAGACTATCTGAAAATACCGATGTCAGATTTTACCCGCTGGCAGGGCGCTCAACCCGATTTAGTACTGGGCGGCTGGCCAGTAGCGGTCAGTATTTGTTATGAAGATGCCTTTGGTGAGGAACTGGCAGCACCCGCCGCTGATGCAGCATTCCTGATCAATATCTCTGAAGATGCCTGGTTCGGCGATTCACTGGCCCCGCATCAGCGCCTGCAGATGGCACAAATCAGGGCGCGAGAAACTGGCCGCTACTTCGTCAGGGCCGCCAACACCGGCTTCACCGCGGTGATCAACGAAAAAGGTGAAATCACCTCTAGCCTGCCACAGTTCACCTCGGGTGTCCTGGTCTCCGAAGTGATTCCAATGAAAGGCCTGACGCCTTATGTTCGTTATGGCAACAGCCTGTTTCTTGGATTGCTACTTCTTTGGTTCTTGCCAGTTTTGTATGTCAGGTTCTGGACGAAAGACAGATAGAAAGTTTCAAGTTTCAAGTCACAAGACTAAAGACTAAACATCTAAAGCCATTACCTCCGTGTCCTCTGTGGTTAACTGTTTTTGAACTTGAAACTTCTTTTCTACGCCAAAAACACCGTTGCCAGGCCAAGAAAGCTGACAAAGCCAACCACATCTGCCACGGTTGTCAGGGCAACGCCGCCTGCTAATGCCGGGTCTATACCCATGCGGCGCAGTGTGCTGGGCAGCAGGGCGCCGAACAGGGCGGAGCTGGCCATGGTGATGATCATGGCGGCACCGATAATCAATGCCAGTGACAGGTTGTTAAACCACAGCAGGGTGACTACTGTTACTACCACTGCCCAGACCAGGCCGTTCAGGCTGCCGACCAGCAGTTCTTTAATAAAAACCTTGCGTGCATTATTGTCAGTGATAGTGCCGTTTGACAGGCCGCGGATGACGACCGTCAGGCTCTGGATGCCGGCATTTCCGCCCATGCTGGCGACCACCGGCATCAATACCGCCAAAGCCACCAGGCCGCTGATGGTTTCCTGGAATCGACCGATAACGGCAGCAGCAATAAAAGCTGTGATAAGGTTTACACCCAGCCACAGCGCGCGACTGCGCGAGGTGTGAATGATGGGTGCGAATATATCCTCTTCTTCATCAAGACCGGCGGGAGCCATGACGCGTCTATCTGCTTCGTCCTGGATGACATCGACGATATCATCAATGGTAATACGGCCCAGCAGGCAGTTATTATCATCAACCACGGGTGCTGACATCAGGTTGTAGCGGGCGAAGGCCTGTGCGACTTCTGTTTGTGACTGTTCGACAGAAAAGGTGCGCACCCCGGTATAGGTGATCTCATCGATACGTTGCGTGTCATCAGCAGTTACCAGCTCGGACAAGTGTAGCGCGCCAATCAGTTTGTTATTACGATCGACAACAAACAATTTATCCGTGTATTCCGGAAGTTTGCTCAGCATGCGCAGATAACGGCGGGTGACGGCAACGGTGACACGTGGTCGGATTGCGACCGCATCGATGTCCATCAAGCCACCGGCGCTGTCCTCGGCATAGGAGAGGACGGCGTTTAGACGATCACGCTTCTCCCGGTCCGCGATATATAGCACTTCCGCGATAACATCGTCAGGCAGTTCCGGGATTAGATCGGCAATTTCATCCGTGTCGAGACTTTGTACAGCGGCGGCCAGCGTATGCGTATCCATTTCGGCCATCAGGCCTTCGCGGACACCTTCCGACAGTTCAATCAGGCTTTCACCACGGCGTGAATTGTCTATATATGGCCAGACCAGCGCACGTTTTTCAGGCGGGATTGACTCCAGCAGCTGAGCAATATCGGCCGGGTGGAGCTTTTGCAGATTTTCCTTAATTTGTTCGATGCCAGACTCGTCCAGCACAGTGATGATGTGCTCTATAAGATCATCGAGATTATTAGGGCTAGCTGCAGTCATCTTGGCTCCGCTCAAGGTTGGGCGGAGTTTATCAGATCAAGATCAAAGATGAAGGATAAAAGAAATTTCAGGTACCCGGTTAAAACATTGTGTGTTCCGGTTTATGTTTTTAATCTGTAGATCTGGAACCTGGATTAAAACTCTTTCCCCGCCAGCAGTCTGCGTGACATTTTCCTTGCTTTGGTGACATCAATCTGCCGGATAATGCCTTTGGCTTCCAGCAGGTTGGCGGGATCCATGCTCAGGTGGCGCAGCCCGAGTCCCAGCAGGACTTCGATCAGCTTTGGATCGCCGGCCATTTCACCGCATAGAGTCACCGGGATGTTAGCTTTATTGGCTGCACGCACTGACATTTCAATCAATCTTAGTACGGACGGGTGCAGCGGGTTATATAAATAACTGACCTCATCATCTACACGGTCAATGGCGAGCGCATACTGGATCAGGTCGTTGGTGCCGATGGAAAAAAAATCCAGATGCGGCGCAAACAGGTCTGCCGCAATGGCTGCCGCCGGCACCTCTATCATTCCACCGATCTGCATTTTTGGATTAAATGGAATATTTTCATCCCGCAGGGCCTTACGTGTTTCCTTGATCAGGGTCAGTACCTGAAAAAGCTCGTGCAGGCTGGACATCATTGGGATCATCATTCGCACACGCCCATGCGCTGAGGCGCGCAGAATTGCACGTAATTGGGGAATGAACATCGAAGGGCTGCCAAGGCTCATTCTTATACCCCGCAGTCCCAGCGAAGGATTCAGCGTCGTCTCACTATTATTGTCGAACTGTTTATCGGCACCCAGATCCATGGTACGGATGGTTATGGGATGTCTGTTGAAACGGCGTATGACGCGCATATAGGCATTAAAATGATCGTTCTCTGTCGGCATTTTGTCCCGATTCAGATAGAGAAACTCGGTACGGAACAGGCCAATTCCGGCGGCTTTGACATTCAGCGCATGGCGCGTGTCCTGCGGCAGGTCTATGTTGGCCAGCAGACTGATACGTTCACCATCAAGCGTGACTGACCGGCTATTTATCAAAGCATCAAGCTCACGCGTATGCGCCAGCGTTTGTTTTTTTAGCTTACGGTATATTGTCAGCGTATGTTTGTCCGGTGCAATAATGACATCGCCGTTACGTCCGTCAACAATCAGCCTGTCGCCATGACGGATATACCGGGTTGCCGCATGCAGGCCGACGACAGCCGGGATGCCCAGGCTGCGGGCAAGGATAGAAGAGTGTGAAATAGGGCTGCCAAGACTGGTCAGTATGCCGCGGATGTTTCGTGATTTCATGGCCAGAGTATCAGCGGGAGCAAGATCCCGTGAAACAATAATCGGATCAGAATATTCTTCACTGACATCTGCACTGCTTATCGGCTCAATGCCCATCAGGTTTTTTTGAATGCGGTCTACCACTTGCCGGATATCGTCGCCCTTGGTGCGCAGATACTCATCTTCCATGGCTTCAAAAATGTCTATCAATGACTGGCTCTGACGGGCTATCGCCTGCTCAGCATTGATCTGTAAACTGCTGACGAGTGTTTCTGGCTGTTGCGCCAGCATCGGATCATCCAGCATCATAAGATGTGCTTCGATAAAGCCGGTAGCTTCCGGTGGCGAGTCAGAGGTTATTTGTTTGCGAATCTGAATCATCTGTATGCGTGTGGCAGCAATAGCCGCACGCAACCTGTGTATTTCATCGCTGATGTGCTTTTTGGCTATCAGGTACTCTGGAACATCAGTGGATTCCTGAGACACAACACAGGCAGTCCCGATAGCGATTAAATTGCCGATACCGGAACCGTGCATGGAGAGCATTACTCGTCTTCCCCAAAGCGATTATTGATTAATCCAAGCAGCGCCGCCGATGCTGTTGTTTCATCTGTACCATTAACCTCTAACAGCAGATCAGTGCCCTGTGAGGCAGCCAGCATCATTATCCCCATGATGCTTTTGCCATTGACGCTCTGTTCGCCATAGACAAGAAAAATATCGCTGTCATAGGATGAAGCCAGTTTGACAAAACTGGCCGCTGCCCGTGCATGCAGACCCAGTCGGTTAATGATGCGCACCTGTTCGCGTATCACAGGGCGCTGTCCCCGCTAGCAGGTGCATCACTGGTTGTGGATATACCCATTACGCCTCCCTCCTCGGCAAAATGCGACAGCGTGACAAGATTCTCGTTACGGTGATAAAGCAGACGCAAAAGCATTGGCAAATTAAGTCCGCTGATCAATGCAACTCGTGCCGGCTCAACGAATTTTCGGGCGATATTAAAATGCGTGCAACCGCGCAGGTCAGTCAGAATCAGGCACTGGCCTGCTGATTTTAGCTGCTCGATAGCGCTTTCAATTTGCCCGGGCAGATTGTCGGCCGTATCCGGATCATCGTAGACATTAATTACTTTAATCTGTTCAGCTGGCTGATTCATGATATGCCCTGCAGCTTCCAGCAGTTCATAACCTGTCCGGCCATAGGTGAGCAGAATGATGCCAGTCATAGTAGATCCCTGTGGTGCAGGTGCACTCTTGAATCATCATTTTTTAATTTCTCAGCCAGTTGTTTCGCTACATAGACAGAGCGATGTCGGCCACCGGTGCAGCCGATAGCGATGGTGATGTAGCTGCGGTTCTCTGCCTCAAAAGCCGGCAGCCATTTGGTCAGGAAATAATATATATGGTCAATCATAGATGCAGTCGAGGGCTTGCTTTTGAGAAAGTCTATGACCTCCTGGTCCACCCCTGTTCGTTCCCGTAAGTCCTTTTCCCAGTAGGGATTGGGCAGGCAGCGAACATCAAAGACAAAATCTGCATCACTGGGATTGCCGTGCTTATGGCCAAAGGAAACAACCTGCAGCATCATTGAGGTACCGTCTCGCGCACCCACCAGGTTTCGAACCTGGCTGCGCAGTTCGTGCGGGGTAATGCGGCTGGTATCGATTTCCATGTTGGCGCTTTGCGCCAGTGATACAAGCAGCTTATGTTCCTGTCGTATACCCTCTACCAGTGATATAGACATGTCGGTCAGAGGGTGGCGTCTGCGCGTTTCACTAAAGCGTTTTATCAGGGTGTCTTCATCAGCATATAAATAAAGTATACGAAATTCTATGCCAAGCCGTTTAAGGCTCGCCAGGCTGTCTGACAGGGTTTCCAGAAAATGGCGGTTACGGATATCGATGCCCACAGCTGCACGGCTGCCCGAGTTGTGCATCAGGCTGGCAGCAAAATGCGGCAGCAGGTTGGCAGGCAGGTTATCAATACAGTAATAACCTATATCTTCCAGCGCCTGTAGAGCGATTGTTTTACCTGAGCCTGACAGGCCGCTGACTATTGTGAGATCCATTGTTAGGTCGAGCGTCTAGTTGTTTGAGTTTATGGCATCCTGCTGGATTGCTATGAAATCCTCAACCGCATTATAGCCCCGGCTGACCAGTATCTGGTTGCGAACCGCCGCTTCAATCATAACAGACAGATTGCGACCGGAAGTGACTGGAACTGTAATTTCCGGGATCTCTATATCCAGGATATTGCGATAACTCTTCTCCTGGCGCAGGCGATCCATGGTGCTTAGGCGTTGTGCATCCATATGCTGAAGATTGACAATAAGTTCAATTCGTTTTGCCAGCCGCGTGGTCGCTTCACCGAACATTTCACGAATATTGAGTATTCCAAGTCCGCGCACTTCAAGAAAATGGCTAAATTTTGGATTGCAGTAACCTTCCAGGTGCTCAGGTGAGGTGCGGCGGATAGTAATAGCATCGTCTGCGACCAGGTGATGCCCTTTGCTAATAAGCTCAAGCGCCAGCTCACTTTTGCCGACACCGCTTTCACCGGTAATCAATACCCCATGGCCCATAACTGAGAGCAATACACCGTGCATAGAGGATTTGGGTGAAAGGGCGCGTGCAAGATAAAATTGCAAATGATAGATCAGTTCCGGCGCAGGACGCTGGCTGACAATTAAGGGCATTTCGGCTTCATTGCTGATGAGCAGCAGGTTGGCGGGTGCCTGCATGCCGTCACTGATGATAATCAGCGCAGTACGGGGCTGATGAAAAATACGGGAGATGGTGCTGGACTGGTGCTGTTTATCCAGCTGATTCAGGTAATCAAGTTCTTCAGTGCCAATGATCTGTACACGGTTGGCATGGACGGTGTTAAGGTAGCCGACCAGTGCCATGCCGGACCAGCGCGCATCAGGCGCCTCAAGGCTGCGTTTGTCACCATTTTGTCCTGCGGCCCAGTGCAACTTCAGTCGTTCTTTATGTGACTCAAAGACATTGCCGGCTGTTAATGCCGTCTGTGGGGCCATGTCAATAGTGGCCCTCGCAATTATCAGGCCTGGCAAAGGTTTCTCTAATCAGAGCCGTGTCTCTGGTATCCAGCAATTTCTTCCGTTTTTCATCATCACGGAAAATGCCGGCCAGGCAGGCAAGCAGATTAAGGTGCTCATCTGTCGCATCCTCCGGCACCAGGATGGCAAAGACCAGGTTCACCGGCAGATGATCTACAGCATCAAAATCCAGCTCGTCATTCAGGCGAAGGAAAATCCCGGCAACATCTTTCAGCCCGGCAATTCGCCCATGGGGCAGGGCCACGCCGCTACCGATGCCGGTGCTGCCCAGATTTTCACGCTCAAATAGCGTGCTGAAAATCTGCCTGGCATCGGCATCCGGTATGCGCTCGGCAAACATATTTGCGATCTGTTCCAGCAGCCTTTTTTTACTGGTGGTTTGGTGGCCCAGATCTATCTTGCCACGATCGAGAATTGCTCCTATATCCGGAGCATCATGTTGCTTGGTTTCATGCATGGCAGGATGATGAATACTGGCGTGACTGGCTGACATTATTTATGTAATCGTATTTCTACGATGGTCCTTAATTTTTTCTTTGTGTTTGATGACCTGACGGTCGAGTTTACTGGACAGAGAATCGATTGCCGCATACATGTCATTATCTTCAGAATTTGCATGAATTGTTGCGCCGCTGGCATTGATCGTTGCTTCAGCTATCTGGCGGGTTTTTTCTACCGACAACACGACATGTGTTGTCGTTACATGATCAAAATGACGATGGACACGCTCCAGCTTTTCGGTGACATAATCGCGGAGGGCATCGGTAACTTCTATGTGCTGACCAGTGATATTTAATTGCATTTTGTAGACTCCATCAGAGTGTTAGCGATTTACGCAGGTTAGAAGGGGGAATACTCATTAATTCTCTGTATTTGGCGACCGTGCGCCGGGCAACACACATACCTTGCTGTGATAAAAGCTCAGCAATGCGGTTGTCACTTATTGGTTTGCCGGCCGGTTCATTTTCTACCAGCTTTTTAATCTGGGATCGAATGGCTGTGGCTGAACAGGTGCCGCCGTCTGTTGTACTGACATGGCTGGAGAAGAAATATTTCAGCTCGAAAACACCCATATGGGTCTGCATATACTTATTGGTTGTGACACGTGAAATAGTCGATTCATGCAATTCCAGTGCATCGGCAATATCATGTAATACCATTGGCTTCATCGACTCATCACCATGCTCGAAAAAGTCCTGCTGGCGTTTGATGATCTCATTGGCCACATTAAGCAGAGTGTCATGGCGGTTTTGCAGACTTTTTATATACCAGCGCGCTTCCTGCAGGTTTTCCTTAAGGTATCGATTGTCTGTGCTGTTATCGCCCCGTCTTATCAGGCTCTGGTAATAGCGGTTTACCTCGAGTTTTGGCAAGGCATCTTCATTTAACAGCGCGCGCCAGTGACCCTGTATTTTTTTGACCGTGAGATCGGGAATGATATAGCGTGTCTGCGAAGGGTTGATGGTACTGCCGGGGCGGGGGTTCAGGCTCTGGATCAGGGTGATTGCGCTGCTCAGTGCTGCAGGCTTGCCCTTTAATACGCGTTTGAGTTTTGTCAGATCCCGATGTGCGACCAGGTCGAGATGTTTATTTGCAATCGTTAAGGCGGTTGACCGGTAAGGTGTGTCTTCAGGCAGCTGCCGTAGCTGTATCTGTAATGTGTCCGCCAGATCAATTGCCGCAACACCCACCGGATCGAAGTTCTGGATTTGATGCAGCATGGCCATTACTTCATCCAGCTCAATGGCGGGATCAGCATCCAGTGACCGGGTAATATCCTCTATCGAGAGAGCCAGATAACCATCATCGTTGACGGCTTCAATTATTGTTCCGGTAATCAGCTGATCGCGGTTCGACAGGGGAAGCATGCGCATCTGCCATTCAAGGTGGTCACGCAGGGTGGTTGGGGCAGAGTTTCGTGTCTCTACTTCTACACCGCTCCAGTCATTTTCACGGTTGTTACTGCTTGTGCTGCGGGGAATATAGCTTTCATCGTCCCAGGTATAGTCCTCTTTCAGCTCATCACCTGCCGTTCCCTGCTCAAAAACATCATCGGTCTCTTTGTTTGCGGGTGCTTCATCAATGCCTGAGTTAAGATCCTCTTTGTTGCTGGATGCCTCATCATCATCTGACTCAGCAGGGTCCGCTACGGTTTCGTTGTTATCAGGCGTGTCAAGCATGGGGTTGCTGTCGAGGGCTGACTGGATCTCTGTTCTCAGATCAATAACAGATAATTGCAACAGACGAATGGCCTGTTGCAGCTGCGGTGTCATAGCCAGTTTCTGGCCAAGTTTAATTTCTAGAGTCTGCTTCATGCTGGATTGCCGCTAATGCCCAACTTTCTACGGCTTATGTTTGTCATGATGATTATGACCCCCCTGTCATAATATTCTCTCTCTACCGGAGGCTTGTCAATCAGAATGACTCATCTGCCCTTATGTTATTTATATGATACCTGCTGCGAGAGAACTCAACGAGTTGCACAGGAACCTTCGTCTGTCCATTGCCTGCTTATTTAAGTGTAGACGAAAAACTATATCCTACAGGCGGAAATTATGACCAAGATAGACTTCCCGGACTTCTTTGTGTGATAGCACCTCTTCTGCAGTTCCAGCCGTCAGCACGTCGCCGTCACTGAGAATGTATGCTCTGTCACAGATGCCGAGTGTCTCGCGTACGTTGTGGTCAGTAATCAGCAGGCCGATGCCCATGTTTTTGAGTTGAGAAATAATTTGCTGAATATCCCCTACCGAGATAGGGTCTATGCCGGCAAAAGGTTCATCAAGCAGGATAAACAATGGCTCCAGGGCCAATGCACGGGCAATTTCGACACGCCGGCGCTCACCGCCGGAAAGGCTGATGCCGAGGGCATCGCGCTTGTGTTCGATATTGAATTCCTCAAGCAAAAGGTCTACACGCTCCTGGCATTGTGCTTTCGTCAGGCCGGGCTGCACCTCAAGTACTGCCATGATGTTTTCTTCAACCGTCAGCTTGCGAAAGACTGATGGCTCCTGTGGCAGATAGCCGATACCCAGTCGTGCACGCCGGTGCATGGGCATCGCAGTTATATTGACATCATCCAGCCAGATATCTCCTTTACCCGGGCGTACCAGGCCGACAATCATGTAAAAGCAGGTTGTCTTGCCGGCACCATTGGGACCAAGCAGGCCGACGACCTCACCCGTCCCAACCTCGATATCCACACTGTTTACAACGGTGGTTCCCTTATAGCGTTTTTGCAGGCCCTTTGTAGAAAGAGAGCTCATATTTCACGCAGGGTTGATAGATTTAAAGAACTTTTCATTTCTTCATGCTTCCAGGTTGAATAACTATTCTGGTACGTCCCGATTCGGTTTTGCTGGCGGATTCCTTGCCAGATGCAGCCGATTTAGTATCGCCGGTTTTCTTCTTGCCCGACGACTGTCCCTTGATGGTCATCTTGCTGGTTTTCATATTGTAATAGATAATCTTACCCGTAATTACGTTTGTCCCCTGAGTGACTTTCGCTTTTTCTTTCAGCGTGACCAGGTCTTTGGCATGCTCGAGTTTCAATGTTATTCCTTCACCGTAGACCATTTCTTTATGGCCTTCCGGCAGTTGCTTGAATTTGACGGGCTTGCCGTAGGCTGTGGCCGTATCTATTTCATCACCTTTGTATATCAGGACAATTTTGTCAGCTCTTATATTCAATGTCCCCTGAGTGATGTCAACATTACCAGTCAGTACACGCTGACCCGTACGAAAATCGATGCTTGTGGTATCTGCATCGATGGCGATGGGAGCATTTTTGTCGCTGTCCAGCGCGATCGCATGATTACTGAATAAAAGGCCGGCAAGTGCCATGCAAAGGATGGCCCGGAATCGGGATAAAACATTCATTTGATTCTCCAGAGCACTCAGGAAACCGGTTCCTTAAGTACTATATTAAGTGTATCCGTTGTTGTCACTCCACCGCTGCCCGTGCTGTCACGTCCACGGATGACGCGCACATTGCCGGTCAGTTTGACTTCGTCTCCATTGGCAGAGACCCATCCTGTCTCCGCATAGATATGCGTCGGAGCATTACCGGGTTCGTATTGTATAACATGTGGCTTATCAAGTAGGGATGTATCATCATCCGGGAAATGCACCATGCGCTCGGCTTCGAGCACATACTGGCGATTGCCGTCAGTGTCCATGCCAACAGCAGAAAAATTTTCTATATAGTAGTCGGGGTCATGGCTTTCGGTGATGACCTGTTCTTCATTAACGGGTTCACCCAGCAAATCAGATTGCATCCAGGCTGTGATGCCGACGAGGACCATAACAACACTGAAAATAACAATGCGTTCAAGCCAGTTCATAATATCCTGTCAATGCAAAGCCCCTTAAAATTATTCACCATAGAGGGCGCAGAGCTTCCTTAAACAAGCTGCGCACACATCTAAAATGATGTGGAATCTGTTGTTAAGAATTGTTCCATCACCTTGCTGTATGTCCCCTGGGCATACATGATGAGCTCACAAATATCCCGTGCGGCTCCGGCTCCGCCTTCATTCCGTGTAGTCCAGTGTGCATGCTGTTTAACCAGCTTGTGTCCTTGAGGCACGGTTACGGCAAGACCGACATCAAGCATGATTGGCAGGTCAACGACATCATCGCCAACAAATGCGACCTCATCCGATGAAAGTTCCAGTTTTTCACAAATTTCCTTATAGGCAGGGAATTTTTCCTTACGGCCCTGGTATAAATGCTTGATGTTAAGATCTCTGGCACGGTGGGCAACGAGACTGGATTGACGTGCAGTGATGATACCCACAGCAATACCGGTTTGCTGCAGCAGATTGATACCCAGTCCGTCGCGGGAATGGAAACTTTTTCCTTCATCGCCATTATCACTGAAATAGAGACGGCCATCAGTCAGCACCCCGTCCACATCGAACAGTACAAGTCGAATCTTCCTTGCTCGTTTGAGTACCTCGTCAGGGCTGAAGAAATCAGGTTTTAATCCTTCCGGTTTCATAATAATCCTGCGCGTAGTAAGTCATGCATATTCAGAGCGCCCACCGGGCGGTGTTCTTTGTCTACAGCTAGCATGCTGTTGATGGAGAGGTCCTGCATCATATTGACGACCTCTGCTGCCAGTTGGTCATCTGATGTGACAGTAGGGCCGACAGTCATCACTTCGGCTACTTTCGCTGAATAAAGATCGATCCCTTTGTTAAGTGTGCGGCGCAGGTCACCATCGGTAATAATTCCCACCAGCTTGCCATCTTCATCGATGATTCCTGTCATGCCGAGGCCCTTGCTGCTCATTTCAAGTAGAGCGGCCTGCAGGCTGTCATCGATATTGACCAGAGGGATATGGCTGCCGCTTTGCATGACATCTCTGACATACAATAACAGGCGCCGGCCCAGTGCGCCGCCGGGGTGAGAGCGGGCAAAATCATTGGCGGTGAAGTTGCGCGCCTTGAGCAGGGCCACCGCCAGGGCATCCCCCATCGCCAGTGCCGCCGTGGTACTGGCAGTCGGTGCAAGGTTAAGCGGACAGGCTTCTTTTTCCACCCCGACATCAAGGCAGTAGTCTGCCTGTTTGCACAGTGGGTTGTCTGTGGTGCCCGTCATCGAAACCAGCGGCACAGACAGGCGCCTTATCATCGGCAGGATGGCAAGTATCTCCGGCGTATTACCAGAATTCGAGATGGCGATGACCAGGTCGTCCGGTGTAATCATGCCCAGGTCGCCATGACTGGCCTCGCCCGGATGGACAAAAAAAGAGGGCGTGCCGGTGCTGGCCAGAGTGGCGGCTATTTTGCTGCCTATGTGACCGGATTTTCCCATCCCGACCACCACCACACGGCCGGTGCAGGCAAGAATCGCACGGCAGGCCCCGGCAAAATTCCCGGCCAGCCGGTCAGATAGCGCCGCAACAGCGTCCGCTTCGATCTGCAGAACTTTTTTGCCTTCAAGGGTTAGTTCGTCGTCAGTCATATTTTTAGTTTCAAGTTTCAAGTTTCAAGTTTCAAGTCAACAGATATAAAACCTATACCAGGTGCAAGGGTTCTTGCTTCCGGCTTGAAACTTGACACTTGACACTCATTTAAATCGCCTGAACCCCGAGTATGACAAGGTAGGCTACATAAAGCGATAGTAGAAAAAATCCTGATTTGCGTGACAGGGAAGGCTCTCCTTTATGGCTGTACAATAAAATATAGAGCAGTATGGCCATGCCAATCATCACCGGCAAATCACGGGTCAGCACGTCGGTACTGACTGCGGACGGGTGGATCATCGCGGCCAGGCCTATTACTCCCAGTGAATTAAATATGTTTGATCCCAGCACATTGCCAATAGCAATGTCATTTTCACCCTTCAGTACACTGGCAACGGAGGCGGCGATTTCCGGCAGGCTGGTGCCGATGGCGACTATAGTCAGACCGATTATCAGGTCGCTAATACCTAAAGTGGTGGCTATTGTTGTCGCTCCCCATACCAGTATTCTGGAACTGACGACGAGTAGTATGCCGCCGGCCAGCAGCCAGAATATTGCCTTTGCTTTGGGCATGATATGATCCAGTGCCAGTTCGAACTCGAATTCGGTCTCCAGTGCGTCATCGTGAGTTCCAGGTGCGTTCCGACCTTCACGAATGCCAGTGAAAACTGTCCACGTGAGTATGCCGAACAGGCAGGCGAATAGAATAATACCTTCAAGCATTCCAAGCTGGCCGTTTATCAGTACGAAAAAAACCAGCGCCATGGCAGCTATCATCAGCGGGTACTCGCGCTTCAGGATCGAGGATGCAATGAGCAATGGAGAAATAATGGCAGTAATGCCTAGCACCAGGCCAATATTGGCGACGTTTGAACCAATGGCATTGCCTATAGCAAGGCTGGTATTACCGGCAAGTGCGGCAATTGCGGAAACGACCAGCTCCGGTGCAGAAGTGCCGAAGCCCACTATGGTAAGACCAACGATGAGTGGCGAAACACCCAGATGGCGTGCGATGGCCGACGCACCATTAACGAAGCGGTCTGCACTCCATGCCAGTAATATAAAACCGATAAGTATTGCCGGAATTGCCTGTAGCATAAAGGATATAATCGTATTTTTGTTGGCGGCGCACAGCTGTCAGTGCGTGATAGCGCGATTGTATCAGAGGTAGATGTAGGATGATAAAGGATCAGGAAGGATGAATGAAGTGTATTTAATGACCGGCAGCTTTGGTCTTGATAATGACGCCTGGCAGGCCAGGTTCTACGATGATGAACTGCCGCCAGACTGGCGTGCCGCCTACTACAGCACGCTGTTGCGCAGTGTCTATCTGCCTCGGCAGGAATGGCGCAAGGCAATAGAAAATAACTGGATAGATGAAGTGGATGAAGAATTCCGTTTTGTTCTGAACCTGCAGTCAGCCGATGACATCAGCGAACTTATCAGCCAGCAAGCAGATTTTACAGCCCGCGTAGCTGGTGTGGTGCTTGAATACAGGGACAGTAATGAAGAAAGACCGGGGAAAAATGAAATTGAAGCATTACGGAAGCTGTTCCCTGTTTGCCTGGATGCAGGACCAGTTGATTTTAGCGAATGCGGGATAGATCAAATTTGTGACAGTTTTGGAATCTGTAGTGTCTGGTACCCGTCAGTGCAGACGAAGCCACTACCATCGGGAGACTTTCTAGTTGCACTGATTAGTGATGAAACACTGCCCATGCAAAGAGAAATAGTGTCAGAAATAGAGCAATGGATGACCGGCCAGCGCCGGGCAGGCCTGTTTAACACCAGCGAAAAAAACGCACCTGTAAACGCCCAGGAAACACGAATATTGGCCGAACTGATGGGGGTTTGATTTAAAGAATGTTTTACGTGTTACGTTTTAGGGTTTACGTTAAAAAGAAAGATAAAGGACTGAGCTTGAAGGGAGAAGAAAGCCATAGTGGTAGTCAATTAACCCCACCAACACGGGCATCAGCTTTTATTACTTTTCTTTATTCGCATAATTGACGTGCTTTGGTATAGATCCGCTTATTTCACGTGGTTTTTCAAGCACCAGAAGATGTC
>JAYEGM010000027.1:0-5556 GCA_034659075.1 Pseudomonadota bacterium
GTGCGGTATCAGATGTTTTACTTCTTGGTGATGGCATTCACTGGCTGCTGCTGAAAACCAGTATTCTGCTTTTCTTCTTCCTCTGGTTCCGGGCGACATTCCCGCGTTATCGCTATGACCAGATTATGCGTCTGGGCTGGAAGGTCTTTATCCCTTTAACAATCATCTGGATAGTCTTTATGGGTGTGATGATGTTTCTTACACCATGGGGATACCTGTTTCACTAAGGGTATAGAACGATGAATAAAGCACTTTTTACCATTAAGAGTTTGTTCCTGATCGAGTTATGGAAGGGCTTGTCTGTGACGGGCAAGCACCTGTTCCAGAGAAAAATCACGGTACAGTATCCTGAAGAAAAGACACCGATGTCTTTCCGTTTTAGAGGTTTGCATGCCTTGCGCCGCTATCCAAATGGTGAAGAACGCTGCATTGCCTGTAAATTATGCGAGGCTGTGTGCCCTGCGCTGGCAATAAAAATTGATTCTGAAGTCAGAGAAGACGGTTCACGTCGCACAAAAACATACGATATTGATTTAACTAAATGTATTTTCTGCGGTTTCTGTGAAGAAGCCTGTCCGGTTGATGCCATCGTCGAAACCCGGGTGTTTGAATATTACGGCGAAAACGAAGGTGATCTCTATTACACCAAGGACATGTTGCTGGCTAACGGAGACCGCATGGAAGAAAGCATTGCAAGTGACAGAAAACAGGATGCGGCCTACCGTTAGCGGTGGCAGCTGTATTAAGGTAAATCTAGACTTATGACATTTGAACAACTGGCATTTTACTTTCTCGCATCGGTAGCCGTGATTGCTGCCGGCCTGGTGATTACTGTACGTAACCCGGTACGGGCAGCCATGTTCCTGATACTGACTTTTTTCACGGTGGCTGTGATCTGGTTATTGCTGGAAGCTGAATTCCTCGCCATAGTGCTGGTGCTGGTATATGTCGGTGCGGTGATGGTGTTGTTCCTTTTTGTGGTGATGATGCTGGATATCGATACTGATCAGCTACGGGAAGGTTTTGCAGAATATTTACCGATAGGGGCGACAGTCGCTGTCATCATACTATTGCAGCTGGCAATTATTTTTATTTCCGGTCCCTTTGACATCGAACAAATACCGGCACCACCCGCTGCAGCTGCTGATTACGCCAACACGCACCAACTGGGTCTATTGCTTTATACATACTATGTTTACCCGTTTGAGCTAGCAGCGGCTTTATTGCTGCTGGCCATCGTTGCAGCGATTGCTCTAAGCCTGAGAGGGCGCCTGTCTTCTAAACGGCAGAAACCTGATGCCCAGGTACGTGTGCGAAAAGATGATCGTTTACGGGTAGTAAAAATGAATGCTGAGAAGCAGGACTGACCAGGAATATATAATGATAGCTTTATCTGACTATTTGATTCTCGGTGCCATACTGTTCGCTATTAGTGTGGCCGGTATCTTTCTGAACAGGAAAAATGTAATTATCCTGTTGATGTCCATTGAGTTGATGCTGCTTTCCGTCAACCTCAACTTTATTGCTTTTTCGCATTATCTGAATGATCTGTCAGGACAGGTGTTTGTGTTCTTTATTCTTACCGTTGCGGCAGCGGAATCTGCCATCGGCCTGGCCATAATCATTGTCCTTTTCCGACGCAGGCACACTATTAACATTGAAGATCTGGATAGTCTGAAGGGATAACATGATGGATGATATGAAACTCGTTTATCTGGCTATACCATTAGTATGTCTTTTTGCCGCACTGATAGCTGGAGTCTTCGGTCGCCAGATAGGCCGTGTGGGCGCACACAGTATTACCGTGGCAGGCGTCGCTACCGCCTTTGCTCTGTCACTCTATGTGTATCTGGATGTGCTGGCAGGCAACACATTCAATGGTACTGTTTATGTCTGGGGCGTCAGCGACAATTTTCCCTTTGAAGTAGGCTTTCTGGTTGATAGCCTGACCGCCACCATGATGGTAGTAGTGACATTTGTCTCACTGATGGTGCATATCTACACCATTGGCTATATGCACGACGATCCTGGCTATCAGCGTTTCTTCAGCTATATCTCGTTATTCACTTTTGCCATGCTGATGCTGGTGATGTCGAATAACTTTCTGCAGCTGTTCTTCGGCTGGGAGCTGGTCGGGCTGGTGTCTTATCTACTGATTGGTTTCTGGTACACCAGAGATACGGCGATTTACGCGAACATGAAGGCCTTTCTTGTCAACCGGGTAGGTGATCTTGGCTTTCTGATTGGCATAGCTGCCATTTATGCCACCTTCGGCACGCTGGATTACAATGCTGTTTTTGCTTCCGTACCGGATGTGTTAGGTCAAACAATTGAAATTATTCCTGGCAGTGAATGGAGTATTATTACTTTTATCTGCATCATGTTGTTCATCGGTGCGATGGGAAAATCGGCGCAGGTTCCACTGCATGTCTGGCTGCCCGATTCAATGGAAGGTCCGACACCAATTTCAGCTTTGATCCATGCGGCAACCATGGTGACTGCCGGTATATTCATGGTAGCACGTACCTCGCCCCTGTTTGAGTTTTCAGAAACCGCATTAAGTGTCGTGATGATCATCGGTGCGATCACAGCATTTTTTATGGCCCTGCTTGGCCTGGTACAGAACGATATCAAGCGTGTCGTTGCCTACTCAACGTTGTCGCAGCTGGGTTATATGACTGTTGGTCTGGGGGCATCAGGCTATGCAGCATCAATTTTCCATCTCGGTACCCATGCATTTTTCAAGGCGCTGCTTTTCCTCGCTGCAGGTTCTGTCATCATCGCCATGCACCATGAGCAGGATATGCGCAAAATGGGTGGGCTGAGGAAGTTCCTGCCCTGGACCTATATCACCGCCGTGATTGGCTCGTTGGCGCTGGCCGGTATTCCACCCTTTGCCGGGTTTTTCTCCAAGGACCTGATCATTGAAAGCGTGCATCATTCAGAGTTATTCGGTTCCGGTTTCGCCTATGCCGCCGTGCTGGCCGGAGTGGGACTGACTGCATTTTATTCCTTCCGCCTGCTGTTTATGACCTTCCATGGTCGCCCGCGTATGGACCAGCACACATTGCAGCACCTGAAGGAATCTCCGATGGTCGTTGTACTACCGCTGCTGCTGTTAGCCATCCCCTCAATGATCGCAGGCGCTATGTTTATGAATCCTATGGTATTCAGCGATTTCTTCTCCGGTGCAATTTTTGTCCTGCCGCAGCACGATGTGATTGGCGCGATCGCAGAGGAATATCACGGTAAATCAGGTCTGGCAGTGGTGTTTGGTTTCATGCTACACGGTATTTTGCAGCCGCCATTCTGGCTGGCAGCCGGCGGTATAGTTCTGGCATGGCTGTTTTATATCCGTAAGCCGGAATTGCCGGGCAAGCTGGTTGCATCGGTCAAGCCTCTGTATAACTTACTGATGAACAAGTACTACATTGACGATTTTAATCAGAAATTCTTCGCTGACGGCACCGTCGGACTGGGCCGTTTATTGTCAAAATTTGGCGATACGATATTTATCGATGGCTGGCTTGTGAACGGCACAGCAAAAGCTGTTGGCTTTTTCTCGAGGAAATTAAAGCCGCTGCAGTCCGGACTGGTAAACCACTATGCTTTTGCCATGATCATCGGCCTGCTGGTACTGATGACCTGGTTCATAAAAGTAAATTAATGAGATCACCCTTACATGTTTGAAGCGAATCAATTAAGCCTTGCGATCTGGTTGCCGATTATCGGCGGCATTGCTGTGCTGGCAACAGGTAATGATCAGCGTGCCGCGTTGGCAAGGATGGTCGCATTAGTGGTCAGTATTGCCACCTTGCTGGTAACACTGCCACTGTATAGCGGTTTCGATAAAGCAACGGGGGACATGCAGTTCATCGAACACTATCAATGGATACCGGCACTGAATATACACTATTCACTGGCTATTGATGGAATTGCTCTGTTACTGATTTTGTTAACGGCATTTATTACCATTATTGTCGTGATATCCGCCTGGCAGGTGATACAGGAGAAAGTGGCGCAATATTTTGCAGCATTCCTGATTATGGAAGGGCTTATGATTGGTGTTTTTTCAGCCACCGATGCTATTTTATTTTATGTCTTCTGGGAAGCGATGCTTATCCCGATGTTCCTGATTATTGGTATTTGGGGTGGGCCAAACAGGATTTACGCCACTATCAAGTTTTTCCTCTATACGCTGCTGGGTTCATTGTTGATGCTGGTGGCACTGATCTATCTTTATATGAAAAGTGGCAGCAGCTTCGCGCTTGCTGATATGTATGCAGTGAAGCTTGGCTTAACCGAACAAATATGGCTGTTTTCTGCATTCTTCATGGCCTTCGCCGTTAAAATTCCTATGTTCCCGGTACATACCTGGCTGCCTGATGCGCATGTTGAGGCACCGGCGGGCGGTTCAGTCGTGCTGGCAGCAATTATGTTGAAGATGGGTGCCTACGGTTTTATCCGCTTCAATCTGCCAATTACTCCGGATGCCAGTCACAGCCTTTCGGGCGTCATTATTGTTCTTTCGTTAATTGCTATTGTCTATATCTCGATGGTTGCTCTGGCGCAGACAGACATGAAGAAGCTGATTGCCTATTCATCTATCGCGCACATGGGTTTTGTCACCCTGGGTCTGTTTGTCTTTAACAAGATGGCCGTAGAAGGTGCAATCATCCAGATGATTTCACACGGCTTTATTTCAGGGGCGATGTTCCTCTGCGTCGGTGTACTCTATGACCGTATGCACACGCGTGACATGAGTGACTATGGCGGCGTAGCGAACACGATGCCCAGGTTCGCTGCATTTATGATGTTCTTTGCCATGGCTAATGTCGGCTTACCGGGGACTTCGGGTTTTGTGGGTGAGTTCCTGGTGATACTGGGTGTGTTCCAGGTGAACGTATGGTACGCAATTATCGCCGGCACCACACTGGTTCTTGGTGCGGCCTATACTCTCTGGATGTATAGACGGGTTATTTTTGGTGCCGTAGCCAATGATAATGTGAAGGCGTTAAAGGACATCAACAGCAGAGAAGGGCTCTTCCTTCTGATACTGACATTAAGTGTACTCATTATGGGACTATGGCCGGCACCATTCCTGGAAACCATCCACACCTCTGTTGATAAGCTGTTGACGCTTGCGGCAGTATCTAAACTGTAACGGTTAGTCTATGAACAATATATTCGCAGACATCCAGCTTGCTACGCCTGAAATCTTCGTGTTTTCTATGGCATGTGTCATCCTGCTGGTCGATAGATTTACCCATGAAAGGATGCCAAAAGTGAGCTTCCTGCTTACCCAGGCCACCCTGTTGGTGGCTTTTTACCTGGTCACGATAACTTTGCATGAAGGGGGTACGGTAAAGGCATTTAACGATATGTTTGTCCTGGATGGAATGGCCATGATGACCAAGCAGGTCATTCTTTTACTGACATTTGTCGTCCTCATTTACTCCTATTCATACATCAATGAACGTAAAATGTACCGTGGCGAGTACTTCGTACTGATCCTGAATGCAGTGCTCGGTATGATGGTAATGGTTTCTGCCAGTC
>JAYEGM010000028.1:0-19345 GCA_034659075.1 Pseudomonadota bacterium
TAAGAGACATGAAAAACAATCATAGAATCCGTCATTCCGGACTTGATCCGGAATCTATGCATTTCAATAACTTACTGGATGCCGGATCAAGTCCGGCATGACGATAAAAGTTTATGGGACAGCAGTGACATAAAACCTAATACGTAAAACCTGTTTTATATTATTTAATGGTTTTTAGTTGGGACTTTGCTGTTTCTCGCATGGTGGTAATGGCTTCTGTGATCTTCATTGCACTTTTCTGATCTTTACCCAGTCCTTCCCAGTTTACCTGCCATGTTTTTTTCAGAGTCCGCGCCATCTCGGGCAGTGGTTCAGGCATTAAAAAGCTCAGATCCTCAACCATCGCAACATGTCCCCAGCCGGTGATAGGATTGCCCATCACATTATCTTTTCCATAATGGGCATGATCGGTAATGATCTGTAATTTTCCTAATTGCACCAGGATTTCGAACGACGCCAGTCTGACATTTCTATTTTCTTCAGTGGTTTCGTTGCGCCAGGTATTGTAACTCAGCGCACTGATGGCTACGACCAGGCTGATTATTGCCAGCAGATTACGTTGAATTTGTTGCCCGATGGTATACTGTTCTTTTTTCATATTGTCCCCGGTTTATGAATAACTTTAGCTTTAGTTGTTGGAGCATTGAAACCCCAAGATGTTCCCGACGCAGGAAAAATATGAAATGTCCCTAAGAATTATTGTAAACCGAGATTGATAAAAATAATGCAGCATAAAAATGTGTTTTTCCTTGTCTGGATATTTCTATCAGGCACCAGCTTCTTTGCACAAGCCATGGCAGCAGAGTTTGTAGGGCGTGATAAATGTGAGAGCTGTCATGCTGAACAGGTTTCACAGTGGTCTAACTCTCATCATGACCTCGCTATGCAGGAGGTGAATGATAAAACGGTGCTTGGTGATTTCGATAATGCCAGCCTGACACACTACGATGTGAAGTCCTCTTTTTTTATGAAAGACGGTCTGTACATGGTGCGAACTGAGGGGCCTGATGGCAAGCTTCAGGACTTTGCCATCAAATATACATTCGGCGTCGTGCCGTTGCAGCAATATCTGATTGAATTTCCCGGCGGTCGTCTACAGGCCTTAAGTCTGGCCTGGGACAGCCGTCCAAAGGAGCAGGGCGGGCAGCGCTGGTTTCATCTTTATCCTGATGAAAAGATTGCCTACGATGATGAGCTGCACTGGACCAGGCCCAGCCAGAACTGGAACAGTATGTGTGCTGAATGCCATTCCACCCGGCTGGAGAAGAATTATGATCCGGTCAGTCGCTCATTCTCTACTTCCTGGAAAGAGATCAATGTTTCCTGCGAGGCCTGTCACGGTCCGGGGTCAGATCATATAAGCTGGGCTGACCATAAACCGGGCTGGGAAAAGTTCAAGGATGATAAAGGACTGACGATTTTGCTCGATGAGCGAAAAAATATACAGTGGAAGACAGATGGCAAAACGCAGCTGCCTGTTCGCAGCAGCATGCGCACTACTGACAGGGAAATAGAAATGTGTGCCCGCTGCCATTCCCGTAGAAGTCCAATCAGCAAAAATTATACGCATAGCGAGTCATTGATGGATCAATACCTGCCAGCGACGTTGGATGAAGGCCTGTATCACGCTGATGGACAGATTGATAACGAAGTGTATGTCTACGGTTCTTTTCGACAGAGTAAAATGTACCAGGCTGGTGTAACCTGCAGCGACTGTCATGAACCTCACAGCCTGAAATTAAGATTGCCGGGCGATGGCGTCTGTTTACAGTGTCACCAGGCTGAAAAATATGCACAGCAAAAACACCATTTCCACTCGCCTGAATCAACGGGGGCGAGCTGTGCTGAATGCCACATGCCAGCCAAAAACTATATGGTGGTTGACCCACGGCATGATCACAGCATGCGCATACCCCGCCCGGACCTTTCGCTGGAACTTGGTGTACCTAATGCCTGCAACAACTGTCATACGGATGAAAGTGCTGACTGGGCGGATAAACAGTTAAGGGTCTGGTATGGTCATAAACTGAAAGGCTTCCAGAGCTACGCCCATGCGCTAAATGACCAGCGTGAAAATCACCCGGCAGCTGGGAATGAACTGGCTGCTTTGATCAGGAACACCAATGCACCCGACATCGCACGGGCAACAGCAGTTGCCCACATTGGCCCCTATATTAGTGGGCATACAGTGGATGTGCTGGCTACGGGTATAGCTGACCCCGATCCGGCTGTACGCGCGGCTACGCTGAATGCACTTGAGCATGCACCGCTAAATCTTCGTGTGCGACTTGCATTTCCGTTGCTGGACGATGATGTCAGGGCAGTACGTATTCTGGCCGCACGATTGCTGGCCCCGTTGCCTGCAGGTGAGTTAAAAGATGATCAACGTGCTTTGCTTGAAAAAGGAATAAAGGAATATATAGACTCTCAGGAGGCGATGGCAGAGCGCCCTGAGGCTCAAACCAACCTCGCTGGTCTATATGCAGCGCTAGGGAATACAGAGAAAGCGATTTCTGCCTATAGCACAGCAATTGAGCTTAACCCGGTTTTTACCCCGGCCTACGTTAACCTCGCAGATCTGTATCGTTCACAGGGGGATGAGAAGCAGGCGATGAAAGTTTTGCGTGACGCTATCAAAGTGGTTCCGAATAATGCTGATCTTCATCATGCGCTGGGTTTGTCGCTGGTGCGTCAGAAGCAAACCGGTCAGGCTATTAAAGAACTTAAGCTCGCCGCAACACTGAATACGGACAACACTCGCTACTCATACATCTATGCTATTGCCCTGAATTCAACAGGCCAGTCGGAGCAGGCCGTATTAGCGTTACAAGGGGCACTGGCGGTACATCCGGATAACGTAGATATACTTACTGCTCTGGTATCCATCAATCGCGATATGGGTAATCAGCAGGCGGCGAAAATTTATGCCGGGAAGCTGCGAGCTATAACAGGTAGATAATTTTTAGGGCAGTATTATTATGCATGGCAATGTTAAAATGATCTCCATTGTCAATGAGGATAATTAGCACGATGAATATTGAATTTGCACTACTCTATAACTTCCCAATCTGGGTTGCAGGTCTGACCTTCATCATAATTCTCGCGATAACGCTTGAATCCGGTTTTCGGGTTGGCCTGAAGAGACGGGATACCTGGAAAGATGCTGATTCCGGTGGTGGGGCTGTTGTGCTGACATCGATGTTTGCTGTTATGGGGCTTGTGCTGGCATTTACCTATGCCTCAGGGATAAGTCGTTTTGATGCGCGTAAGAATGCGGTGATGATTGAAGCGAATGCGCTGGGTACTGCATTTCATCGAGCAGACCTTGTTGCGGAACCGGGGCGTACAGAATTGAGAGCGATACTTCTGGACTACGCCCGTAGCCGCGTTTTTGAGCAGGGCACAATAAGATCAAATGAAGACTTCAGGGCGGTGTTGAAAGTCACACTGGAGAAGCAGGCAAAGCTCTGGCCGGCAACGAAAAGGATTGTAGAACAGGGTCAACCGGGTCCGGTAGAAGTCTCACTGGTAGCCGCCATAAACGGAGTTTTAGATGCACATACCATTCGATTCTCGGCTGCTATAGATAAGCTACCTAGAGTAACTATGTGGATGCTGGTGTTTGTCGCTGCTGCATCACTTGCTGTTGCCGGGTACAACGCCGGTATCCAGGGCCGTATGAGTCGCTGGCGAATGAGTGCTTTTGCTTTTGTGCTCACCTTTCTGATGTTAGTCATACTGGATTTCGATCGACCGAATGATGGCATGGTCATCGTTAATAATGCCAGCATAAAGTCCATTATCGCTGATATGGAAGCTGAGCTGGGTCGATGATATCAGCGAGGGTCGCATGGCCGTTAAATATATATTGTAAGAGCGCCGCCCTCGGCGCGATTTTGGGTTGAAGATATGAGACGCGAGACAAAAGACTAATGATAAAAGCATATTCATATTGATTGTGTTCCTGATCTTTATCTTTCATCCTTAGTCTTTAGTTCTTTGTTGTAATGATTCGCGCCGGGGGCGACGCTCCTACAACATGTCATGAGACAGCGGTGCTCTTGTATTTCCAATGAGAACTGATAAATTAAGAATGAACCATAAAAAAGGACGAATAAAATGACTTCAACAAGAAATATTACCTTCGCTTTACTGGGCATGTCATTGGCCAGTTTTTCTGCAACTTCACAGGCTGAATGGAAATACCAGCTGACACCCTATTTATGGGCATCAAATATGGATGGCACCACAGCTGTGGCCGGCCAGGAAGTTGATTTCACTGCGGAATTCAGTGACCTGGTCAAGCATCTTGATGCCGGTTTTGCCGCTAACTTCACTGCAAAGTCAGATACCTGGGGATATTTTATCGATGGAAACTTCGTAAAATTAAAAGCTGATGAGCTGGGTTTGAAGAGTGGTATTGATGTAGCGGTTGACCAGAAGATAGTCGAAGCCGGCCTCAGCTATAGATTATCTGAGCAATTTGATCTTATAGGCGGCGGCCGTTATCAAAAAGTTGACGAGGATTTGAATTCGCCGATTGGCAGCCTGAATGGTGGTGATAGCTGGATTGATGGCTTCATCGGCGCAGTCTGGCAGCCGGTTAATACAGATAAATGGACGCTGAAACTGCGTGGTGACATCGGAGCAGGGGATTCGGATTCTGTCTGGCAGGCTGGAATCGGTGGCGGCTACCGCTTCAATAAAACCTGGTCTATGTTGCTGGCCTACCGTTATCTCGCAACAGATTTCGAGAGCGAAAAGTTTAAATGGGACATGGCTCAAAGCGGACTGGGTTTAGGCGTGGGTATCAGCTGGTAATTGATCTGAAAAATTTCTGCCTGACAATAACAAGAAGGTTCATACTGGAGTGGAAACAATGAAGATATACTTTCAGCCCATAGCCTTATCACTTATCATGCTGACGACAGCATGCGATGCCTCTGACACGCCAGGGAAAGAAGTACAGGTTAAGGAAGCAGCCGAACCACAGCAGACAGTGAAGACTACCGCTACATCGAACAGACTGGTGCATGATGCCGAGTATTACATTCTGCAGGAGCAAAACGCCCAGGCCTGGGAAACCGAAGACAAGGCCATCGACCAGCAGCTAGCCGCTTTCCGGAAAAAAAATGGCGGCAAGCCACCGAATATATTTTATATCCTCATCGATGATATCGGCTTTGGCGATCTCGGCAGTAAAACACTCAATTATATCCGTGGCTACGAGACGCCATCGATCAATAAGATCGCCCGCCAGGGTACACGCCTTTCTCGCATGTATACCGAGCCTTCCTGTACCCCGACCCGTGTCGCCTTCATGACCGGTCGGCAGCCCTATCGCTTTGGCATGGGCAATACCTCGGTTGATATCTCCGGTTTCGGCCTTGCTGACAAGGAAGTTACATTGGCCGAAATACTCTCAGAGGTGGGTTACAACACTGTTCACATAGGAAAATGGCACATGGGCGACATTCAGGAGGCGTGGCCCAACTACCAGGGTTTTGATTACGCGGCCTTTCCCATCCATCAGCAGGGCCAGTTGACCATCTTCCATGACGATGCAGCAGATGAAGAAGTCAGCATTGGCATCGGCGACAACAACTACGATAACCGCTATACACTGGACAGCTGGTTGCGTACCGATGCATCAAGCATGGTGACAGGAGTAGAGGGATACCGCAACAAACCCGTACGCGAGGTGGAGATGAAGCCCGGCGAGCGCTGGACCGAAGCCAAATACGCGGCGATGAATCAGCGTTACCAGGACCAGACTAGGGAGCAGCTGCGCAAACTGGCTAAACAGGACAAGCCTTTTTTCCTGCAGTACTGGCCCCTGTATCCCCTGACCGGCCCGCGTACAGCCTATGAGAAATACACCACACCCAACGGCGGTATCTACGTTGAAAAGATGAAGCTCGTGGATCAGTGGATCGGCGAGCTGATGGACGAAATGGAAAAGCTTGGCGTGGCTGACAATACGTTGGTGATCGTCATGGGCGACAATGGACACTTTACCAAGTATTCCCCCCAGTCCGGTTACACGCCAATGATCTACCGTGGTGGCAAGGGTTCCACCACCGAAGGCGGAGTACGTGTCGATGCCTTCGTGCGTTGGCCTAATATGATCGAGGCAGATGAAGTGGCCGGTGATATCATCCATGTGACTGACCTGTTTACGACCATCGCCCGTCTCGGCGGAGCCACCGATGGAATTCCAAGAGACCGGGTTATCGACGGCATCGACCAAACCTCGCTGTTGCTCAAGGGCGATACCCACGGCCGCCGTGATTACGTGTTCCTTTACAACATCGACACACTGGAAGCTGTAGTTAAAGAACAGTACAAACTGGCGATTCCCGGTGGCAAAATTGAGAATGCGATTCTCGCTGATTTCTACGACCTGTTTCGAGACCCTCAGGAAAGATACCCGGTTTCTACTGAGATCGGCGCCTGGGGTGGTGCCAAGTTTGTGCGCATGATAAATCGACACCTGAAACGCAAGGTTGCCTATCCTGATGAAGGCCCTGCTACTAGTATGCCTTATGACGGTATTGAAAACCTGCGCCCCGAAACCAAGGCTGCGGTGCAGGAATTCCTGTTCATGATGAAAACGCCGACTCTCTAATAACAAGACTGAATACCCCCATCCAGACGAGGTAGACGCATGGATATTTTTGCACTGATCATATTGATTACTCTTGCGGTCTTCGCAGTTGTCGTTTGGGCAATTCTTGGCATGATGCCGGGAAAGATTGCCCATCAACGTAATCATCCACAGGCCGAAGCCATAACTGTCTGTGGCTGGTGGGGTGTTATTACCATGGGTTTGCTGTTGCCAGTCGCATGGATATGGGCGTATACCAATCCTGCCGACAAGCCTGTCGTCAGTGCGGAAGACGAGGGTGATAATTCATGATTTTATTCCTGACCCTGATTTATGTTGCCGTGCTGGCGGCACTGGTAAAGTTCAAGATAGTGCCACTGAATACTTTTTGGAAGTTATCCCCGTTACTGTGGATGCTGCTGTTATTTTTTGTGCTATTCATTCCAATGCAGTGGGGGGCACCTGCGGGTGCAGTCATTTTGTACAAACCGGTTATTGAGGTGGTGCCCAGTGTTACAGGTGTGGTCTCCAGTGTTGACGTAGAACTACGTCAGCCATTGAAAAAGGGTGATGTGATTTTTCGTATCGATCCTGAGCAATATAAGGCCAAAGTCGATGAACTGGAATCCCGTCTCACGCTAGCACAGCTGAACCTGGACCGGGCTAATCAACTGCTGGCAAAAAAGGTCGGGCCACAGCTGGATGTCGATAAATTTCAGGCCGAGTCAGATTCTCTAAAGGCCCAGCTGGTGCAGGCAAATTGGGATCTCGATAAAACAACGGTCACCGCACCGGCAAATGGTGTTATCGTGGGCCTGACACTTCGTCCCGGCCAGCGCGTATCCAGCGCGCCTTTCCGTAGCTGGGTTGCATTCGTTGATCGTGACAATAGTGCCCTGGTCGTCGGTATCGATCAGGCCTATCTTAGACATGTGAAACCCGGGCAGAAGGCTGAAGTCGTGATGAAAATGCTGCCGGGAAAAACGCTAAACGCGACGGTTAAAGGCATCGCCTACATGACGCCTGATGGCCAGCTTAGCCCTTCGGGGAATGTACCAACTGCACCCACCGAAGCGACTTTCCCCTTGCCCTACGGCGTGGAGCTGGTACTTGATGACGAGCTGCCTGAGTTTCTGTTAAAGACCGGCTTGCCGGGTGGTTCGGTTGGCACTGCAGCCATTTATACCAATAGTGTCGCGGCGACACATCTTATTCGCAAGGTCATGGTAAGAATGGAAGCCTGGATGAATTACCTGGTTGCGTACTGAGTACTAATAAGAAAAACCTCGCTAATGTAAATCTTCGTTTCCTGCGCTAGAATCCAGCATCAAATACAGAATTAGGGTTAAACATGAATTTTATTGAAACACGCGGCAACGATGGCCAGCGCCCGCTTGAGGTTAGTTTTTCTTCTGCAATACTCGGGCCTATGGCCTCTTTTGGTGGGATTTACGTACCGAAGACCTTGCCTGATCTGGGCATTAAGTTTCTGCAAAATCACCTTGATGCCAGTTACAAATCCCTGGCACGTGATGTCCTTGCAGCTTTTGAAATCGACATCGAGCAGGATGTTATTGTAGAGGCACTGAATCTTTACGATCACTTTGATGACAGCGAAAATCCAGCACCATTAATTAAAGTACTCGACGATCTCTATGTCAGCGAGCTTTACCATGGGCCGACGCGCGCGTTCAAAGATATGGCACTGCAGCCTTTTGGAATACTTTTGTCATCACTGGCGCAAAAGCGTAATGAAAATTACCTCATTCTGGCTGCTACTTCAGGCGATACCGGACCTGCGGCATTAGAGACTTTCAAGAACCGCAAAAATGTTCAGGTTGCCTGTCTTTATCCGGATGGAGGCACCTCTGATGTTCAGCGTCTGCAGATGGTGACAGAGGATGCAGCAAACCTGAAAGTTATCGGCATTCATGGTGATTTTGATGATGCACAAAATGCCTTGAAGCTGCTGTTAAGTTCAGACAGCTTCAACGCCAAGCTGAAAGAAAAGCATATCTCCCTGTCCGCTGCGAATTCTGTAAATTTCGGCAGGATAATTTTTCAGCTCATTTATCATATCCATAGCTACCTGGAACTGGTGCGCCAGTCTGCTATAGAACTGGGTGATAAGATTTACCTGGATGTGCCCAGTGGCAACTTCGGCAATGCTCTGGGTGGTTACTATGCGATGAAAATGGGGCTGCCAGTTGAAAAGATTTTAATCGCCTCGAACAAAAACAATGTGCTGACCGAACTGATTAACAATGGCCAATATGACCTGCGCGAGGCTTCAGTGGTGGCCACCACATCACCTGCAATGGATATCTTAAAATCATCCAATGTTGAACGCATACTCTATGATTTGTACGGAGCTGATCGTACTAAAGAGCTTATGCAGCAGCTGGATAATGAAAAGCATTACCAGCTGACCGAACAGGAGCTGAGCCTGTTGCAGGCTACATTCAGTGCAGACTACTGTGAAGACAATGAAGGCAAGTCATACATCAAACAAGCCTTTGCGAATGGTTACCTGATGGATCCACATACGGCTACCTGTTTCAAAGCCTATGACAGCTGTCGCTCGAAGCCGCTGAAGACGGTAGCTTATTCCACGGCGGAATGGACCAAGTTTTCACCGACTATTGCCAATGCTCTGACTGGTGAAGTGGATACGCATGATATTGATGCGCTTAAGTCTATTGCGCACGAGGCAGGTATAGAAATACCCTGTGTGATTAGTGAGCTGTTTGATAAGGAAATTACTCAGAAGACGCTGATTGATAAGGAAGATATTGAGCAGGAGATCCTGGCTTTTTTGTAGAGTTTAAGTCTGAAGTTCTAAGGAACCTCTGGCTGACTTGTCATTGCGAGGAACAAAGTGACGCGGCAATCTCGAAGCTACTGATTTATAGTATGAGATTGCCGCGCTTCGCTCGCAATGACGGGATTTAAAGCGCCTCGATTTTTTTCAATTGCTCACCTAAGGCAGCGATCGCCTGTTCCATCTCGCTGACACGAGCCCGTTCTTTATCGACTACTGCAGCTGGTGCTTTGTCGACAAAACTGGCGTTCGACAACTTGCCTGTTGAACGTGCCAGGTCTTTTTCTATTTTCTCCATCTCCTTATGCAGACGTCTTATTTCTTCGTCTTTATCAATGAAGGCGCCGAAGGGAACCAGTACTTTCATGTCACCCACCAGTGCGGTGGCGGCATCGGGTGATGTTTCATCATTGCCCAGGCAGGTAATTTCTTCTATCCGAGCCAGTGTTTTCAACTTGCTGTCGTTTGCAGTAAGCCAGTCACTATCTTGTTGATTTAAACCCTGGAAGAACACGGGTAAAGGTTTGCCCGGTGCAATATTCATTTCACCGCGAATATTGCGAATGCCGGTAATGACGGCCTGCAGCCACTCTGTTTCAGTAATGGCTGCCTCATCAATCTTGTCTTTATCGGCAACGGGGTAGGGCTGCAGCATAATGGTTTCACCCTGTTTACCGGCCAATGGTGCAACACGCTGCCAGATCTCTTCGGTAATGAATGGAATTAATGGGTGAAGTAGACGCAACAGTGCTTCCAGTACACGTACCAATGTGCGACGCGTACCACGCAGGCTTTCTTCACTGGCATCAGGGTCATTAAGAACGACTTTAGACAACTCAAGGTACCAGCTGCAATATTCATCCCAGGTGAAGCCATAAAGAGCCTGTGACATTCTGTCCAGCCGGTACTCCTTAATGGATTTGGCTGCCGCAACTTCGACCTGCTGCAGCCTTGAAATGATCCAGCGGTCAGATGCATTGAGTTCTACGGCGTTATTGGCACGTTGACCGCAGTCCTGCCCCTCGGTATTCATCAAAACATATCGAGCAGCATTCCATAATTTATTACAGAAATTTCGATAGCCTTCGACCCGGGCCAGATCAAAATTGATATCACGGCCATTGCTGGCCAGTGAGGCAAAGGTGAACCGAAGTGCATCGGTACCAAATGCCGGGATGCCATCAGGAAAATCCTGACGGGTATGCTTTTCTATGGTCTTTGCCATTTTCGGCTGCATCAGGCCGGTAGTCCGTTTGCTTACCAGGGTTTCCAGTTCGATGCCGTCAATCAGGTCGATGGGATCCAGCACATTGCCTTTTGACTTGGACATTTTCTGGCCATGTGAGTCACGTACCAGTCCATGTATGTAGACCTCATGAAAAGGAACCTTGCCGGTAAATTTCAGTCCCATCATGATCATGCGGGCGACCCAGAAGAAGATGATGTCAAAGCCGGTGACCAACACCGAAGTAGGATAGAACGTATTTACATCTTCCATACTGTCCGGCCAGCCAAGGGTAGAGAAGGGCCACAGGGCAGAGGAAAACCAGGTATCGAGTACATCGTCATCCTGACGAAGAACGAAGTCGTCTGATAGACCATGTTCTGATCGGACTTCTGCTTCATTATGGCCAACATAGTAGTTTCCTTCATCGTCATACCAGGCAGGTATTCGGTGGCCCCACCAGATCTGCCGGGAGATGCACCAGTCTTCGATATTATTCATCCACTCGAAGTAGGTCTTGCTCCAGTTTTCCGGTACAAACTTGATGTCGCCATTTTCGACAGCCTTGATGGCAGGCTCTGCCAGTGGAGCAACTTTTACATACCATTGATCAGTGAGGTAGGGTTCGATAACGCTATGCGATCGGTCACCACGCGGTACCATCAGTTTATGGTCATCAGTTTTTTCCAGCAGGCCAAGGGCATCAAGGTCATCTAAAATCTTTTTACGTGCATCAAGGCGGTCCATGCCGGCATAGTCACCCGGAGCCTCATCATTGATAGCGGCATCAACTGTAAAGATATTGATTAATGGTAAATTATGTCTCTGGCCTATGGCATAGTCATTGAAGTCGTGGGCAGGCGTGATCTTAACGCAGCCGGTACCGAATTCCGGGTCAACATGATCGTCGGCGACTATAGGAATTACCCTGTCTGTCAGGGGCAGCTGTACCGTTTGACCGATTAGCTGCTGGTAACGTTCATCATCAGGATGGACAGCTACCGCCGCATCACCCAGCATGGTTTCCGGGCGGGTGGTTGCCACTACAAGATAGCCATTGCCTGAGCTTAAGGGGTAGCGCATGTGCCACAGTTTGCCATTTTCTTCAGTCGAAATAACTTCAAGATCTGAGACGGCGGTATGTAGCACAGGGTCCCAGTTGACCAGCCGCTTGCCGCGATAGATCAGCCCTTCTTTGTATAGTTGTACAAAGACTTCATTGACGGCATGTGACAGCCCTTCATCCATAGTGAAGCGTTCTCGTGACCAGTCAGGTGAAGCACCCATACGTCGTAGTTGACGGGTAATGGTGCCTCCCGAATGTTCTTTCCATTGCCAGATTTGCTTGATAAATTCATCGCGTCCCAGGTCGTGGCGGGTTTTTCCTTCTGTATTGAGCCGACGTTCGACGACCATTTGCGTGGCAATGCCGGCGTGGTCCATACCCGGTTGCCAGAGGGTATTTTTTCCACTCATACGATGATAACGGGTTAGCGCATCCATGATCGTGTCCTGGAAGGCGTGTCCCATATGTAATGAGCCGGTAACATTTGGTGGCGGTATCATGATACAAAATGGATCACCTTTACCACTGGGGCTGAACCAGTTTTTGTCTTCCCACCTTTCATAGATAGTTTGTTCTATCTCATCGGGTTGATAGTTCTTATCGAGTGTATTGTCACCCATTGTCATTTCCATGTTTTAGTGGTGCAGTCTGCGGATGAGACCGGCTTATACGATTGAGTCAGGTATTTCCAGTTCGGAGCAATTGTCTAATACTTCTGCCACGGCAGACTGGATCTTTTCACGCACTTCAGCAGTTAACGGTTTACTGTGATAGCGGGCAAGTATAATCTGCACGGCATCTGCAGCAGCCTCTGCGGCATCTGATACCGGTGTGGGTAGAAGGCCGCTTTGGATAGCTGTCTCCAGCGTCAAATCAGGATCTGGTTCTGGAATAGTACTGCCGTCAGGTAATTTTACAATTTCTTTGAGTACAGGGATATCACCAGCAACAATTGTTTCAGAAAGAGTGGGTATAACATCATCTGTTTCCTCATCTTCATCTTCATCTGGAAGTGCAGGAGGGATGTTCATATCAAAATGGCTGTCAATATCTACAGCAGCCGGTTCTATGTCCACTGTGTCAACCTCAATTGTTTCTTCGGCAGCAAATTCTGTCGTTTCCTCGAATATTTCGTCGGTAGTCGTGTCGGATGCAGCCTTGCCCGCAGTATCAGTAGATTCGGCACTGACGTCATCCAGTAAGTTTTGAAGCGAACGGATGGCATCCGATAAATGCGTACCGCTGGTTGTTCCTTTATATTTACTCATGTCAGTTTACAGAAACCCGGTGATTATTCAGTTTTTCATTCATCTGTTGGTATTTTCGATAACGATTTCTGCCGGCAGACATAATATCCGGCTCATTACTTATTAGCTCAATTACACGTGAATAGAGAGAATAGTTACTGGCCATTTTTGTACTTATATTGATAAGTATCATGTTACTTCCAGCCTGCTGTTCAATCATACCAATAATTACCGGCTCCTGTCCGCATTCTGAAGCAATGCAGGCATGGGGGATGAAATCCAGCTCACTGAAAGTCCACAATAACGTATCAAGTTGCTGCATATCCTGTTCATTTTCTACTCGTATATATACCCTGTAGCCATTCCTGTAGGCTTTTCGCGTCACGCGACAGGCATACTTTAATAACGATGAATTGTCATTGTTATCAAGAATATGGAAGTCAATCTGAGTCATTCGGCGGCTGCCCTCATGCGCAGAAATTCACAAAGCAGTTTGACGGGCCTGCCGGTAGCGCCTTTTTTCGAGCCACTCAACCAGGCCGTGCCAGCGATATCCAGATGTGCCCAGTTAAAATTTTCTGTGTAACGGGCGAGGAAACAGGCTGCCGTCACGGCACCGGCTTTTGAGCCGCCAATATTAGCCATGTCGGCAAAATTGCTTTTTAACTGGTGATCATATTCATCCCACAGCGGCATCGGCCAGACTCTGTCCTGTGACGCATTGCCGGCATCTACCAGTTCTTCTGAGAGGCCTTCATCGTGACTGAATACGCCGCTGGCATGTGCACCCAGGGCAACAACACAGGCACCTGTAAGGGTGGCGATATCAATAACTGTCGAGGGCTTGAAACGTTCAGCATAGGTAAGGGCGTCACACAGTATCAATCTGCCTTCGGCATCAGTATTTAATATTTCAATGGTCTGTCCCGACATACTGGTGACGATATCACCGGGTTTGTTGGCATCACCGTCAGGAAGGTTTTCTGAGCTTGGCACAATGGCAACAACATTCAGGGGCAGATTCATCTCTGCGATAGCGCGCATGGTTCCAATAACACTTGCACCGCCACACATGTCATATTTCATTTCATCCATAGCAGAGGAGGGCTTTAAGGAAATGCCGCCGGCATCAAATGTTAATCCTTTACCGACCAGCACGATCGGAGCCTGCATTTTGCTGCCGCCCCGGTGTTCGAGAACGATCAGCCTGGCTTCCTGCCGACTGCCGCGAGAAACAGAGAGTAATGCGCCCATCGACAGCTTTTCCATTGACTTTTCATTCAGTACTTTGATTTTCATACCGAAGGCTGTGGCAATTTCTGCTGCCTGTTCTGCCAGGTAGGTTGGTGTGCAGATGTTGCCGGGCAGGTCACCCAGCTGACGTGCCATTTGCACACCTGCGGCGATTGCCTGTCCATCCTGTAATGCCTGTTTTCCAGCTGCCAGATCACTGCGTTCCGGAACGAACAGGGTAATCTTTCGCAGTGGGGACTTGTTTTCCTGATGGTTTGTTTTCAGGCTATCGGATTGATAGCTACTATGGGTGGCCTGAATAATAATCTGCTCTATGCGGCTACCGATATGACTGTTGTCTATAACGATTTCAGGCAGGAATAAAGATGCTTCGGTAATATTGCTCTGTTGAAGACATCTAATGACAATTTCTGTGACTTTAAGCAGCTTTTGTTGACTGAATTCAGCGGGCTTTCCACAAGCTACCAGCAAGATCCGATCTGCAGGAATGCCGGAAACCTGTGGCAGCATGAGTGTCTTACCGCATTTGCCGGAAATATCGCCACGCTTTAGCAGGGATGAAATCGTGCGTCCGGTTGCTTTATCAATGCTCCTGGCAGCAGCGCTTAGTACCTGGTCCTCAAATACAGGCAGTACCAGGCATGCCGTACGCTGCTTTTCCGGGCTGCCGCTTTTTACATTAAATTCCATCATTTCTTCCTCAGGATTTCGTGCTTCAGGGACGTATGATATATTGCTCTATATATTCTAAGGGAAGCTCTGAATAATTCATAGAATCCCGTTATTGCGAGTAAGCATGACAATCTCATCTTATAATAATGTGTTCAGGGATTGCTTCGCCAGCATGCTACTCGCGATGTCGAAGAATATCGTTTACTAAGATTATCATCACTGGATTTAATATACAGGTTGTCAGGCCTGTTTTAACCCATAGAAGGGGCAGGATATAGCATTGATTCTCGATCGATCACTTACTCGGGAAATTACCTACACCGGAATAGCCGCTACCATCGTGATTTTCAGCATATTTCTGGTAGCAAGGCTGGTATCGCTGTTGTCGCAGGCAGCCAGGGGTGACGTGCCTGCAGATCTGGTGCTGACCCTTCTCGGTTTACGGCTGGTTTCAACTTTTGATGTGCTGTTGCCGGTCATGTTTTTTCTTGCCATTTTGATGGTAATGGACCGCTGGATACGTGATAACGAACTCTCTATATGGGCGGCCAGTGGTGTCGGACTAAAGCGGCTTATGAAACCCCTGATTATGATGGGCCTGGTGCTGGCTACAATTATTGCAATGTTTGCTCTGTTTATTGCTCCCGGCGCAGATGTTAAGGCCAAAACACTCAAACAGGAAGGTCTTGAACGGGCCATGGTCTCTGCCATTACACCCGGAATTTTTAATGAGGCGCAAAATGGCCAGGCAGTCTACTACGTTGAAGAAGTCGGGCTGGATGACAATACTCTGCGTAATATTTTTGTCTATGGTGAGGCTCAGAAAAGGGAAGGCGTAGTGGTGGCCGAAAAAGGCTTTCAGCAAATCGATGCCAATACAGGTGACCGATTTATTATTCTTAGAAATGGTTCCCGTTATGAAGGGATACCCGGCAATGCTGACTACCGTATGATTGATTTTGAAACTTACGCTATCCGGATAAAACCGGTAAAGAAAGTTTCTGAAAATTTGTACCCCAAAGAAATGCCCTTCGGTGACCTGCTGGAAAGTAATGAAAGGGTTCACAAGGTCGAAATCCAGTGGCGCCTGTCAAAGGTAGCCATCGTTCCCGTACTCGCCATACTGGCACTGGCTTTTAGTTCTCTTGATGTACGGCGGGGACGGCTTGGACGTATCATGGGGGCCATTGGTATGTACTTTCTTTATTCCAATATCCTTGGTTTTGCGCATGCCCTGTTAAAATCCGGGACGCTGCCCGTATATGTCGGTATGTGGTGGGTACATGGGATTTTCCTGATTTTCGCTTTTTATATGTTGCACCGAAGGATGGCAAACCGCCCATTAATACCTGGCTTCGACTGGTTGCGCCGCTGATGAATATTATCGACTGGTACCTTGGGCGCACCATTTTCAAATACACGTCTATGGTGATATTTGTACTGGTTGGGCTGTTCATGTTCATTCAGTTTCTGGATGAGGTTACGCGCGTTGGTACCGGAAATTACGGTTTCATCGATATGATGGTATTTCTTATTCTAAGCACACCGCGTGTTATCTACGAAATCTTCCCAATGGCGGCATTACTAGGAACCATGCTTGGCCTGTCTTCGCTGGCAGTTGATTCTGAATTGATCGTTATGCGCGCAGCCGGCATGTCGATCATGGGAATATCCGGCTCGGTGATGAAGAGTGCTGCAATTATCATTCTATCGGCTGTATTGATTGGCGAATTTGTTACACCCTTTGCAGAAACGCAGGCGCAGCGCGGTCGTTCAGTAGCACTGCAGAAAAGTGTTACCCAGCAGTCAGATTTTGGTTTATGGATGCGCGATGATAATTCTATTATCCAGGTGGGAGAAATGCTGCCTGATCTGAAGCTTCTAAATGTCAAAATATTTGAATTTGATGGTGATGGAAATATGCGCTCAGCAGCGGTCGCGGACAGTGGCAAATTTGATGATAATCAATGGGTGCTCTACAACCTGCGCCAGAGTGTTTTGTCCGAAAAGGGCATTAAGACCATACATCTTAAATCAGCAAACTGGCATTCAAAACTGGGGCCGAAAGTACTCAAAGTCTTTCTTGTCAGGCCCGAGCAATTATCTGCGGTTGATCTGGATAGATACATAAAACACTTAAAGAAAAACTCGCAGAATACAGATCGCTACGAACTGGCATTCTGGCAAAAGATTTCAGCACCACTGGCAATAATCGTCATGGTCTTACTGGGTATTCCCTTCGTCTTTCGCAGTGTACGCAGTGGAGGAGTGGGTGGTACCTTGTTTCTTGGGATTATGCTTGGACTGGTGTTCTTTGCTATGGCGAAGGGTTTCGGGTTTCTGGTCCTTATTTATGGTATTCCGCCAATGGCGGGGGCATTTATTCCCTTGTTGATATTTTTGGGTATAGCGCTGACTATGTTGAAGAAGGTTGCTTGAGGGGGTTTTTGTGCGCCAGCACAAAAAAAGCAAACCCTATGGTTTCTTTACCAACAGCAGTCTGCTGCCAGACAAATGATCATGAAGACTTAAATGATTACGATCTACGATCATCCACAGAAAACCAAGACCTGCCAGGGCCCAGGACAATATTGCTGAAAAAAATCGCAGGGTGACCTGCTTTTTATTCGGTTTGCCTCCCTGCTGATTTACCAGAACAATCTTCCAGGGTTTCATTCCGGGGGTTTGTCCGCTTTTCAGCCAGAACCCTGCGAAATAGATATAACTTACCAGTAAGTACCACAGGACTTTCATTACCTCGACTACTGGAATTGATCGTATATCCTCAGGGATCAAAATAAGAGGTAAAGTTGCAAAAAACAGGACCGCAGTCAATAAAAGAGCATCATAAAAAATTGACGCGGCAAGTCGGACAAAACTGACTGTTTGCTGATTATCTATACTATTCATATTTCAGACCTGGCATTTGTGTAACTTAAAAATCAATTACTTATATAAACTTGTTCACAATCATCAAAAAAAACCATTCGGATGTTATTGGAATAGCAGCATGCTTGTAAAGGTTCTGTACATATAAAATATAACTCATTGATATTAATATAATAAATAAAATATGCCTAATAATAAGGCAGAATCGCAGCATGATCCATGGGCGAGGGCGTAGGCGCAGGATCTTTGAGTTATTGCACAGACTTATCCACAGATTTTGTGGAAAAAATATGGCTTAGGGAACCTCTGTTTAAAAATGGGGGGCTATCGAGCTGGAAGTTCCTGTCAGGGTAATGTAAATCTGACTTTTATTCACAATCAACTAGTTATATGCTAAACATAGATTAACACCTGTTCAGTCACTGCCTGGAAAAATAAAAGAATTAGGGGGGCAGTGTTTGAAGTCGGCAGTAGTTTGATCCTGTAATCTTTAAGGATCCTTCGGCCACATGCCATATCTCTGGCTTACAGACTGATTCACAATCCCGGACTCGCACATAATTTATTGAGATTCATCCGGATGCTTGTCTGTAGCTAGAATGATTTTGAATGAGGCGGGTTACCGGGCAGAGTTTCTAAAAGTTTCTAAAGGGTGGGGTTAGTCAATGGCTCTACATTCTTGTCGGTGGGATGGCTAATAAAAATAAATATTGTCTAGTAGAGGGTTGGAGAGCGTGTGATGAAACAAAATTATAAGAACATGATGAAGCTTATTGTCATTTTGTCGCTCTTTTTTTCGGATATTTCCGTATTGCTGGCAGATGATATTCTTCGAATTGGTATATTTCCTCGTCGCAGTGTTGCAGTCACGACAAAAATGTTTACACCCCTGGCGGAATATCTTGCAGAACAACTGGACAGGAAAGTTTCGATAGATGTGCCACCTGATATGCCGGCTTTCTGGTCAAGGCTGGAAAATGGTGATTACGATCTTGTTCATTTAAATCAGTACCATTATGTTCGTGCGAATGCAAAATCGGGATGGCAGGCTATACTTAAAAATGAGGAGTTCGGTGAGGGCAATATTGCCGGGGCGCTGTGGGTTTTAAAGGAGAGTGATATCAAGCGTATTGATGACCTGAGGGGAAAATTAATTGTTTTCGGCGGGGGTGACCATGCAATGGTAGCTTCTATCATGACACGTGATCTTTTACAGCAGGCAGGTCTTAGCGGTGATTCTTATATCGGCATGGCTACACTGCAACCGCTTAAATCAATAATTAGTGTTTACTATAAGCAGGCAGACGCCGCAGGTGTGGCTGACCTGGTGGTTAAATTTCCTATAATCAGGAAAAAAATCGATATTAGTAAACTGAGGCTGTTGGCAAAATCAAAGTCTTTAGCGCATCTACCATGGGCCATACGTGGGGACATGGAGGTGAATGAAAAGGATAAAATTAAAAATAGCCTGCTGTCACTCAATGACTCCAGCAACGGAAAATCTGTGCTTGAGTCAGCAGGTATGACCGGAATCAGGCCTGTGTTAGACAGGGATTATGATGAG
>JAYEGM010000029.1:0-5491 GCA_034659075.1 Pseudomonadota bacterium
TCTGACGTAGCCCACGGCAAAAATATTGGTGTCGACGGGCACATGTGACCAACGGCGTGGCTCCAGCTCCTGTGCAGATGAAACACTGAGCAGTGCAGCGTATACCAGCATTACATACAGCGGTAGTCTGTACATTTTCATGCTATATCCCAACAGCGCATTAATTCCGTAATTCCGGCTTAGTATATAGCCGGTCGAAGTAAGTATACTGTCGCTGAATGCCTACGGCTTGCGCCTGTCGGCTCGAACCAGGTTTCCGGCAGGATCGGTATAGCAATCGACGATGAAGCGCTGCTCACCGCCCTGCTCGGCCATCTCCCCTGTAATTATGTTTTCGATAAAAAAGCCATTTTCCGTTTTATGAACGTCACCGTACTCGATGATCCGCATAAAATCTGGCGATATGCCCAGCTGCAGGGCTTTGTTGTTGCATGTTTCGCTGGCCTGCCAGCGTTCATTTGATGTGTAATATTCAATGGCGTGGCGGAAGCCGGGGATCTCCTGACTGGCAATAAACAGAAAAAAACCAGCAGCAATCACAAAGGGCAGCAGTTTTCTGAAATGTGACCGATGTTTCTCTGGCTCTCGATCATGACGTGATATTGTTTCGTTCGTTCGCATATGTATTACTTTACCGTGAAATGCTGGTGCATGAAACATTCAGGACACAGGAATAAGGCAGATCACAAAAAAGACGCTAAGCTTGCTTTTAAGTCTACATCTTTGAATTTATAGTCCCCCTCAATCAAGCGTTTTGGCTGTACTCTTGTGCCGGATAGCAACAGCTCTTCACCCATTTCACCAAACACCAGTTTCACCGCATAAGCAGGAAGCGCGATGAGGGTTGGGCGCTTAAGGATAGAGCCCAGTGTTTTTGTAAATGTGTAATTGGTGACTGGCTGTTTTGAAACAAGATTCACAGGGCCGGCAATAGACTCATTTTCGAGTATGAAATGAATCATACTGACGACTTCGTTGAGACTCACCCAGCTTAAGTATTGCTGACCTGAACCGATAATACCTCCTAATCCCATCTTGAACGGAAGCAACAGCTTATTGAGCATGCCTCCCTCGGGACTCAGCACGACGCCGGTGCGGATATTCACAGTACGGATACCTGCATCGGATGCAGTCCGGGCAGCTTCTTCCCAGTGTTGGGCAACATCGGCCAGGAACCCTGAACCTGGACCGCTGTACTCATCAACGACCTGATCACCGGTGTCCCCGTAATACCCGATAGCTGATCCGGAGATAAACACCTTCGGCCTGTTGTGCATCGCCGCCAGGGTATCTGATAGCAGACGTGTTCCTTTTACCCGGCTGTCCCGGATGAGCTTCTTTCTTTTTTCGCTCCAGCGGCCATCAGCAATACCCGGACCGGCTAAATTGATCACTGCGTCGATAACGATTGAATCATCAAGCTTGATGATTCCTGCAGAGGGATCCCAGTAGAAAGGCTGCTTATCGGGATGACTTCTTAGCATTCGCAAAACTTTATGGCCGCTAGAAGTCAGGACATCCAATAGATGTGTTCCAATCAATCCTGATGACCCGGTAATTAGAATGTTCATTTCAAAGCCCTGAATGTAACTGCTGGAAGTATTAGGGACAGACCACGATTTATTCAGTTCTTACTTGAGGACCCTTAGTTATTCGACATTCTCCCAAGTCTATGCTTCAGGTGCAATGGGGAAAGATTCAGGACAGAGGACTAAGGACGAAAGACTAAGTACTAAGGACTATGGGGGAAAAGGACTAACAAATAACAGAGCATTTCTGGATAATCGTACTATTATTAATATTCACAACTATACTCGAATTTGCTATTTATATGTACAGACAAGCAAAGGGTTACAGAAAAATGAAAATAAGCAGGATGAATAAATGGGTCTACTAAGCTTCCTACGAGATAAAAAAACAGCCCAGCTCTCTCAATCAACAGTATCGGGTGTTGGTAAAGATTTATTTGATGACTGGGCTGCCATGACTGAAGAGCAAGGCGGCCACTACTCTGCCCTGACCATGTCGAAAAATGTGCATGGTGTTGGCCTGACTTTTCGCTGCAGAACCAGGGATATGCAGAAAATGATTAGCCTTTGTATTTCGGAAAAAGCAGATAAATACTTTTTCGAGCTGGGTAAAAAGTACAAAGTACGGCTTCAATTCGAAAACTCGATAGTTATCTACGCCTATATGCGTGCATATAAGCAAAGACATGCAACAATTGTTGATATCATGGATGAATTCATTCATAACATTTTTGATAGTGATAAGCTGAAGCTTCAATATCTCGGTGATAACGGAAAAAAAATTACAATGAAGTTCTCACTAAAAGGTTCAACTCCTGCGATTAACTCAACCATTGCCAGGACCAGGCAACAAAAAGAAAAGATAAACAGCTGATTTTTCGCCGCAAGGGCGCGCCTCCGGTAAGGGGAAAGTTTTACGTTTTAGGATTTAGGTTTTACATAACACCACTGCTGTCCCACAAACTCGTCATTCCGGCGAATGCCGGAATCCAGTGACGTTGTCATTAGTAGAAATCAAGAACTTACTGGATACCCACATTCGCGAGGAGTATGACGGCATATTTTTCATGTCTATAAATCTCATAAAAAACATTTTTCACTAATACAAATCATTTAGCTAACCCCATTAAAATGTTTACGGGATAGCAGTGACGTGTAACACCTAATACGAAACAATAGGTGTCAGACCACGATTGATTCCGGTCGGTTAGTGTTTGCTCCTTTTGGTACTTTTTTGTGCCAGGCCAGCCTACCTTTAACTGTTCCATGCTCAGGCTTTTGTCATTCAGCAGTACCTTTCAGAGTATCCTTTTGTGCCGTATATCCGTTATCTCAATCATTAATATTTCTTTAAGACTGGTTCACTATTCTCACCCTACTCAGTCACATTCTATTTATTTAAAAGGTAATAATAATGAACAAAATTATTCGATACGCTAACGGATTTTTCAAATCTTTACTTCCATTGGCGCTTTTGGGCGTAATTGCGAATTCACCGGCGCTGGCATACGAGTTGTTTGATCTGGGTCCAAATGTAGAACCCAGGGCCATTAATAATCTTGGTGTGGTTGTTGGTTCCAGCAATACGGACCAGTATCCAGGCACCGCATTCAGCTGGTCTTCAGGCAATGGTTTTGAGTCTATCAAAGGCGGAACCAGTGCCAATGCGGTAAATGATAAAGGGCAGATTGCCGGCAGTACGATTGACGGTGCATTTATTGTGAATGGCAATTATCGTGACTGGAGTAACTACGGTGCTTTCGGGATTAACCAGTCGGGTGAGGTAGCAGGATATAAAGTGGGAACGAATCCTTATCAGCCAAGGTCGTTGCCTTACAATCCCGCTATATTTGATGGCAAGAAGTGGAATGTCTTCGATATTGCGAGGCTATATTCCCGAGGAACGCGTGAGGGGGTTTATGCAGACAGGTTCATCCTCAACGCTATCAACGCTGACTACGCGGTTGGCTATAAATATCGTTACGGGTTAGCCGGTTATGCAGCCATTTTGATTGACAAAAATGGACCTGTGAACGATTTTACCGACGTCGTCTACCTGCCTACTCCCTACGGAGGGCGTGCTGTTGATATCAACAATAGCAACATGATTGTCGGTGCCACTGGCAGCAATTCAAGTACTGGCGACTACTCTTTCGCCTTTCTCTATGACTATGACACGGGCACACTGCAAAACCTGGGTACCCTTCCAAGTAATGGCCCCGGTTCAGAACCGGGTTTGACCAGCTCAGCCTATGACATTAACGACCTGAACCAGGTGGTCGGTACTTCCTGGCTGGTAACGGCTAACACCAGTCTTAGCGATCCTGCTAAATACCATGCGTTTCTCTGGGAAAATGGTCAAATGAGTGATTTGAATGACCTGGTTCAGTTACCGGCGGGATGGATTTTAACCCGGGCAACGGCTATCAATGAATACGGGGACATCGTGGGTGTCGGACTGAAAGATGGCGTCACACATGGTTTCGTGCTGTCTAATGGTACTATTTCTGGCCCACCACCAGCCCAAAACCAGGCACCTGTGGCAGTAGCCGGTTCTGATGTGACGGCTGGAAAAGCACCACTGGTGGTTAATTTTGATGCCTCCTCTTCGTCTGACCCGGATGGAAGCATCACGGCTTACCACTGGGATTTTATGGATGGGAATTTAAGCTCAGAAGTTAAACCAGTGCATAAGTTTAGCGTGACCGGTAAATACCAGGTGACGCTGACAGTCACTGACAATCAGGGTATGAGTGCATCCAGCTCCATCACCATCACTGTCAGAAAAGGAAAAAGCAAGTAGTCAGTTACACGGGCTATATTTTTCCAGGTAGCGGCTTCCCATATATTATGGGGAGCCGTTTTTTTGGTGAAGAGGAAATGGGTAACGGCAGGTTAAAGGTTAAAGGAAAAACTAAAGAAAGTTTTACGTATTACGTATTAGGTTTTACGTAAACTCACTGCTGTCCCATAAAGAACACAAGACTGAATGCAGTGTGTTGATTTAGCTTGCTCTATGGACAATCAGAAACTTAAGAGACATGAAAAACAATCATAGAATCCGTCATTCCGGTACCGGATCAAGTCCGGCATGACGATAAAAGTTTATGGGACAGCAGTGACGTAACACCTAATACGTAAATCGTGATACATAATTCATTAAGTAGCAGAAACGTTTAATTCAAATCTTCTGTTTGACTGGTTGCGATATAGACTACCCGCTCGGCGATGTTGGTTGCGCGATCACCAATACGTTCCAGGCTGTGGGTAATCCACAGGGTATAGGCGCTGATCATGAAAGCATCCGGATTTTCTTTCTGCCACGCAAATACCTGCCGGGTGATTGCCTTCTCAGCGGAATCGATTTCATTGTCCAGCCCGGCGGTTTCGCGCGCCATTTCAATGTCGTGGACTTCGTAGGCTTTCCAGACTTTGGCCAGCATATCTCTGCATTGTCCGCCCAGCTGCCCGACTGCTTCAAGAATTTCTGTGGGTGGAGGAACATCCATCAGCTGGATTTTATTGGCTATCGTGGCGGCATAATCGCCAATGCGTTCCAGCTCTGCGGCAATTTGCATGTCTGAGATCAGTTCGCGAAGATCACGTGCCATTGGCTGCATGCGTGCGATGACAAACACGCATTCTTCTTCAGTACTGTGATACAGCTGATTGATTTCAGCATCACTGTCAATAATCGTCTGCGCCAGTTTTGTATCGTGATGTTTAATACAAACCAGGGCATTTTCCACGGCCCTGTCGGTGGCTTCAAACAGTGCCGTAAGCTGTTTGCGTACACGGCTTTCGCGACGGTCTATCATCTGTGACTGTGGTGACATTTTAACGATTCCTGTGTTCTTCGGTATTTTATTAATGATACCAATAAATCATGAACCAGATGATTTTTTATGAAGTCAAAGAGTGAACAGATTCGTTTTACGTATTAGGTTTTACGTAACACCACT
>JAYEGM010000030.1:0-5484 GCA_034659075.1 Pseudomonadota bacterium
TTTGTTGCTGCATCCATAACATCAAGACGGCGTAAACAGCGGGCATGTAACTGCTTATTAATTTTCCTGCTCTGACCTTTCTCGAACAATTCCTTCAGCCCTTTATTTTTGAACGTCTTAAGCATTAAGTATAATGTAAACACATTGCTTACAGATGTAAAGACTTAGTTTACATTCCAATGATTTTTGATGTAAATCAACACCAGGACTTCACACATAAACGATGCAGAACTGTATTCGGCAAAGATCTAATATTTTATTTAGTCCTTTTCTTGCTGGCTGCCTTCTTTTTCTTGGCCTTCTTTTTCGCTGCAGGCTTGCTAACTGATCCTGTGCTTTTTACCTCAAGCGTCAACTTTTCTTCGGCGGCCATGCGCGCCAACAGATAGGCGGTACTCTCCGGTGTTAATTTCAGTGCCTTGGCTATACCCGCAAGTTCATACTTTCCGGACTTCGTAAAGGTATAGAGCACTTCCTTTTTCTTGCCTTCCAGCCAATCGCTGAATAACGAGTACAATTCTGGTGTTGCAAAGGCAGTCAGTGAGGTGGTTTTTTTGATGGAGGACGTCATTTCCTTGCACATCTGCATGGGGCTACCACCTTCACTCCCCATCATTTTCTACATCATGCCCATCCCCATCTGGGGATTCATCCCAGGCTTATCCATATTTCTCTCCTCTTATCAGTTATCCAGTTGGCCTTTCAATTCATCCACCATACGATTCAGCATGGCTCCGGCCAGATCCTTACGGGCTTCTGGTTCCAGCTCGGAAAACATCATGGACATGCAGCGAGGCATCATGTTCTGCATGAAACCCACGCGATCTTCGGTCGCCATTTCCTTGAACACGCTGTCCATCATTGTTTCCATCATGTGCGGCATGCCCTCGGGCTTCATCATGCCCGACATCATTTTTCCATTACTTTCTGCATTGTTTCTTTCATAGATATCTCCGTGATTATCGTTAAATTTTGAGGAATACGGCCCCATAGTGGTATGGGCCGACATCAACAAATTTGTCCAGTTTGAAGCCGGCATGTTCGCCACGCCTCGTTTTGTTACCAACGAATTCCACGCGGCCATCTGTAAACGTATACTGCTCGGTGATTGAATACGGCGATGTCTCCCAGACTACCTCTCGTAGGCCCGGCGTTACATAGACTCGGCATGTGTCGGCTTCGTTCAGAGACATATTCCAGTTCTAACCCGTAGGCATATCATTCACAGGTGTCATAGCACTCCCGCCCGCTTGTTCACACCGGCAAGGATCGGTTCAATCGTTGATTCCGGCATGCCGGAATCGGCTGCCAAAGCTGCCGTCTCCGCAATTGCATCATCCATTTTCACGGTCAGACCAGAAAAGATGCTATCCATGTCCTGCTCACGCAGCCCGGCTTTTTGACCCGTCTGATAGAAATGCCGGAGCTGGATTTGTTTTAGACGATAAGTGTTTTTGTTCCCTAGGGCCATTGCTAATTTGATCTTTTGATCTGGGAATTCCGGCCAGGGTGCTGCCGACATCACATCGTACAGAGGGGTGAGCCTGTAGCCACCTGGCGACAAAAATATCGAGAAGTTTTTGGCATGACCATCGATGGCGGCCAGCAGCCAAAATACAATCTGCGCCTTCATGAAGGCCATACGGTCTTCATACGGAGTGATCGCGCCGTTCAGGAAACCCAGAACATCAACAATGCCGGGGCCGCCATCGCTTTGATATTTCCGTACAGGCGGAACACCCAGCGCCTGACAGATATCCTCTTGCGGCAGCCGGTATAGCACGCCGTCTTGCCAGATCCGATCAAAACGCTCAATGGCAATCACGGGTTTATCATCAAATATCAGTACCTCGGCTTTTGCCGACTCAAGGCCCAGTGCGCGGCATAGTGCAAGACAAAGCCATTCATTCCAGGGTGTATCGGAAAAATCAGCACCTGCCGGGCCTTCTTTCATGGCAGGTTTGAAGATATGTGAGGTCGGTGTGGGCCCTAGCGGAAGCTGCCATTGGTCATCGATCCGGAGAAAGGCGGTCTTTTCCTGTACCCCGGCGATGGAGATACGAAAGTCATCATCATTGGCATGGACACCGAGGGGTATGCTTCCAAGGGAAGCGATCCGGGAGGCAATCTCATCATCGGATACCGGCCTGTATTCCATTTTTGTCGGGTCACCGGGATCAAGGCCCTCGGGAACAAAACGCAGCGCCCCCACACAATCCCGCCCGATGACGGCCAGGAGATCAAAGATACCGGCACTATCAGCCTGCTCACGCGCAGCAATTTTTTCTCTTACGGTGCGATCATCGGGCAATAACCCGTCGAAGTAGCTGGTCGCACCCTCCCCTGACCAGACACGATCGGACAGCGGCATGGACAAAGAAATGGGAAATGCTTTTTCAGACGATAACCAGTCAGGATCATAACGAAACGATGTTGCACCGCTTGGTTCGCGGGAATACCTGCCAACCTTACTTGAGCCGACATAAACATCCAGCACGCGTTTTTGGCGTTTACGTCCCATCAGACTCCTTTAATACTCCGTTGGATCGAAACCGGCTTTCTGCCGTGGGACGATGGACAGGTCCATGTCCAGGGCAGCCAGCACCCTGATCACGGTGTCGAGCTTTGCCGTGGTCGCACCATTCTCAAGGTCTGAGACCAGTGCCTGGCGGACGGACGCTTTTTGGGCAACATCAACCTGCCGCAAATCCTTAGTCTTGCGTGCCAGGCGTATTGCCTCACCGAGATCTTTGTTGTTGCGTATGATCTTTCCCACCACATAGCCTCTTTATACGACCTATCGCATATTACCTATATATACTCCTTACCGTATAATGTCAACATATACGTTTAAGCGGATAAATTTTAAGTTACCGCCCTATGTAGGCACATAAATGTTCCCGATAGAAATCGGGTAGGTTAGCAGTGAATGTTCAATACATGGAAAAGATTCTGGTTGATCGTGAACGGTGATTCTGGTGAACCACTAATAGTATTCACGTTCACACAAGAATCGGTGTTCACCATCAATCAAAATAGGTGTTCACGATGCGCCAGAATTAGTGTTCACGTTCGTCCAGAATATGCACTCAAGATTTCATCCTTAATTTAAATGAAGTTATCACTTTATCCCAAGTAGTCAGGGGCAAGATGCTGGAGGATTCCAGATTTTTTCTAATTCCCGTTTGGTCTCATTATGGTAATAACAGGTTCACCCTGACCTCCTCGCCCGACAATTAACTTCAATATGACAAGCCCAGCTTCCATCGATTGGGCATCACATCGCACTCGATACAGTTCAAAATGTAGCACCTTTATATCGGTGCGTGGGGGATAGTGTGGCGTCGGGAGGGGGATGCGAACCCCCAGAATATTTTGAATAAAATCAAGGTATTAAAAAGCCCCGTGCTTTTTAGAAAAACACAGGGCTTGATTTATTCTTATAATTCAATGAATTACAAGGCAATGTGGCGTCCCCAAGGGGGTTCGACCTTATCCCCCGGATTTGTGCACGCTCACAAGTATTAAATATTTAGTTATTTATCAATAGCTTGCTAACGTAATTTAGAGAACTACGGAACTAGAAATTATCTGCTAGTACAACAACCACCCTGATTAATTTCATAATTTTTTACCAAGCTTACTTCTGTGGTGGCTCTTGTTTTATCTGTTTTAATGCAGTTAATAGAGGAGGAATATCATCACAGATAATACTCCATATAATATCGTTATCAATTCCAAGATAAGCATGAATAAGGCGGTTGCGCGTTGCAATGACCCTACGCCATGGAATTTCCGGGTGGCTTTGTCGAACAGATTCTGGAATATGTGTTGCTGCCTCGCCAATCAGTTCCAGGTTTCGCAATACGGCATCATAGCTTATTCCACTATCAGTGAATGAAAGCTGATTCATGCCCTCCGTGTAAGTCAGCACTTTCTCAGCGAACTCGATCATATCACTGACATAAAACAGCCATTCACGCACAGGAGGTGCGCTATCAGACATGAATCGCCTCTTGCTCGACATAGGGGCGTAATTCCGGTCGCAGAGCTTTGTCAGTAACCAGGTCGACAGGTGAGCCAAGCAGGTCTTCAAGATAGAATTGCAGGCCAAAATAGCAACTGGATGTGGCTGGGCCATCAAACGTCACTAGTATATCGATATCACTTTGTGGCCCCGCAGTATCGCGTGATGTTGAGCCAAACAATGCGAGATCGGTGACACCAAAATCCTGCATCAGCTTAGTCTTGTTCTCAGAAAGCAGCTTAATGACTTCTTGTTTTTTCATGCGAGCTCTGTACTTCTGGTAGAGATTAATTTTTCTATGTTCATTATTAATCATTTTATAGAATGCGTCTTCCTTTTTTTGAAATACTGACGCATCAAATATAGACCATCTAGGGGATATACAAATTCCGTTCAGGAAAGACGATATCAGTAGCTGTGGGGGATAAGATGCCTTCGGGAGGGATGTACGAACTCACAGAGACATACTGAATCTTGTCTAAGCCTCCCTGCCCCTGCAGGGCCTGACGGAGTGTCTGTAATTGCCCAGGCAATACAGCCATTACCATCATCGAAGAAATGCAGAACAACAAACTACAGGGACGGGTTTCTACTTCAGGGACAATGCATTCAGAGAAATAATAGTTTACATATAGTAAACATCTAGATAAACTATATTTATGTTCAAGGTTATGTTTAAGAAGTCAGCAATCAAGGGAATGAAAAAGATGCCTATGAAGCTACGCCAGAAGATGCAGGATGAAATTGAGACAATAGCGAAAGACCCTGCAAAATACAGTGGCAACTGGAAGCCACTGACAGGCTCAGATTATTGGCGGCTTCGGGTCGGCGGCTACAGGGCAATATGCAACATTCAGGAGGACGTACTGATGCTGCTCGTAATCAAGGTTGGACCAAGAGGTGATATATACAAATGAATGCACAGGTACAGATTATTGAGAGGAACGGCAAACCGGAATATGCGGTCGTGCCTATTGATAGATATCGCAGGCTATTGGAACTGGCCGAAAATGCAGAGGATATCCGTGCTGCAGACCATGCAATGCGTGAAATCGAATCTGGTGAGGATGAAGTTGTCCCTGTAGAGGTAACCAGGCTCCTGCTTTCCAGTGACGTGCATCCGCTGCGAGTCTGGCGGGAATTTCGCAATATGACACAAGAAAATCTTGCCTATAAAGCCAAGGTCGGCAAGTCTTACATCTCCCAGATTGAAGCAGGGAAAAAACCAGGATCAGTATCAGTATTGACCAGAATAGCCAGAGTATTAAACGTAGATATTGATGACTTGGTGCTGTAACGGTACTGTCAACTTAACCACTTGGGACCAAAACAAAACCTCGATTTTTCATTACCAACCTTCATTGGGCACAGGTAACCTGTTTCCATTCGGAATATGATCTAGAACGGAGTTCACGATAATGATGGGCTTTGATTAGATGCCTCCCAATGCGAAACTG
>JAYEGM010000031.1:0-5478 GCA_034659075.1 Pseudomonadota bacterium
ATTGACACCCTTGATTTTGAACGGTGTCGCAAGACAGGCCGAGGTGGTACTGGCCATAGTTCTTGTTACCATGTACGGGCCAACACGACGTATGCCCTTCTCGCGCATATTGTCCGCTGCCTGCACTACATTTGATGTTGAACCGCCACCGGACCCCACGATGAGGCCTGTACGGACATTGCTGACCTGATCTTCTGACAGGCCGGAATCTTCAATGGCTTCACGCATGGCGATATAGTTGTATGCCGCGCTACCGCCCATGAAGCGGAGAATCTTGCGATCAATGGCTTCAGCCAGGTCAATGTCGATCGGGCCATTTACGTGGCTGCGAAAGCCCATTTCCGCCTGTACTTCGCTAAAACGAATACCGGAACGGCCATTTTTCAGTGAATCCAGCACCTCGGCAACATTATTACCCAAGCTAGAAACCACTCCCATACCTGTTACAACTACTCTGCGCATGTTATCTAGAATCCCTCTGTTGAAGTAAACAGTCCCACCTTCAAGTTATTAGCAGTATAAATCTCCTTTCCATCCGCTTCCAGTGTGGCATCGGCTATACCCATGAACAACCTGCGTTGAATAACGCGCTTGAGATTCACCCTGTAGGTCACTGTTTTGACATCCGGCGTGACCTGGCCGGAAAACTTCACCTCTCCGGCGCCCAGTGCCCGACCATGACCCGGCCCGCCCAGCCAGCCGAGATAAAAACCAACCAGCTGCCACATAGCATCCAGCCCGAGGCAACCCGGCATCACCGGATCTCCTTCGAAATGGCAGGCAAAAAACCATAAATCCGGCCTTACATCCAGTTCAGCAATAATATGCCCCTTGCCACTATCCCCGCCATCTTCACTAATCTCGGTGATACGATCAAACATCAGCATATTCGGCAACGGCAGTTGTGCATTACCGGGACCAAACAGCTCGCTGTGGCCACAGGCGATCAATTCATCATAATTATAGCTGCTTTTTCTGGATGTCATAGGTTGTCGGGTTCCTGGCGACTATGGGCATGCATGTTGTTTGTAGATTATATATGAAGATAAGTTTCAAGTTTCAAGTTTCAAGTGTCAAGATAAAATCAAAGTCAGAAAACCGACTCTTTTCGTCTTGAAACTTAAAACTTCTTTTATTCCCCAATCGGTTTGAACAATTCCGACAAATCATCCGCCGTTAGCTTGCTGCCCTGGCTGCCGGCTTCCTGGTAGATCGAATCGGCCAGTGCCTGTTTGTTTTTCTGCAGGGCTAATATGCGGTCTTCTATAGTGTCTTCGGCGATCAGTTTGTAGACGAATACCGGCTTGTCCTGGCCGATACGGTGAGCACGGTCGGTGGCCTGGTTTTCAGCGGCGGGGTTCCACCAGGGGTCGTAGTGGATGACGGTGTCGGCGGCGGTCAGGTTAAGGCCGACGCCACCGGCTTTCAGACTGATCAGAAATACCGGCACTTCGCCGCTCTGGAAACGGTCTACCTGTTCATCGCGTTTCTGGGTCTGGCCGGTCAGCAGGCAGTAGTCGATATTTGCCGCCTTCAGCTCGTCTTCGATCAGGCTAAGCATGCGCGTGAACTGTGAAAAAATCAGTATGCGGCGGCCCTCCTCGATCATCTCCGGCACCATATCCATCAACAGATCCAGCTTGGCGCTCTGATTGACGTTGCTGGCCTGCGTCAGCGACAGGGTGCGCGGGTCACAGCATACCTGGCGCAGTTTCAGCAACGCATCCAGGATCATTATGTGGCTGCGTGACAGGCCTTTACTGGTGATTTCCTGCCTGACCTTGGCATCCATTGCGATGCGGATGCTCTCATATAAATCACGCTGTTTGCCCTGCAGGCTGACCGTGCGGATAATCTCTGTTTTAGCCGGCAGTTCGCTGGCCACATCCTGTTTGCTGCGGCGCAGCAGGAAGGGTTTGATGCGCTGACGCAGCTGCTCCTGGCGCATAATATCGCCCTGTTTTTCAATCGGGTTGCGGAACAGCCTGTTGAAACGGGTCAGACCTCCCAGGAAGCCAGGCATCAGGAAATGAAACATCGACCACAGCTCGCCGAGGTGGTTTTCCAACGGCGTGCCAGTCAGGCACAAACGGTGCCTGGCTTTGAGCGAAAACACGACCTGAGTAGTTTTCGATTTCGGGTTTTTAACAAACTGCGATTCATCCAGCACGATGGTGTAGAACTCATGCTCCAGCAGTTTTTCATTATCTCGCCTTAACAGCGGATAAGTGGTAATCACGATGTCATGATCATCAATCTGATCGAAGCGGGCATGGCGGTCACTTCCATGCAGGATCAGCACATCCAGATCCGGGGTAAAAATCCGCGCCTCACGCGCCCAGTTGCTGACCAGCGAGGTCGGCACAATGATCAGGCTGGGCTGCTGCTGCATACGGCCGCTTTCTTTTTCCAGCAGCAAATGCGCCAGCGTCTGCACCGTCTTGCCCAGCCCCATATCATCAGCCAGGATGCCGTTGAATTCAAACTCTCTTAAAAACTGCAGCCAGTTAAGTCCCTGCTGCTGATAATCCCTTAACTCGGTTTGCAGACCGCGCGGGATATCCACGCTGCGGATGCCCTCAAAATCCCGCAGCTTTTGATTCAGTTCCTGCAGCGTGCCGGCACCGTGCCAGTGCAAATCCGGGTTTTCCAGCAGAGCGCTCATCTGCGCACCCTGATGACGGCTCAGCAGCAGTCCGCCGTCAGTGCCCAGTGGATCGCTGTCATAGAGTTCTAGCAGGGTGTCGAAGATAGTCAGCATACGCGCTGAATCGAGTTTCAGCAGGCGGTCGTCTTCAAGTTGAACAAAATAATCCGGCGACTGCAGCAGACTTTCACGCAACAGTTCCGGCCGGCTGTGCTGCTGCAGGATTTCCAGCAGCACCGGCAGCAGATTCAGCTGTTTGCCGTCACTGTCGATATCCACTCCGAGCTTGAGATTAAACCATTTGTCGCCAGCTTCGACTTCCACATGGGCATGCCAGTCGCCGGCCTCTTCAATTGCCAGGCCAAAGCTGTCATCAAACTCGATCTGCCAGTCCTTGCGCTGCAGTTCGGCAACACTGGACTGCATAAATTCATACCAGAACAGACTGGTTTCAGTACGACTGCGGACCGGACAGCACCAGTCCATAGTCATGGCACCCTGCGCATCATCAAGCTGCAGGCCCAGCAGCCTGAGCAGTTCCTGTGCCTGCTGTTCAAACTCAATATTCCGGCTGACTATGTAAGCAGTGTTGCCCTGCATGTATGTCTCACGCGCCCGCGTGGCCATTTTCAGACATTCAATATCCCCATATTGAAAGCTGAGGCGTGCTGTATTCGTCTGTCCCTGCAGCCCGCCAGGCTCATCAGGATCCAGCCCCATCAGGCGCAGCTTCACAATCGGGGTCTGTACATTTACAGCGATTTGTTCGATATCGAGGTCGACCGGCAACGGGATTTTTATCGCCGGTGTGTCAAGAATCAGATGACGGCTGACATCCTCCAGCTTTTTCTTCGGGATAAAAGGGGCATCCAGCAAAAGTGCCAGCTGCTCCGCATCCAGGCCATTGTATTGCAGAATGCCAATCTGCCCGGATTCGGCATCCACATACCAGAAGTTGTCGACGCGGAAAATATGACTGGCCGGCGGCACCACCTGTGCCTGCAGCACACTGCCTTCCTGCTCTTCCTGCCAGTTGAATTGCAGCGTCCGCTCGGCAGCTGCCTCAAGCGGCTCGGCATAAAAATCCTTCCAGTAGCAGCGCCCGCTCTGCAGCATCTTCTGCAACGCCAGCTCAGCCAGCTCACCATCCAGAAACCGGCTGGAAGACTGGCTGACATAAGACGCCTGCTTGCCTACCAGCGAGCCAATCAGTTTGTCCGCAGGGGTGACAAAATCATCGAAATAGTGTCCGACACCAAGCCGGTCAAAAGAATGTTTGACCGGCTTGCCGTAGCCGCCCTTTTTCAGCACCCGGGACTTGAAAACAGAGGCCCTGATCTTGAAACGCGAATCAGCCACATCTGCCGGTTCCGGGTTGATCAGATACTGCAGCTGTATTGAATCCTGCTTCGGCTCGCGGCTGCTTTCAGAATGCTCCCTTATAGCCGTCGTGTCAGACAACTGGCCCAGCCATTCCTCAACAGGCTGATCGATCTCACCGGAACTCGCCGTAATGGCATAGCGATCAATCAAATCACACAGCACCGCCACCACATGCTTGCAGTTAAAGCTGACCGGACAGCTGCATTCACCACTAAGCTCGATCAGGCCATCATATTCATAGACCTCGATTTCCTGATGATAGACCAGACTGCGGCTGCCGGAGACAGAAGACTGCACCGCAAGCTCCGCACCTTCTTCAGTAGTATTTACCCGACGGACATGACCAGTCTTCCAGTAATCAGTCCCACGCTGAAAAGACCCGGCATCAAACCAGGGGCGAATTCGCTCAAGGGTGAGTTTTGAAAGGAGCTTTGAAGACATTAGAAGAAGGTAAAAGGTGAAAGGTGAAAGGTGAAAGGCAAAGTAAAAAGATGATTTTTTATGCTCTGCCTTTAGCCTTTAGCCTTTAGCCTTTAGCCTTTAGCCTTTAGCCTGCATTTAATCCGTTAAATATCTGATCGCGAATCGAATCAACGCCGCCAACGCCATCAACTTTGACGTAATTCAGGCCGTTATCGACTTCGCGGGTATAGAATTCAATTAGTGGCTCTGTCTGTTCGTGATAGATGTTGAGGCGAGCTTTAACTGTGTCTTCCTGGTCATCGTCGCGCTGGATCAGATCTTCGCCGGTTTCATCGTCTTTGCCGGCGATTTTCGGTGGATTGAATGTGACATGATAAGTACGGCCGGAGGCCAGGTGCACACGGCGGCCGGACATACGCTTGATTATTTCTTCATCCGGCACATCGATTTCCACCACAGCATCAATCTGCACACCGGCTTCTTTCAGTGCTTCGGCCTGCGGGATAGTGCGCGGGAAGCCGTCGAACAAATAGCCGTTTTTACAATCATCATCGGTAATTCTTTCTTTTACCATGCCCATGATAATGTCATCGGAGACCAGCCCACCTTCATCCATGATCTTCTTCGCCGCCACGCCCAGCTCTGAGCCGGCTTTAACATGGGCACGCAACATGTCGCCCGTGGATATCTGCGGAATATTGAATTTGTCTTTAATGAAACCTGCCTGAGTGCCTTTACCTGCACCGGGTCCACCTAAAAGAATGACGCGCATAGTCCTTACCTCGAGAAAAAAAGTGAGGCCAGAGTTTGACACAGATTGGAGCTGAATAGTCAGGTAGGAGATAAAAAAGTTTTACGTTTTACGGGTTAGGTTTTACGTCACTGCTGTCCCATAAACTTTTACCGTCATGCCGGACCTGATCCGGCATCCAGTAAGTTATTGAAATGCATAGATTCCGGATCCGTCATGCCGGACTTGATCCGGTACCGGAATGACGGGATCGATTTATAGCATTTCATGTCTA
>JAYEGM010000032.1:0-5453 GCA_034659075.1 Pseudomonadota bacterium
ATTATTGTGTTATTTTTTATGCTTAAGCTCTCGCATTTATTTTTTCATAAAACATCACATGCGATACGGATATTTTACTTCATGGGTAAGAGCAACCAATAAAAAACATAACAAATAAATGCGATTCCTTTTAGTATCATATATCAGGTAAACCTCGGCTACAGGCAACCAGCAAAACTATAGAGCATGACAAGACCCCCACTACAAGACTGCACCATCGTCGTCACTCGCCCCACAGGCCAGTCCGGTAAACTAATCAAGGTACTCGAAAATGCAGGCGCGACAGTTGTCCACTTCCCCGTCATTAAAATCACCGCTATAGCTGAACAGGAAACACTGCTAGAGCAGGCAAAGCAGCTAAGCTCTTACGATATCGCCATATTCATCAGCCGCAATGCTGCGATCTACGGCAGCGACCTGCTGCAGCAGGAAAACTGGCCCCAAAAAACCAGAATTGCAGCCATCGGCAACGGTACTGCCCAGCAGCTGCTGACTCAGGGTTACAGCACAAATATCGTCTCCAGCACCACGGCTAACTCTGAAGGTCTGCTGTCAGAACCAGAAATGAACTCTGTAAAAGGAAAACGCATACTGGTTTTTCGCGGTCGTGGTGGCAGGGAAAAACTCGCAGAGACACTACGCTCACGCGGGGCAAAAGTTGATTACATTGAATGTTATGAACGTACGCGCCCGCAGAATGATGCCAACATACTCAGTGAGTTATGGGACAGAAACTCTTTACACGGGATCATTCTGACCAGTGTAGAAGGCCTGAAGAACCTCTATCAGATGGTAAATAAAAGAGATTTGCCTCGACTAAACAACACACTGTTATACGTTATTTCATCTACAATGGTGGAACTGTGTGGCAAACTGGGGTACAAATTAAGCCCTGTACTAATGTCTTCCGCACATGATGAGGACGTACTTGAATCTTTAACAGCGCATTGCGATGAAAATGCGACCTGATGTATGAACTAGCCGCAGACTGAAATGAGCAAATCTAAAAGCAAAAAAGTTGAAACGACCAACGGTGAAAGGGGCATAAATATGCCCGATGATGAAATTGATATTTCGACTGATGAGGAGCAGGCAGACGATGACGACAAGAAAGCGGTAAAGTCCGGAAAAGGCGGTCTCGGTATGGCAATTGCTGTACTCTTATCTCTCTCGGCCCTGGCAGCTAGTGGATACCTGTTGCTGTCGCTAAATAGCCAATCCCAGCAAATCACCTCCACTATCAGCAATTTGGATAGTTCTCTAAAATCTATCCGTTCAGATCTGGAAAGCAGCCGACAGCAGCTGCAACAAACGATTGCAAGCCAGTCAGACGAAACGCAATCAATAAAAAAGTCGATAGCACGGCTGTTTACACGTGTTGAAAACACACAGCAGACATGGTCAGTTGAAGAAGTGAGCCAATTGCTGCAGCTTGCTGTTGATCAACTGACACTCGCCGGAAATATTGATAGCGCACTTAAGGCACTCAGTATTGCAGACCGACGCATAGCAGACGGTGGTGATCCTGAACTGCAGCCGGTCCGCGAACAAATTGCCAGAGATATAGCCAGCCTGCAACAAGTAAACCGTGTCGACCTGGCCGGGACGGTTCACCGTCTGCGTGCTGTCGGGCAGGCCATTGATCAACTGCCTACCACCAATAAGCCTGCCATAATGGAAAAGCCTGATCCTGCAACCAACAGCAATGGACCAGCTTCTGTCTGGCAGCAACTGGTACAGGACATGTCCGGGTTGGTGAGAATTCGCCGTATCAATCAACCTGAGATGCCATTGCTGCCACCTGAACAAAATTATTTTTTACGTGAAAATAGCAAGGCTCTGCTAATGAGTGCGCGTGTCGCACTGCTGCGAAATGACAGACCGGTATACCAGAGCAGCCTGCAGCAGGTAGAGCAATGGCTCGGGAAATACTTCGACGACTCTAGTCAAAAAACTCAATGGGTACTTTCTGAACTTGAAAAGCTCGCCGCCATTGACCCTGCCCCACCGCTGCCCGATATCACCGGTTCGCTCAGTACGCTGCAGACTATCAGCGAAGGTAGCCAGCAATAATGCGCTTTCTGATCTTCATTTTTCTTGCCCTGTCTGCCGGTATCGGGTTGACTATGCTGGCTGACAATCCCGGTTATGTTCTGATCAGCCGCCAGCCCTGGTCGATTGAAACCTCATTGATAGTATTTATTCCTGTTGTGCTGGCTGTCTTCATCCTTTTCTATCTGCTGCTTCGCCTGCTCGATAACCTGCTCAGCACGCCTGCAAAATTACGGCGCTGGCAAGCCCAGCGTAATCGCGACCAGGCCTCTGAAGATACACGAAAGGGCATTACAGAAATGATTATCGGTCACTGGCCTCAGGCTGAAAAACTCCTGACCAGAAGACTGGCAGACAGCTCACAACCTGAAATTAATTTGCTGGGTGCCGCCTGGATCGCTCAGCAAAATAATAATCTGGAAAAACGTGATGACCGCATCAATGAAGCAGGCGGCATCGCCACTTCTGCCGTAGATGGCTCTTTAACTGCTGTCGGACTGGTTAAATGCCAGTTGCAGGAGCAGGCAGGTGATATCGAACAGGCACTTACTACTGCTCGACAGCTGCACCAGCAGACACCGGCTAATCCCGCCGTTATTCGCAGCCTGGTAAAGCTGCTCAATACAGCCAAAAAATGGCAGGAGCTGTTGACCACGCTTGCTGCGGCGCATCGATATCATGCACTGTCTGAACAAGAGCTGCATTCTTTGCAAACACAGGCGGCTGCCAGCTTACTGGCAACCAGTAAAGATGATGCTGAAGTCGACGAAAACTGGAAGGCACTGCCTAAAAAACTGCGTAAACAAACAGATATTATCGCCGCCTACTGCCGCACCCTGGCCGACTCCGGCAAACTGCAGGATGCTGAAGCCCTTATTCGCAATACACTGAAACGGGAATGGTCAGATGAGCTGGTAGAAATTTACGGCCTGCTTAAAACTGAAAATCCATCTGCACAACTTAAGCAGGCTGAATCATGGCTGCCAGATCATCCGACAGAGACTCCGCTAATGCTTTGCATGGGCAGGCTGGCCATGAAAAGTCAATTATGGGGCATGGCTCGCAGTTACCTCGAGCTGGCAGTACGCAATGGGGATAGTCATCAGGCCACACTGGAACTCGGCTGGTTGCTGGAGTCACTTGGCGCAACGGATACAGCCATGTATACGTACAGAAATGGCCTGGAAAGCAGCCTTGGCAGTCGCGCTCAGGACTTTACAATACCGACACAATCCCGCATCGAACCGGAAAGTGTCAATCAGCCACAGGTTGCTGAGGAAAATTTTGATCATGCGCCTCACTCAGCGCCACTGGCATATTCGAACGAGTCAAAATAGAGCCGCCCCTGTTCCAGCCCGCTGGCGGGAAAACTCTGCTTGATGGCATCAATCATCGGTGGCGGGCCACTGGCATAAATATCCATTCCTGCCAGGTCAGGAAAATTGCTCATTACTGCCTCATGCACCCATCCAGTAGCACCTTGCCAGTCATCTGCCGCATCCGGCTCGGATAACACCGGCGTATAGCTCAAGCAATCCAGTTCCTCAGCCCATTTTTTCAGCTGCCTGTCATAGTATAGATCTCTACCCGCACGTGCGCCCCAATAGAGATGCAGTGGCCGGTCACAGCCATCTTCTCTTACTTTCTCAAGCATGCTTTTCAACGGTGCAAGGCCAGTACCCCCTGCGATCAATATCGCCGGACGATTATTATCTCGCATAATGAAAGTACCAAAGGGACCCTGAATCCGCAGCATGTCTTTTTCTTTCATTTCATTAAAGACCTGGGCGGTAAATAAACCTCCGGGCACTTGCCGAATATGTAATTCGATAACCCCTGCTGATGAGGGTAAATTAGCCATGGAAAAACTGCGCCGACGTCCATCACGCAACAGAAAATCCAGGTACTGGCCAGCATGAAATACAAATTTTTCATGTGGCGGCAGCTTTAATTCAACAAGCATCACATCATCCGCCAGTTTTTCCAGTCGATTTACACGACAGGGCAAGGTCTTTATTTCAATATCCGCCACCGCATCAATGGTTTCTACTTCCAGCTGAATATCTCCTTTTGTCATTGCCTTGCAGCAGAGTATGTAACCCTCATTTTGCTTTTCCTCAGTTAATGCGGCGGGCCTTTCATCTCCTTCGTACTCTACCTTTCCACTATGCAGCAGGCCTGTGCAGCTGCCACAAAAACCATTGCGGCAGTTATGTGGAATAACAATGCTCTGCCTCAGTGCGGCACTGAGTATATTTTCACCTGTTTGCGTATTAAAGCTTCTGTTGTCATTGACCAGTTTAACCTTGTCTGTCATAAGTCATCTCTTAGTGGATACCCTTTTAGAGCATCCTTTATATGTGAAAGTTTGCAGATTGTACCTGTTGTAGGCATATTTCAAACCTTTAAGGAACATCTTTAAAAAAAACCACCATGCCAGAACTCCCCGAAGTTGAAACAACCCGCCGTGGTATAGACAGGCACATTACCGGCCAGACGATTTCCTCCGTTCGTGTCAATAACCCGAATTTACGCTGGCCGGTACCGGTTAGTATCATGCAGTCCGCATTACCCGGCTGCAAAATTCACTCTGTTAAACGCCGCGCCAAATATCTTCTGCTTGATTGCGGCACAGGCAGCCTTATCATCCATCTCGGTATGTCAGGCAGCCTGCGCATACTGGATCAAACTACCATAGCCGAAAAACACGACCATGTAGAAATCATGTTCGATAATGGAAAGGTTCTACGCCTGCAAGACCCGCGTCGCTTTGGTGCCGTATTGTGGACAGAACAACCCCCAGACGAACACCGCTTATTAAGCAGACTGGGCCCAGAGCCCCTGAGTGACGACTTCGATGGCAATTATCTGTTTAAAAAAACACGTAAGCGCAGCTGCAGCATAAAGAATCTTATTATGGATGCACATATAGTGGCAGGTGTCGGGAATATCTATGCCAGTGAAGCATTATTTCATGCCGGAATACGACCAGGAAAATCTGCGGTGGGTCTGACCAGGCAGGCTAGCCACCGGCTTGCTGCAGCTATCAGGCAAGTACTCGAAAAAGCCATTGCCGCAGGCGGTACCAGTTTGCAGGATTTCACCAATATCGAAGGTCAGGCTGGCTACTTCAGCCAGTCACTTTTTGTCTACGGCCGTGAAGCAGAACCCTGTCTGCAGTGCGGCACCAATGTCAAACGTAAACTAATAGGCCAGCGTTCCAGCTTTTATTGCCCATACTGCCAGAAATAGCAACCGTTCAGTGGATAAAGCCTTGTAGCAACAAGCTTAATGTGCCATTTTTAGTCTAGCGAGACTAAAAATACCGACGACTCTTAATGAACCACTTTAAGTTTAGGTCGGAACTGCCATAAATTCTTGTTTTTTCTGAAACTGAATCT
>JAYEGM010000033.1:0-5453 GCA_034659075.1 Pseudomonadota bacterium
TTACGGCAGGAATACCGGAAGGTGAAGGTTAAAGGGCATGCTGATGAAGTGCTGGAATTTGTGACAGGACTTTAACTTTAACGGTTTTCAGTTTTCAGTTTTCAGTAAGAATACAAGCTCTACTGAAAACTGAAAACTTTTCTTTCTTCTTGAAACTTGAAACTTGAAACTTGAAACTTGAAATCATAAAAAAACGGGCATAAGGGAAACACCCTACGCCCGTTTAGTGTAACGTCTTTAAGACGACTGATTACTTATAAAAAGAAACCATGTCTTCCAGACGTATTGCCGTAATCTTGCTGGCATGGCCGGCACAACCAAAGGCTTCATAACGCGCCTTGCAGATTTCCGTCATTGCATCGGTTGATGCTTTGAGAAATTTACGAGGATCAAAGTTCGATGGATTTTCGCTAAGAAATCTACGTACTGCCCCGGTAGATGCCATGCGCAGATCAGTATCAATATTGACCTTAGCGACGCCGTGTTTGATGCCTTCCTGAATTTCTTCAACCGGCACACCATAAGTCTGGCCCATGTCACCACCGTAGTTATTGATGATTTCCAGCCAGTCCTGGGGTACAGATGATGAACCATGCATGACCAGGTGAGTGTTAGGAAGGGCTTCATGAATTTCCTTGATACGGTCGATACGCAGGATATCGCCAGTAGGTTCTTTGGTGAACTTATACGCACCGTGTGAGGTACCAATGGCAATGGCCAGGGCATCAACGCCGGTCTGGTCAACAAAGGCAACCGCTTCGTCAACATCAGTCAGCAGCATGTCCATGTCCAGTTTACCTTCTGCACCGTGGCCGTCTTCTTCACCCATTTCACCGGTTTCCAGCGAGCCCAGGCAACCCAGCTCGCCTTCAACTGAAACACCGCCGGCATGTGCCATGTCGACAACCTTCCTGGTCACTTCTACATTGTATTCAAACGATGAAGGTGTCTTCATATCCGCCTCAAGCGAGCCATCCATCATGACTGAAGAAAAGCCAGACTGAATTGAGCGCAGGCAAACAGCCGGCTCCGAACCATGATCCTGGTGCATGACAACAGGAATATGCGGGTACTGTTCAATCGCCGCAGAAATCATGTGGCGCAGAAATGATTCACCGGCGTATGAACGAGCACCTGCTGAACCCTGCATGATAACAGGCGCATCGACGGCATCCGCCGCCTGCATGATGGCATGTACCTGTTCCATATTGTTTACATTAAAGGCAGGCATGCCAAAATCGTGTTCTGCTGCATAATCCAGCAACTGTCGCATTGAAATAAGAGCCATGTGTATCTCCTTTTTAAGTGTCTATAATCTGTTAAGTTTTAAAATCTTTCATTAACGCCCGTGCTATGGGTCGTTGCCAGTGTTCGCCTAGTCTGTCTGATGTTCTGTTTCATCAACATGCAGTATCTTCATCGCGTTGGTGCCACCCTGCTTTCCAACCAGGTCGCCTTTGGAAATGATAACAACATCTCCATCCTCAATAGCACCACGCTGTTTGAGGATATCCAGCACTTCGGTATTAACCACAGAGTGTGAGGTACTTTTGGTATCAAATTTTATCGGCTCTACGCCCCGATAAATCGATGCCTGGCACAATGTCCTGCACTCGCCGGACATTGCATAGATAGGCAGACCGGAACTGATGCGCGACATCCACAGTGCCGTTGCCCCGGATTCTGTCATGGCAATAATTGCACGTACGTTCAGCCTGTTTGCTGTGTACATGCAGGCCTTGGCAATCGCCTCATCTATGCGTTCGAAACTTTTGTCGTTACGTGATTCTCTGACTATCGAAATACGGTATTTTTCTGCACCACGGCAAATCCTGTCCATGGCCTTAATGGCCTTGACGGGATATTTACCAACCGCTGTTTCTGCTGAAAGCATGACTGCATCTGTACCATCCAGTACAGCATTTGCCACGTCAGTCACTTCTGCCCGCGTCGGCATCTGCTTGTCTATCATTGATTCCAGCATCTGGGTTGCCGTAATAACAACACGATCCAGGTTCCGCGCCTGGGTAATAATCGTTTTCTGCACAGCCGTAATTTCAGCATCGCCAATCTCGACGCCGAGGTCGCCTCGTGCGACCATCAACACATCAGATGCCAGTGTTATCTCTTCGAGAACATCAAGGGCTTCGGCACGCTCAATCTTTGATACTATCCATGCATCACTGCCTGCCTCGTTAAGCAGGCGCCTGGCTTCATGAACATCGTCCGCATTTCGTACAAATGAGACAGCCAGAAAATCAGCTTCTATCTCTGCGGCCAGCTTGATGTCCTGTTTGTCTTTTTCTGTCAATGCACCGGCTGATAAACCGCCACCCTGGCGATTCACTCCCTTATTATTGCTCAGCTTACCACCAACTTTAACAATACAGAAAATTTTGCTGCTGGTAATATCATCGACTGTCAGTACGATCATGCCATCATCCAGCAGCAATACATCGCCAACACTAACATCGGAAGGCAGAGCCTTGTAAGTTAAACCAACAGCATTTATATCGCCGTCTTCTGCTGCAAGGTCAGTATCCAGAGTAAATTGCTGCCCCTCTTCCAGCTTGACATAACCATCCTTAAATCGCTCTATGCGTATCTTAGGCCCCTGCAGGTCAGCAAGGATGCCAACAAAACGCCCCACTTTTTTCGAAACACTGCGAATATCCCTGGCTCGCTGTTTATGTTCCTCTGCACTACCGTGAGAAAAGTTGACACGGACAACATCAACTCCAGCCCGAAATAACTTTTCAAGCATTTTAGGGCTTTCGGTCCTGGGACCAATGGTGGCTACTATTTTTGTACGCCGAAGTGTTGGCATCTAATTAATGACTCCGTAATTATCTATAGATTGTTACTTATCTTCCAGCATTGCCACAGCAGGCAGCTTCTTACCTTCCAGGAACTCCAGGAATGCGCCGCCGCCGGTTGAGATATAGGACACCTTGTCAGCAATATTGTATTTATCCACAGCGGCCAGAGTATCGCCACCACCTGCAATCGAGAAGGCATTCGACTCGGCTATTGCCAGGCCCAGTGTTTTTGTTCCTTCACCAAACTGGTCGAATTCAAATACCCCGACAGGACCATTCCAGACAATAGTCCCTGCTTCTTTCATCATGCCGGCAAAACGTGCTGCAGTATCCGGGCCGATATCAAAAATCATATCGTCGTCTTCTACATCTTCTACCTTTTTAACCACCGCTTCGGCTGTTTCTGAAAACTCCTTGCCACAGACGACGTCTGTTGGAACCGGGATCTCACCACCTTTGGCTTTAGCGGCTTCCATCAGGCGCTTCGCTTCAGGAATGAGGTCTTCTTCATACAGTGACTTGCCAACGTTGAAACCGCAGGCGGCAATGAAAGTGTTGGCAATACCACCACCCGGGATCAATTGATCGACTACACCAGAAAGTGAATCCAGTACGGTTAATTTAGTCGACACCTTGGAACCGCCGACAATCGCCGCCATCGGACGCGCCGGGTCACCCAGTGCCTTTCCTAATGCTTCCAGCTCACCCGCCAGCAATGGGCCGGCGCAGGCGACGGGGGCAAACACGCCGGCGCCATAGGTGGAGGCCTGTGCACGATGGGCTGTACCAAAGGCATCCATGACATATATGTCACAGAGTGACGCATATTGTTTTGCCAGCGCATCATCATTTTCCTTTTCACCAACGTTGAAACGGCAGTTCTCAAGCAGAACCACATCACCATCGGCAAGCTCGGGGGCATGATCAAGATAGTCAGTCACCAGGCGCACTTCCTGGCCAAGCAGTGTTGACAGGTGATCGGCTACGGGCTGCAGGGAAAACTCGGCAACAGGCTCACCTTCTGTCGGGCGGCCAAGATGTGACATCAGCATAACGCGGGCACCGGCGTTTATGCAGTGCTCAATAGTAGGCAGTGATGCGCGAATGCGTTTATCGGAGCTGACTTTGCCATCTTTGATCGGTACATTCAGGTCCTGTCGAATCAGCAGACGCTTTCCAGCCAGATCGAGATCAGTCATTTTGGTTACAGACATTTAACTACTCCTTAAATAAAAAATTATATGCAAAACACAAAGCATGCTTGGCATATAACTCTCTGTAAAAAATCAACCAGCCCAGACAGACATCTGGGCTGGTGAGATTTTTTTAGCTTACATAGTTATGCAGAGACGTGCTGAACGAAACGCAACATGTTGCAGGTGTAGCCATACTCATTGTCATACCAGGAAACCAGCTTGACGAAGGTGCCATCGAGAGCAATACCGGCTTCTGAGTCAAAGATAGAAGAAGCTGTGTAGCCACGGAAATCCGTAGAAACGACCTTTTCATCTGTATAGGCCAGGGTGCCCTTCATGGAACCTTCAGAAGCCGTCTTCATAGCGGCACAGATGTCAGCGTAAGAGGCCTCTTTATCCAGCTCTACCGTCAGATCGACAACAGACACGTCGGAAGTAGGCACACGAAAAGCCATACCTGTCAGTTTGCCGTTCAGTTCAGGCAGTACTACACCCACTGCTTTTGCAGCACCGGTAGAGGAAGGAATGATATTTTCCAGAATACCGCGGCCACCGCGCCAGTCTTTCATAGAAGGTCCATCAACCGTTTTCTGTGTAGCTGTTGCAGCATGAACAGTCGTCATCAATCCACGCTTCAGACCCCAGTTATCATTCAGCACCTTGGCGATAGGTGCCAGGCAGTTTGTGGTGCATGATGCCGCTGAAACAATTGCCTGACCGGCATAAGTGTCGTGGTTAACACCGTAGACAAACATTGGTGTGCCGTCTTTTGATGGTGCGCTCTGTACCACTTTCTTTGCACCGGCATCGATGTGTTTCTGACAGCTTTCTTCGGTCAGGAAGAAGCCTGTACATTCGATGATCAGGTCCGCACCGATATCGCTCCACTTCAGGTCAGCAGGGTCACGCTCAGCTGTCAGGCGGATAGTCTTGCCATTAACAACCAGGTTGTTGCCTTCAACAGCGATATCACCATTAAAACGACCGTGTACTGAATCGTATTTCAGCATATAGGCGAGGTAATCCGCATCAAGCAGATCATTAATGCCTACAACTTCAATATCATTAAAATCTTTTGCGATAGCGCGAAACGCCATACGGCCAATACGGCCAAATCCATTAATACCAACTTTAATAGTCATTTAAAAAACTCCTGATAAGAAAAATTAAATCTGTAAACTGAAACGACTCGTGCGGTTAAAGTACTGACTCTACAGCGCTAACAACATTGTCGACGGTAAAACCGAACTCCTTAAACAAGTCACCGGCCGGTGCAGACTCGCCAAATCTGTCGATACCGACCACTTTGCCATCTATACCAACATATTTGCGCCAGAAATCACTAACACCCGCTTCCACGGCAACACGTGCCCGAACAGCTGAAGGCAGTACAGACTCACGGTAAGCATCATCCTGCTTATCAAACGCACTGGTACAC
>JAYEGM010000034.1:0-19076 GCA_034659075.1 Pseudomonadota bacterium
GTCCCTTCCAGCTGGTCACTGGACGAGTATGGAGAGGCACTGCTTTTGGAGGTGTAAAAGGCCGTACTGAATTACCCGATTATGTTGAACGATATATGAATGGCGAGTTCAAACTGAGTGATTTCATCACGCATACGATGGGCCTCGATAATATCAATGAGGCCTTTGATTTGATGCACGAAGGAAAAAGCATTCGCAGTGTGATTCACTATTAAGGGCACCCTGAACATAATGGGTAAATCGATATGAGCTTGCAAGTAATCAGTAGTAATAAAATGTTTGATGGCTGGTACAGGCGATTCAGCCATGATTCAATAACTACTCACTGCAACATGACGTTTTCAATCTATTTGCCCCCGCAAACAGATAGCGGTAGCAAGGTACCGGTGCTTTACTGGCTGTCAGGCTTAACCTGTACAGATGAAAACTTTATGCAAAAAGCGGGTGCCCAGCGCATAGCGGCCGAACTGGGAATAGCGCTGGTTGCCGCGGATACCAGCCCCCGCGGCGACGATATCGCCGATGACGAAAACGGCGCTTATGACCTGGGCCTGGGTGCCGGCTTTTATGTCAATGCCACGGAGGCGCCATGGAATGCTCATTTCAGGATGTATGATTACATTGTTGAAGAATTACCTGAACTGATCGAAGCGAACTTTCCTGTTTCTACATCCCGATCCATCAGTGGCCATTCCATGGGTGGTCACGGGGCCTTATCCATTGGGCTGAAAAACCCACTCCGATATCGGTCGATATCCGCCTTTAGTCCCATCACAAATCCAATACAATGCCCCTGGGGGCAGAAAGCATTTACGGCATATTTAGGCACTGATAAAAGCAGCTGGAAGGACTATGACAGCTGCGAATTAATCCAGCGAACAGAAACCGAACAACTGCCTGTTTTAATCGACCAGGGTGATTCTGATGATTTCCTCATCGAACAGCTTAAGCCGCAACACCTGATACAGGCAGCCGCCAAAGCAGACTACCCGATTCAACTCCGCATGCAGGATGGCTATGACCACAGTTATTTTTTTATTGCCAGCTTCATTGAGGATCACTTGCGGTTTCATGCGGAATTTCTGGCGAAAAAAACTGCATGATTAATCAGTGGTCCCTTAGATGAAAACGCAACCAGAATTCATTAAGCTTCGCGATCACATGCAACAGGTCATCATCGGCCAGGATGCCCTGCTGGACAGACTGATGACCGGCCTGCTGACTGGTGGTCATATCCTGCTTGAAGGCCCACCCGGTCTGGCCAAGACCCGTGCAGTGAACACACTGGCCAGCGGTGTCCACGCCTCATTCCAACGCATTCAGTTCACCCCTGACCTGATGCCAGGAGATTTGACAGGCACCGATATCTATGACCCCAGGGAAAGCAGCTTTCGCTTTGTTAAAGGTCCGTTATTCCATGAGATCGTGCTGGCAGATGAGATCAACCGCGCCCCACCCAAGGTACAATCCGCACTTCTTGAAGCCATGCAGGAACACCAGATTACTGTCGGTGATACGACCCGGGACCTGCCAGATCTGTTCATCGTCATGGCCACACAAAATCCACTGGAACAGACCGGTACCTATCCACTGCCGGAAGCCCAGCTTGATCGATTTTTATTACATGTCGTGCTTGACTACCCTTCTGCTGATGATGAACTGGTCATTCTACAAAAAGATCGCGAACAGCATTATGGTGAAGATAAGGAAACAATGAGTTCGCCATTGCATCCTGAAACAGTACTAACCGCGCGCCGTGAAGTTGCAGAAATTCACGTTGAGGAGATGCTGGAAAAGTATATTGTCGCGCTGGTCGGTGCGACCCGACATCTCAGTGACCTGAACCCTGACTGGGAAGATTTCCTGATTGCCGGCGCCTCACCACGTGCATCAATTGCGTTACTGCGAGCAGCCAGTGCGACTGCCTATCTGCGCGGACGTGACCATGTCATACCTGAAGACATCATTGAGATAGCACCCGATGTTATTCGTCATCGATTGATTCTCGGCTATGCCGCGCGTGCGGCCAATGTCTCCCGTGATGACATCATCAAATATATACTCGAACAAATACTCATTCCCTGATCAGATGATTTCTGTGAATACTGGATTAAAGAAACTGAATCCCGGTAGCTGGTGGCCGCGTTATAATAAACCCCGTCAGCAGATTGACGCGCCTCTATTGTCTCGTAATGAAATCCTTAAACTACGGGCCCGGATTGAGCAGCAAAGCGGCTCAGTTGATTACCGGCATGAAGTAGAGCACCGCACTCTGGGTGATGCACGGTCTGTCTATCGTGGCTACGGCATGGATTACGATGAAAGTCGACCCTATTTCCCGGGTGATGAACTGCGCTTCATGAACTGGCGGGTTACCGCCCGCACCGGCCAACCGCATATGAAGGTGTTTCGTGAAGAGCGAAAACCCGGCGTCTTTATCGTTGTCGATAGACGGCAGGATATGCGCTTTGGTACCCGCTGCCGGCTTAAAGTTACACAGGCCGTTCGGGCAGCAGCAGTGGTGGCCTTTGATGCCCGCCTGCAAAATGCACCGGTGGCAGGAGTATTGCTCGAATCGGCAGAAAAAACAAAACTGTCCTGGATTGCAGAATCTTTCGATGAAGCAGGCGTATTCAATTTTATTCATGCGGTAAACAAACCCTGCCCACTGCCTGAATCAGCACAGTCTACCCCGGCAGTCAGCAACATAAACGAGGAATCGCTGTCACATGTCATTAAATTATTGACGCCGATGCTTGCCCAGGGCAGCAGTGTAATACTGATTAGCGATTTTCATGATCTTGATGATGATTGTCGATCCAGTCTGCTGGAACTATCAATGACGCATCACCTGCAAGCGATACAAATTGTCGACCCTGTTGAAGTAGTGTTGCCCCTATGCGGAAATTTACTTGTACAATCACAGCAATCACTTATTGCTATAGATAGCACAAATAAACAATCCAGTTCGCAATATCACAAACTGGCATCGGGCTTTCTGGAATCCAGGCAGCAACTATTCAGATCACTCGCCATTCCCTGTCAGGTAGTCATGACTGATGATGATCGTATAGAGCAGATAGTCGAGAGATAAACTCGATGGAACAATCCTTAGTGGAAAACACCTTGCAAACCGTACACGGCTTGCTGGATATTGATCCACCAGCACCACCCCCTGAAAGCAGCATCCCTGTTGTTGTTTCCTCTCTGGCACTGATCATTTTTTTAATTGCTTTGGCGACTATTGCCGTACGCCATATCAAAAGTTATCGCTCTCAGGCGAAACGAAGTCTACGGCATTTACGGAACAAAGTTGCACAACAGGATATTGATACAAAGATACAGGATACAAATTTTCAGAAAGAAACAGCCTATCAACTCGCCCACATTCTCGCACGTGGCCTGGGGGTAAACGGTATTACTTCATCGACCCCATTGCCTGCTGAGATGGACCGGTACCATGAACGATGGCAGTTATTCATCCATAAGCTTTCTCTATCACGTTTTTCCAGCGAGAACAGTAAGGCTGGAATGACAACAAATAGTAAGAAAATGTTTGATGATGCCATTTTCTGGCTGAAAATCTGGCCATGACTCTGGCAGAGTTTGAATTCCTCTCACCTGCGTGGCTCTGGTTGTTACCCGCTCTAATCCTGGTTACTCAGGTATGGAAAAAAGCTGCTGGCAAAGACGGTGAAGCCTCACCGCCTGTCAGTTTCATCAGCCCCAGCGCTGACCTACGCGTTCGCCTGCCTCTGCTTAATCGCCTGCAGATAGAACATGCTGTATTAATAAAGAATCATACACTGGATATACTGGTTATCTGGGGTGTGCTTTTCTGTCTTATTCTCGGATTAGCCCAACCGGTAAGAACAGGCAGCCGTATCCCTGATCAACCCGATCAGCGGGACATCACTTTTATTGTTGATGCCTCAGTCAGCATGTTATTAAGGGATTATGTTCTTGATGGTGGACGTATCGACCGCATGAGCTTTCTTAAAAGTTTTCTCGATCGCTTTGTACAACGGCTCGAAGATGACAGGATCTCTGTGATCGTGTTTGGTGAATCAGCCTACACCTTTGTTCCATTAACTGATGACCTGTCACTTACCCGGCGCATGCTATCACGTATAAAGACTACTATGGCCGGTCGATTTAATGCGCTAGGTGAAGCGATTGCCCTTGCCGTTAAACAGGCTAATGATGAGACCAACAACGAGGCTAGCCATAAGACTGATAGACGCCGGGTACTGATCGTCTTCACCGATGCCGGTGACTCAACCGACAGCATTTCTCCTGTGGCAGCTGCAAAGCTGGCAAAAGAATCGGGGCTGGCTATGTACACAATCGCTATCGGTGCCGCCAGTTATGACGCTGCTGAAGAAGAGCTTGCCGGCCTCATTTATCATCCGGCCGATATAGTATTACTTAAAAAAATGGCCGAACTTACCGGCGCAAAAAGCTACCAGGCCGGAGATGAGCAAGCACTGGAAAATGCCATTCAGGATATAGACCTGCGCGAGAAATATAAAAAAGAACTTGCTCCCCGCTATTACAGCATAGCACTCTTCCCCATACCCTTGATCACCGGCCTGTTGATCCTTTCTCTGTACCAGTTCTTTCGATTGGGGAGGAGTATCATCAAATGATATCCACTGCTTGGATGGAGAGCGTGTACTGGCGGGAACCTCTGTGGTTGCTGCTCGTATTACAGCCTTTTCTCCTGCTGGCAATACGGAGACTGTCAAATAAAAGAAAACTATCACGCTACGCTGATCCCGACCTACAGGTATGGACCCGCTGGCAGGATCCAGGAAAACCATCGTCATGGATTTTCTCGCGCCATACTTTGTACCTTGCCAGCTGGCTGTTACTGGCGATTTCAATGGCTGGTCCACGGCTGCTGCTTGAGCAACCGGCTTCGGCAGACACTCCGGATATGAATATAATGATCGTGGTTGATGTCTCGCGTTCCATGCGTGCCCGTGACACTGAACAAGGTCGTCTGCAACGAGCAAAGATCGAAATAAATGAGCTAATACAAAGTGCAGCCAACAGCCGCATTGGCATCATCCTCTACACCTCCCGCGCGCATCTTCTGCTGCCATTCACCCATGACTTCAACGCACTACAATATTATATTAATTTCATCGATTCGATCCCCCTGCCAACCTATGGCAGTGAGGCTAGCGGCGCCCTTACACTGGCCAGAGAAGAGATCAAGGCGGCATCATTTGAGTCTACATCTGCCGTACTTTGGCTAACAGACGGTGACATTTCCAGCAATAAAAATGATTCATTACTACAAGTTCGGGCGGCTATTAATGACCTGAAGAAGGCATCGATACCCCTGTATATACTCGGCGTAGGCAGCCCGGAAGGCGATGCCATCCCTGATGATGAAAGCGGATGGCTGCAGCATGAAGGCCGTCCTGTTATTTCACGTATGGATGAGACCTTGCTTGCAGATCTTGCAAGCGCAGGACAGGGGCGCTTTATCATTGCCCAGAATGACGACAGTGACTGGCAATATCTTTATCGGCAGGGTATGGCTGCTGGATCTGACACTGTCGGCGACAAGATCAGCAACGATGAAACAATCTGGCAGGAACTCTACCCCTGGTTCCTGTTCCCTGCCATTATAATGCTGTTTATTTGTCTGATGCCTTACCACCTGTTTACTGTTAGCAGCCCTAAAGTACTGGTACCGATATGCCTGCTGATTCATGCCTGTTTGTTGCATACAGACGAAGCATCAGCAGAATCATCTGCCTCTGATCATTCAGCTGAACTTGCGAACACGGCTTACCAGAGTTATGACGCAGAACAATTTAATCAGGCGGCTGATTTGTATCGCCAGATATCCGGTTTCCACGGTCGGCTTGGTGAAGGCAATAGCTATTACCGACTGGCTGACTACCCACAGGCAATCACGCAATTTAACCGGGCCGTAATGCTGGCTAACAACGATCTGCAACGCGGCAGTGCTATCTATAATCTGGCAAATGCCACATTTATGACCGGTGACTATGCATTGGCCGCAGTGCTTTATAGAGATTCCCTGTTGTATCGACCATCACATGAAGCATCGATGGCCAACCTCAACATCAGCCTGTCGCTGCAGCAACTTATCGAGGACCAGATTCAACAGGGCCTGGCCGGCCGTATGGGAACAGGCCCCCGTACCGCTCGCGCAGAACAGGGACTGGATATCAACAACCAGGGGGCCATGGCATTCGATAATGAAGAAGAAAGAAAAAATGCTGAACTCCTTCTACCCGATATTCCGCCGCAGGAACTGTCGAAGCTGCTGGCCAGAGGCCTTGCTCATGTACGTCTGGCCCAGGATGGCAGTTCACCCTCCGGCCTGACCGCAGACAGGCAATCTCAATGGCATCAGGAGATCGCTGCTGCCCGACTGCGGATGCGTGAACTGGAAGACCTCCAGGCATTGTTATGGAAACGTCTGTTTGAGATGGAAGAGGGTTTTCCAGCACCACTGGAAGAAGCAGAAATTGTCCCCGGTATCCTGCCATGGTGAAACAGCTGAAAATTCTGTGCTACATTCTGCTGTTATTTCCTGCCCTGGCACTGGCAAATCCATCGCTGGAAATTGAGCTAAAGCAAGCTACTGTTGAATACGGCAGACCGGTCTTTCTGAAAATCATCGCTGAAGAGCTGAAGTCCGATCTGTCACTACTGCGACTTGATGCATTGTCGACGCAGTTTGCTATAGCTTCCCGGGATTTTGACAGCGAAATAATTCATCCCATTAAGGAAGCAAAGGAACAGCAGAATAAAGAAAAAGGGTCTGCTGCAATTACCCGGCAGATACTAAGACTGAAAATGTATCCACGCCAAACAGGCAAGCGGCTTATACCTGCCTTTACCCTCGACAAAAGCAGCAGTGACGAAAAAGAGCTTACGATTATAGATGCCAGCAATAAGGGAACAAATATCCTGCTGGACAGCAACATCTCATCAACAAAGGTCTGGCAACGCGAACAGATTCTGATCACTCTGACGCTTAGCACAGCGGAAGAATTTGCTACTATCAAGCCTGGGGATTTGCCTGTTGACGGAATTGAGATTACAGCACTCCCCGTAAAACGGGTGTGGACAGAAAATGAAAATGGCGGCAAATCAACTATCACTGCCGGATGGTCATTGTTACCATTGCGGCCTGGCAATTCAGAAATAGAGCTGCCGCCGATTGAATACCACTTGAGCGGCGTCGTCAGACGAGTCTTTCATCTGCCAAAGGTTAAATTAAAAGTCCGTCCCCTGCCCTCATACCTGCCACCAACTATTCCTGTTGGAAAAGTTGGCATCCATTCATCGATCACATCAGAAGGTCTAGCCTCAAAAAGACTGCTTTATACGGATGATCTCGCCTACTGGAGTATTTCTATCGAAAGCAAGTCTCTTACACCCTATTGGCTGCCACCGATACTCAGGCAGATACAATCCAGTGACAGCATTCAATTCTTTCCTGCCACCAGCCATCGTAGTATGCAGCCTGACAATAAGGGTGTTCACGGTCGAGTAAATCATACGATTCCTTTCAAACCCTTAGAGAATGGTTTTACAGATATCCCGAGCTTGAAGGTTCAATATTTTGATCCTGCTACAGGCAGGCTTGAGACACTAGTACACCCTGCAGAAAAACGCTTTTCCGCTGGAATCATCAGTCGCCTGCTGGCCGTTCTGCTGCTGGCTGTATTTATTCTAACTCTGCTAATCGTTATTTTTCGTCACTTACGTAAACGGATTCGATACAAAAAACTGCATCAACAGGCAATTTTGCATATTCGACAGGCAAACACGTCTCAGGATGTAGTTGCAGGCATAAGGCTGGCCGGGTCAGCCGAGGGCTGGCCTGTAAATTTAAGCCTCACTGACTGGTTAGCACGCTGGAAAAAGAAATATCAATCCGACCCGGAACTTGATCAGACTCTCGAATCACTGGCATTGCTTCACTATGGACGTGAAAATGAAATTGACACGCAGGAACACAGGCAAACAACGAATATTGACCTGGCTGAACTGGCTGGTCTTCTGGCTTCACCACGGCGGGCAGTAAAAAACGGATAGCCGCAGGTATCTATTTTCGACTTGTTTGTCGACTTACCATCGAAGGATCGTACATTACCACATGCCCTTTGCCCATCCGTTTAGCATGATACATTGCTATATCCGCTTTACGTATTTCCGCCTCAATTTTATAGGTCTCAGAGCCCAGAAGATTTATACCCAGGCTGGAATCAAGTTGAATACTCTTGTTCTTATATTCGATGGGTGCTGCCAGCGTAAGCTTTATCTTTTCTGCAAAGGCCATGGCTTCTTTCGCTGCTCTGTCATTTGCATCATTGAGTTGCTTTATCAAAACGATAAATTCATCCCCACCAACTCTGCTGACAACATCCTCTTTCCTCATACCCTTTAGCAAACGTTGCCCAATTTCAACAAGTACGGCATCGCCTGCATCATGACCATAGGTATCATTTACAGCTTTAAATTCATCAAGATCGATCAGAATCAGGGCGGCATGAATGTGATGCCGGGCACATTCGGCTAGCGTTTTTTCCATACTTTGCAGGAACACCCTGCGATTTGGCAGGCCAGTAAGCGAGTCACTATAGGCCATCTCGGCAAGTTCACTAATCGCCTCGTCACGTTCTCGCTTGAATGGGTTTATTATCCAGTAATAAATGATTGGTGAAGAGATAAAAACCAGCAATATGACATTGAGTATAATTTCTGTCGCATGAGGGTAAGGGTGTGGATAGGCTTCCAACACAAGCATTATAAAGAATTCTGCCACCGCTATAACGACCGCAATACGAAGCATCACCTGTCGGGTTGTAATCTTTGGATATTTCATCTTTCTAAGCAATCACTGGCGTTGACCAGTTCATAATCCCGGTTACCTCTCAGTCCTGCATTCTTCATGAGAAATAGTGCTGCCCTTAAATAGAGCATGTGCCATTTATAGTTTATTAAATTATTGATTTCTTAAGCCTGTGTCAACGGGTTCTGACGATAGTACAAAGACATCTCACCGTATATACCCGGATAGTGTTTATTTAAATATTCTGGTGCCATAAAAAAGTACTCTGATACCACGGCAAAAAACTCGGCCGGACTCTGGCCAGCGTAAGGATCAATAGAAACATGACGACCATGCTCCAGTTCTCTGAGCAACCGATCATATGCATGACTGAATATACGGGTCCAGTCCTCCCTCTTCATATCATTATTTAACACCGGCATTCCATTTGCCACACCGTTGAGCATATCCAGTTTATGGGCAAATTCATGCAGCACAACATTTGAACCGAAGTGGCGCGTTTTCTGCCGGTCAGGGTCTGCATCCACCCAGGATAGGATCACCGGCCCTCTTCCCCATGCCTCCCCACCGAGAGTCCTCTCTGCACTGTGTATCACACCGGCTTCATCAATGTGCTCATATTCAACAATAAAGGCATCAGGATAGACAATAATCTCATGCCAACCATCGAAATCACTAAAATTCCTGTTTAAAATCAGCAGGCAGGCCTGGGCGGCTATCTGCACCAGCATTTTCTCAGTCAACTCCATCCCGGCTGCCCCGGTAAAATGCTTTTCATGCAGAAAAAGCCCGGTCAGCTTGCGCAGGCGGGTAAGCTGCTTCGTGCTAAGTCGATTAAACAGGAATAGATTGACAGTACTCTGCTGCCAGAGCTGAAATGAGATACGCGTATCGCGCAGCACCGTAGACCGATACCAGCGTTTAAGCTTATTAAACAAAGCTTTCTCTGAATTTTATAATTCGAATGGTATCAGGCATGTGCTGATCCATTAAGTGGCAGCGGACATGTACCCTTGCTGTCAGTTTTGTTCAAGTTTTCGGCTCCCTCTGCCCTGGCTTTGTGACATTAAGCACTGCGGCTTGCATATAATTTCGCACCCCGGCTTACCTGATCGTCTGAGAACCATCGCTCTACAGAAAATAACAAGACGGGAACAGGCAAATACCCGGAAAAAAATATGAAAAGTATTTTCTGGATCATAATTAAAGCTTATGTATATGTTAGAAACTGGCTGTGATCAGGATGCAATTGCGTCGCAGACTTTTTTCAACCGGTTGTGAACTTCGGCGGCCAGTGCTGGAACAGCTGGATTTTCAACCAGTGCAAGAACGGCGGATGGATCCATAAAGGCTACAGTTATGCTGCCGTCTTCTTCTTCCCTGACTACAACGTTACAGGGTAGCAAAAGTCCGATGTCGGGTTCTGCCTCCATCGCCTGATTCGCCAGCACCGGGTTACAGGCACCGAGAATAATATACGGACGCTTATCTATATCCAGTTTCTTTTTTAAAACAGCGCTGACATTTATTTCTGTCAGCACACCGAAACCCTGTTCCTGTAGAGCATCAGTGACGGCGGCTACCGCCTCATCATAGGATTTTCTGGTAGTAGTTGAAAAAGCGTACATATAATTCCTCCTATATATTTTTTGAGCTGCCTCTATCCACATAAGACGTGTATTGCAACAATCAATAGTGCTAATTGTACCAGTCACCCTTGATAATTAGGATAGATACCCACTAAATCTATGGACGGAAAACTAACAGGATTCATGGTCAACTTGCCAGCTTCCTGTTGCGCAGGATGATACGTCAGTCTAAACGTTCGTGGTTACGGTTTACAAAAAAAGTACAAAATAGCAGAATATTTGTTTTCATGGAATGAGTACATAAAACCATCTTTACAGTTCTTAATGATTGCTAATAACTTCTTTTTTTCTGCCAATATTCATCAACCATACCGCACCACCTGATGCAAAGAGAATTATCAAGGGCAATATCAATAGCCGGCCGGATACCACCTGTGTAGAAAATGAAAAAGGCAGTCGTATTTTCTACAGTAAAGCATATGGCCTGGCGGCTGAGCAGCTGAAAGAAGGTTGCCTGGTGTAGAAGTATTTGAAGCCTTATCGTATGAGACTAGCAATTCGAAAAATTCTAAATTTTTCAAATAATCTTTTGTGTACCAATGAGTTACAACAACATCCCAACCTGAATAATGCTTTAACCTAAGCATACCGACTGTGGATGAAAACTCAGCTGCTACCCCTTTAGACAGAAAATACTTTTCAACTGTTAACATAAGCTCCTAATATCATGTAGTATTACGGGATTCCCCATATATAAATGTGTAAATGCGAGAAGGTGAATTCATGAACTACTCAAAAGATCAAATCGCTGAAATCGACATCCTTATTCGGTACAACCTGACTACAACCCAGCAAGGCATCAAGGTACACTCAAGCGCAAACACTGAGCACGTAGAAGCTGTAAAAAGGTTATTTGAAAAAGGCCTGGTTACACAGGTTGATGGCGGTTACCTGACCGATCTCGGCAGAAAAGCGGCAGAACACGCACAGGCATTAATACTAATGTTGGCCCCGACAGATCAAAGCATTGCAAGTTAGCAGCAAACTATTTTAACTTAACCTTAAACGTCTCTTCCAATCAGGTATCAGGCAGGCAGAAATGCCATTATTGAAACGATCACGGAAGCCAGGTCCATCACCCTGATCAGGCCATCTGACTCGGCTTTCACTACATCAACTTCAGCCAGTACAGCCTGTGTAGAATCTACCAGCTTATTATCCTCTTGTTTACTGGCCAGGCTATCCAGGGCCAGTTCGGCGATAATCACACCGTGATCGTTTGGCCATTGATGTGCAGTGTAATACCCGTCTGTCCTGTTACTGAAATGCTCCTCACCAGGATAAGAAATCAGTCATGACAGAACTAGTCTTGCCAGCATTGACTCAATAATTGATCTAGATCAATTATTGCAGATCTTGCCAGCGTTATAGTGTTTGACTTCATTCCGAACGAAGAGAATCTGTCATGGAACACGACATTATTATCATAGGTGCTGGACCTGCAGGCCTGAGCTTTGCCCGGTCTTTTGCTGACACTAAGCTTAATATTCTGCTTGTTGAAAAATCTTCGTTAGCAAACATTCGTGAACCCGAACCGGATGGTCGAGAAATCGCTCTTACTCACCTGTCTGAAAAACTGATGCGTGGACTTGGCGCCTGGGACTGTATCCCTGCTGAGGAAATCACGACAATCAAAAAAGCCAGTGTAGTGAATGGAACATCAAGCTATAGCCTTGATTTTGATACGGGCAGGGACAGTAACCAAGCTCTCGGTTATATGCTCTCCAATCACCTGATCCGTAAATCACTGTTTGATGTCGTAAGCATGCAGGAAAATGTGGAACTGCTGACAGATGTTTCGGTTGAGAAAGTCAGCACAGGTAATCAGAGTGCAAGCGTAACTTTTTCCAATGGGGAGCAAAGAGCAGGCCGTCTAATTGTTGCTGCTGATAGCCGTTTTTCGGAAACCCGGCGAAAAATTGGTATCTCCGCCAGAATGCGAGATTTTTCACGCGTAGCGATTGTTTGCCGCATGCAACATGAAAAACCCCACCACGATATTGCTACCGAGTGCTTTCATTACGGCAGGACACTCGCGGTGCTGCCTCTTGCAGGCAACACATCCTCTATCGTTATAACTGTCTCAACTGATCAGGCAGATAACATCGTCAACATGGATGAAGAGGCTTTTAATCAGGATATCCAGCTGCGTTTTAATAATCGCCTGGGAAACATGAAGCTTATTGGCAAGCGTTATCCATACCCACTAGTTGCGGTTCATGCCGACAATTTTGTTAGCCGTCGTTTTGCCCTGATCGGCGATGCAGCCGTCGGCATGCATCCAGTCACGGCTCATGGCTTCAATCTTGGGTTGCGGGGACAGAATACTTTGTCTGCAGAAATTAAATCAGCCATGGCAAAAAATATGGATTTTGCATCGCAGGAAGTGCTGAAGAGATATGAAAGAAAACACATGCTAATCTCCCGCCCTATGTATCATGGTACTAACGGCATTGTGACTTTATTTACCAATGATACGCCCCCAGCCAGGTTCGTTCGAGGCATGGCACTGCGTCTTGCAAAAAATTTCCCTCCCATCAGGCAGTTGATTACGCGCAGTTTGACAGAAAAAGGAACAGCAGAAGGTTCACCACCTGTATTACCGGTATGATTCTCAAACTCGGGAAAGTATATAACAGATGCGCAGCAAGCCTGGCTCTCGTTAGTCACATTTACGCGTAATTACTGCCTTTCCCAGCACGGTTACACCCTGCTCTTTTTCATCCTTAGCCAGAACGGCCAGCCCATCCTTGGTTGTGGCGAGATGTGCCTTGCAATGGAGGTGGATCTCAGTCTTTGACATGACATTCACCTTGTTATGAATACAGTACCAGCCATTCGGGTTCATCAAATACATCCTGGCTACTGACATAACGCTTACATTTGGTTTAATTAAAATCAGTTCCGGATTTTTGGTTACTTTTGTATCATTAATATTCCCGCCAATACCAAAAACTTTAACCTTCTTGCCTATAACTCGAAAATTCGGCTTGCTCGAATTAAATGGATGTGTACCCCAGTTTTTCATGCATAGCCGTACCGCTTCATTCTCATCAGCAGCAGCCAGCACAGGAAGAAAAAGTAAACTAAAAGCTATCACTGCTATTCGTTTAACCATGTTATTACACCTCATAAAAGTGTGTCGGAAAATTCAATGAACAACAGCAGGCAAAAAAAACGGCCCGTTAATACGGGCCGTTTTTTCAGAACTGTGTAAAAGACTTAGTCTTTAATCACATCGAGTTCTACACGACGGTTTTTGATACGGCCTGCGCGTGTACTGTTATCTGCGACCGGATTTGCTTCACCCATGCCTTTAACAACCATGCGGCCACGATCTGTACCTTTGGCTGCCATGTAATCAGCGACAGAATTCGCACGGCGCTCAGATAATGCCTGGTTATAGGCTTCAGGACCAGAAGTATCGGTGTAGCCGGTAATTTCAATGTGGCTGAGTTCTTTCTGCAGTAACTCTTTCCAGGGCCCCAAACCTTCATAGGCATTGTCAAGAATCACTTTATCGTTAGCTGTCAGTACAGCGCTATCAAATTCGAACTGAATGTTGTCAATGACGACATGTGCCAGAACGGTACCCTGTTCAACAATCGCTACTTCAGCCGCCTCAGGTTCTTTCTTCACAACAACCTCTTCTCCAGGATAACCACATTCTTCCAGAAGTATTGTTGTTTTATCACTAGATCTGACGCAATTCCCTTCACTGTCTCTAACAAGAACACCATTAGAGTCTCTTACATAATTATTGACTGTTTTCTCGCCAGCTAATGCAGGCATTGTGCTGGCAACCAGAAGACCTAGAGCTGCTGCTAATACTGTTTTTGAATGTTTCATCTGCTTCCCTTAATTATTGAAAATGAACGATTATTGTTAATGACGATTATGGTTAATTCTGAAAAAGTACCATTTCCTTTATGTTAGGACATGACCAATCCAGATACTACCACCAATTTCTCTGGCAATACGCACAGGCAACAATCTCCTGACACATTCCACATAACGACAGTCTAAATGTGGAAATACCAACCATTAGCGTAAAACTTAACGCATAGGACGGGGGATATTCTAACATGAAAATAATTGACTTAAAACCATCTATTTACGCAATCTATACATTCTAACTCTCTGTTTATATTAAATTATATAAATTCTTACAAACCATCTTCGACAACACATCAGAATTTATCGAAATCTGTGTAAAAAAACCACCCTGGCGGGCGGTAAGGATATTACAACTTCTGGAGGAATTTTTACTTAATATTATTTTTCAAATAGCTTTCTTTTGTATTGCCGCCTTCCACTGTATTAAAGCCCAGACTGCTCCATGCCTGCATACCACCACGGTACCAGAGGATCTTTTCTCCCGGATAACCCATAGCAAGCAGGGTTTTGATATTTGCAGGAGACTGTCCGCACCAGTAGCCATTACAGAAGAAAATCACCCGATGAGCAGCACTGAAGTCCCAGCTGTCATCCTCTTTCTGTTTGCCACCAAGATACTCAAGATGTTCGCCCAGAGTGATTTCATCTGCACCGCCCTTGCTGACATTGATCTGTTTCCATGGAATGTTTACTGCACTCGGAATAGTGCCACTTTTACCATTGATCCAGTCTGGTGTGCGCGAGTCAACCAGCAGCGCATCTCCTGCTTTAACATGTTGCAGCAGTTCCAGTTCACCGATAGTCTTAACTTTTGGGTCCAGCGAGATTGGCAGTACACAGAAAGGAGGACAGGGGCGTGACGTCTTCTCATAGTACTTGCTGATCGTTGCGGCATTATCCTGGCCACGTTTGATTTCGACTGTTTTACCGAGGTGATTAGTCGCTACAGACATAATATCCCTGGTGATTCCTACTGGCTTTCCTGCAAAAGCGACACTTGATGCAGCCAGAACAATGGCCATAACACTACCTGCTAGAACGTTTTTAAAATTCATTATTTCCCCTCCTGGGGTATTGCAAATGTAAATTGGTGGTTTAAGGGTACCCTTAATATAGATGACTGCGTCAATCGCAATCAGGTTCTTCTTCCGCAGCCTTCTTATCAGCACTGCCTTTCTGCGTACGACTTTCTTTTTGGGCACTACCATCAGCAGATTCAGCCATTGCTGCAGCAGTCTTTTTCTCTTCATCGGCTAACACGATCTGGCTCCCTAATAGAGTTAATAATGTAAATATTGCTACTAAAGGTTTCATTCCTATCTCCAAAAGAGCCATCTGTGAAAAATGTGTAAATCTTCTTGTCTTAAACTTTTAGTCTGTAAATGCATGAAATATGCCAACATTCATTAAATGAGAATTATTTGCATTATCTGGCCTGCTCATTTGCTCTGCGCGAGGCAGGCCCATTAATCGGTTTGTTGCATCATAAAAATAATTCTGCCACTCATGACATAAGCATGACATACTCTGCCATGCGACCTGGCACACTGTCAGTGGGGATTTAATAGAATGGGAAATGAAGGAGCGCGCTTTATGGATAAAAAAACTTTTGCGGCACCGCATTGCAAAGATATTATTGATCTAATCCCCGAACCCTTTGTTGTCATCAACAGGGACTATCAAATCGTCGCGGCAAACAGGCAATACCGCAACAAGCATGCCCACTCTGGCGAAGAAATTATTGGCGACACCTGTTATCACGTCTCTCATCATTCCGATGTTCCCTGTCATGAAAACGGTGAGCACTGCCCACTGATGAGCGTATTTCAGCACGGGCGACCGACAGAAGTCATTCATATACACCATGATAAAGATGGCAATGAGGAACATGTGCAGCTACGTGCTCAACCCATACTGGATGAAGATGGCAAGGTTCAATATATGGCAGAGTCAATGATTTGCCTGGATGAGGCTGACAATCCGGATCATATGCTGACGGGCCGATCAAGTGCGATGATGCGGTTAATCAGCCTGTTGCAAAGAGTTGCCCCGACACGTACTACAGTTCTACTTACAGGGGAGAGCGGGGCCGGTAAAGAAAAGGTTTCTGAATATCTTCATCACTTCTCTAATTGCCATAAAGGCCCTTTTGTTGTCGTAGATTGTTCCATTCTAGGTGAGCAATTAATAGAAAGTGAGCTGTTCGGGCATGAAAAAGGGGCCTTTACCGGCGCAACAGATAAGAAAATCGGCCTTATTGAATCGGCCCATGAAGGTACACTGTTTATTGATGAAATTTCTGAACTGCCTCTGCCCTTGCAGACACGATTGCTGCGCTTCCTCGAAACAGGGACATTCCGAACCGTGGGCGGCACAAAATACAAACAGGTAGACGTGCGCGTTATCGCTGCGACCAATCGAAATTTGCAGCAAATGGTCGCAGACAGAAAATTTAGAAATGATCTCTATTTTCGCCTAACGGCTTTTCCGATAGAAATACCACCGCTGCGTGACCGAAAGGATGACATCCCTGCCCTGGCAGAACATTTTCTGTCCGACCTGGAAGGCGGGACAGCACACACACCCCTGTCACAGGCTGTAATAGAAGAGTTACTCAAACATGACTATCCCGGCAATGTCCGTGAATTGAGAAATATTATGGAACGGGCCTGCATACTGGCAAGCACTGGAGCCATGACGGCTGAGCATCTGATTTTTGAACAGTTTACCTACATCAATGCAAGTTCTGAAATAGTAAAGCCCCCGGCAAGTGTACACAGTTCAGATGTTGACAATTTTGCGTACCTCTCACGCAGCCAGGGTAAACACGACACGGATAATATTCTTAACGCTCTTAAACAATGTAATGGCAATCGCTCACGCGCTGCAGATATGCTGGGCGTGAGCGAAAGAACAATTTATCGTTACGTAAAAAAATTACGTGACGAGATGAAGGCATCATCAGATGAATAAACTGACATCTGCCTGCTGTGCCGTGGGCAGAAAACTGGCAGCACCGATCCAGTCCTGAATTTCAGGTATGAATTCACTTTGGTCCATGGTGAACAAATCAACTGTCATTTGACAGGCCACCAGCTTTACATCTGCTTCCAGACATAAAGAACGCAGTTCTTCGATAGTCGCCACACCCTTGTCCTTCATCGTCTTTTTCATCATGCCACTGGCCATTTTCTCAAAACCCGGCACATTTGCCATGACGACATTTGGAATATTCATATTCATCTTCCGTAGCCATTCCGGACCCACCGGCAATTTCATTGGCATGGCAGGATTGCCTAGCGGGCTGATCTCAAGGTCAAGATTTTTTTTCAGCAGATTAAGACCATAGAAGGTAAAAAATACCGACACATCCCAGCCAAGAGCCGCCGCCGTTGAAGATAAAATAAACGGTGGATAGGCCATATCCAGCGTGCCCTTTGTCGCGATGATAGTCATTGACGGCACATGAGCGGCTTCGCGCTCAGCCATACGTTCATCAAACCAGTTATTAAACAGATTTCTGTCCATCACCGGGTGCTGTAGTACTTTCGCTGCATTTCCCATGATTGTCTCCTTTCATACCTTGCGGATAACGAATTTATACTCGCCACTTTCGCTAGAGTTTTCCAGCAATTCATTACCCGTTTGTTTACAGAATGAGTCGATATCTTTGACAGACCCCGGATCAGACGAAATCAATTGCAGGGTGTCACCTGAATGCAGGCTGTTTAATGCCTTCTTTGTTCTGAGAATCGGCAGTGGGCAATTCAATCCACGTGCATCAAGAGTTGCGGTAGTACCAATATTCATAATATTCACCTTATTAATAGATGACCGGTCGGTCAATTGTTTACTCAAATAAAAGGACTCGAAAGTCCCGCCTTGCTCTATTACAGCTACTTATTTGTCCAGGCAAGCACCAGATCAGGAAGTTAATTGACTGGTCGGTCAATACTATAGACAAATTTTTCGCTATGTAATTCATTTTTAATGTGCGCTTGATTCGATACGTATCGTTTTCAAGGCTGGTCCAAGACGATAAATAACCTCAGGATCGTTCTCTGCCTTAGCGAAAAGAATCATACCTTCCAGGTATGCAAGCATGGCTTCAGCTGTAAGTTCACTGTCCAGCGGAGAGATCGCACCCAGCTCTATCGCTTCATCCAGTGTTTCTTTGAACCGATCTTTGGCTGATGTGAATACCGCGTTAAGTTTCGCTCTTAGAACATCATCCTGGGTACTGATTTCAAGCGCCAGGTTTCCAAATAGACAACCCGGAATATGGCCATTCAGTTCTTTACTGGATTTCTGCCAGAAAAAGGCCGCATCGATAACATAATCAATTCGTTCCATTGGCGGCAATGCAGGATCAAATGCCTCGGCGACAAAGCCATTAGCCCAGTCTTCAGCAAACTCATCTATCACAGCCAGCACCAGATCCCTTTTAGACGGGAAGAAATGATAAAAGCTACCCTTCTGGATGGATGCCATATCACAGATTTCCTTAATGCCAACATCAGCATAGCTGCGATTATGGAAGCGCGACTTGGCGGCTTCTATGATGCGTTCACGGGTGTCGTTGGTTGTACTCATGCGCAGAGTATAGTTGACCGGTCGGTCTATTGCAAGGGATTTGAATCGACTGAAGGCTGAAGACCGAAGGTAAAGACAAAAACAGT
>JAYEGM010000035.1:0-5417 GCA_034659075.1 Pseudomonadota bacterium
AAAAAAGAGGGACGGAAGTCAGGATGGAATTCATTGCAATCTACCTGCAGGAACAGCTTAATGATGCTGACACAATCATATTATGACCAGATGAATATAAAAGCACTTGCCTATAATATAAACTACATTAAAGAGATTTAATATTAACCTGAAAAATTGGGTATTACGGAGTCCGCATTCACTTGAAGAACAACATTACAGCTGTGAGAACCTGTTTTTCCTATCTTCTTTTTGCAGTGCTTTTCTGGCAGTCTCCTGTTGCCATTGCCGGGCAAAATACCGTACTCCGGGATGACTGGTATATATCTCAGCCTGATAATAGTGCCACCATACAGATGTCCGGACATGCATCCGCAGAAGCCGCTTCAGTCGAAACAGCTGCTGTTCCTGTGACAACCATGGGAAAATCATCTCATCAAAAAAAACAAAACAATAAACAGGAACTAGTGCCTGAAGTGCGCAAGATCAACGCTCAGGAACATGTCATGCTGCGTAAAGCCCAGTCTGCATTTACGCGTAACCATTACATGAAGTCACATGAACTCTGGCTGCCACTGGCGGAAAGTGGTATCGCTGAAGCACAGTATAGTCTCGGTTTCCTCTACCAGAGCGGTTGGGGGCCTGAGCGTGATTTACAAAAAGCAGTGGCATGGTACATAAGTGCCGCAGAACAAAATGAGGCACGTGCTCAGTTTAATTTAGGCGTGCTGTTTCTCGGTGGCGAAGATGAAATCGATAAAGATGTTGATACAGCCATGTTTTGGCTTACCCGGTCAGCTGAAAACAATAACATCAGGGCAAAAGAATTCCTTATAAAACTCTACAGCGAAGGCCAGTACGGTATTGAGCAATCTAATGACAAAGCCGATTACTGGCGGTCACATTGATCCAGGGAACCCCTGGATGAATAACCATACCCTTTCCATCACAACTATTGACTAATTTAATGTCTCCATATATATAAGTTATGGCAATAAAGTCATGATGGAGATTCCCAATGAATATAGAGGTAGATGGAAAGCTTATTGAAACGAATGAACAGGGTTTTATTCGCAATCCTGCAGACTGGTCAGAAGAATTTACCCGCGTTGTTGCAGAAAGAGATGACATAGAGCTATTTGTCGACCACTGGGAACTGATCTGGTATGTGCGAGAGTATTATGATGAAAGGCAGATGACGCCGACTATGCATAATGTTGTCCGTGAGCTGGGTAAAAAGAATACCCGTTTCCATGACCAGAAGGGTTATGAGAAGCACATCTATAGTTTGTTTCCAACTGATCCCTGTCATGAAGTGTGCAAACTGGCAGGACTACCAATGCCGCAGCCTGATGATTGATTAGTGCTGGCGCACAGCTTATTATTTCTTTTCTTGAATTAATCTGATGTTTTCGCCATTCATGGGCGGGATCATTTATGAAGGCCTTCCATGGCCTTCACCCTACGGGCCAGGCTATGCCTGTTTAAATATTGAACTACCGCTTTCGACCCAGACTATTTTTTCACACAGTCTGGGCCGATAACAGATCTTCATGCTTACATGTACCTGGCAGTATTTAGAACTCGCTATCCCATAAGAACCATTCCACTCAGCATCCATAACACGTTCTTAGTCATTCATCTCTCTCCTTTCAAAGAACAATCACTGCCTATATTAGCTTAATTCAAAAAAAACGCATATTTGCCATATTTAATGAAGCAGTGTACCAAACTGTAAGGAATAGAAGTGAAATCCACTCTTTTTCTATTATTAATCGGTAGCTGCCTTTCACTTACGGACTTGAATGATTTTGGACATCTTATCTTGTTAATCAGGAGGTGTGTCTTGGGTAGAACGTGAAAGCACAAGCTCACAATAGACAATAAATATATGCGGCCTGTTGCTACCCGGGATATCAGCAAGATCGAGGTGGTGGAGATGTTCGCGGTGATGGAATTCCTAATTAAAAAAGAGCGCGCCATGCTAAATAAATAAACGTACAGCTATAATTCTTGCGACTAACAGTGACCTGGACTTAGGTGCCAGCATTGACGCCATTGCAGGATAAAACTGGTTGTGTTTCTCTAACCGGTATTCAGAATCAGAGTTTTCACTCAACTAGACCCAATGCAGCTGTTTGACTCGAACGCTAAGATAACCGTCATGTCAGGGTTTTCCCTGATGGCCATCCAAAATAAACCCTATAACACGATAGGCCAAAGTGAAGTTAAATGGAGCGAATTGCCATCTGGAGGAGGATTACATGACTTACAAGAGACTTTTTAAAACGCTGTTGGCTGTTGCTCTGGGTTCCATAGGAACGCAGGCATTCGCTCGCAATAATGTTGTCACACTCATTGAAATGGGTGATCTGCATGGCACATTGGTGCCGCATGCGGCCATTATGAAAAATCCGGATGGCAGTGAATACGAAGCTGCCAGTGCCGGTGGCCTTGCTCGATTAAAAACTGTGGTGAACAATATCCGTGCTGATAACCCTGAAGCTGTTCTGCTTTCCACCGGTGATTTGACCCACGGCAGTGCAGAAGCCATGTTTACTGTTGGCGACGCAATGATGATACCGATGAATGCTTTTGGTATTGATGTGTATACACCGGGCAACTGGGACTTTGGCTATGGTGGTGCTGTATTCCGCAACCGTTTTACAAATTCTGGTCCGAAACCGACTATTCCCGGTAACATTCGTACCATGTCAGGTTATATCGGCTGTGATGATGTGCCTGTTATCGAAGGCCTGACCGATGAAGCCAGCGGCTATACCTGTGAGGAAATTGACACGGCAACACTTCCTTCCCCAACGCCTTCAGGCCTGGGCGTTATCAAGGCAAGCTTCCCCGCTGTTGCCGCCAATCTTTATAATGCAGCCCCTCTGCCAGTGGGTTTACACGGCAAGCCTGTCTTACCAGCTTATGAAATACTGGAAAGAAATGGCATAACCATTGCTGTCATAGGCATTACGGCTTCTATCGTTCCGCAACAGGCGGATGCATTTAACATTGGCTTTCGCTTTACCCAGGGCGTTGAAGAACTGCCCGGCTTAATCAAAAAGATGAAAGAAGAAAAGGGAGCAGAACTGATCGTGGTGCAGTCCGAGCTTGGCCTGTCACAGAACATCAAAATCGCACAAAGTTTTAAAGATATTGATGTGATGTACTCAGCACATACACATGAGGTCACTTTAGGTGCACTAATAGTTGATGATGATGTTTCAACAACGTCTCCAGGTGAACCATTAAGTGGACATGATGTCAGTCGCCTTGCACGTGGTGCAACTATCGTTGTTGAAACCAATCGTGACATGTATGTAGGCCGACTTGATGTGCGATTAGGTGGTAACAAAATTATTGATTTTAGCTGGGAAGCCATTCCTGTTGATGAATCTGTCGCAGAAGATCCTGCCATGGCTGAACTGGTTGCCGCCATGGAAGAAGACTTCGTCGCCGGTAAAGACGGTGAGGTTATTCGCCACACCTTCCGTCCGGGTGGTTTTGCTTCACCTACTTTAAAAGGTCTCCAGCTGGTAGACGACCTCGACACCGTAGTGGGTTATACCGGTACCGATACCTTGTTGCTGAGACACCATGTGCTGGAAGATACGCTAAACAACTTCATCGCCGATGCCATCCTTAGCGTATCTGATAGCGTGGCCGATGTAAGCAGTGTTCCCGGTTGGGAAAATGGCGTAGATATTTCCATGGCCAATGGTTTCCGTTTTGGCAATGCTGTATTGCCAGGTAGTGCGATCACATTACGTGACCTGTATACCTGGTTCCCGATTGCACCTGCAGTCAATGTTGCAGACTTCTCGGGTCAATCCATCCAGAACAGCCTGAATACAATTCTGGGTGCGGTCTTTGATCGTAATGTATTCATGCAACGTGGTGGCTGGTACCTTGGCCTTGCCAACATGGAACAGAAGATTGACCTCAAAAACCGGCCATTCAGCAGTTCAGGCAGTCGTGTGGTTGAAACCAGAATCGGTGGTCAGCCGCTGGATCTTGGCAAGCGTTATGTATTTGCTTCCTGTTACGGACATGGCAATCCGCTTGATGATGTCTGCCGTACCGGTGGTGGTGCAAATCACAAGTTCTTCGAGTTGAGTGACCCGGATGATTACACAAGTGCTATCACACTGGCCGAACCAGTGAACAAAGAGGGAGTTATTATTGGTCCTGTAGTCAAGCAGGTTGCACCAGACAACTTCCTGCACCCTGTGCATGCACTTCGCCGCTACCTGGATAGCCTGCCAGGCAACACTGTGACCGATGCCCAGTTTGGTACCGGCCAGGGACGCGTCGTTACCGTTGATTCAAAAAGCCCAGGGAATCTTCCACAGCCTGAAAGTGAACAAATCGGACAATCGGACAATACTCCAGACGATACTTTTTTTGTTCAGCCACCATTTGGTGCTGGTCCAACTTTCTTTAGCGGGCATATTGGTCATGACGACTAAAGCTGTCTGTTAGAGCAATATTGAAGGGCGGCTAAAAGCCGCCTTTCTTTTTTGCGTACAAAAATGATGATGAATACATTGATATGCCCAACCTGCGATCATGCGCAAGGTGCTGGTAACCATCTATCGTGCCATTACCACGTAACTGACCAGGAAAGCCGGCTATAGAATAACCATGCCCGGCCCGAGTTCACCGTGCCCGGTCCAGACTGAAGCACACAGAGCAGCCGTAGGCCAACCTGTCGGGGGCGGTTTTTCTTTGGTTCGTTAATATAATTTAAAAGACTAAATCTGCAGGAAGCGGATTTGAACAGGCAAAGCCTGGCCCGTAGGGTGAAGGCCAAGGAAGGCCTTCATAAATGAACTCACCCATAAAGGACGAAAAAAACGGATTAATTCAAGTAATCAAATAAAAAAAGGAAAGAATCCAGCCGTGCGCCAGCACTAACTCAAAATCCTCGGCCAGCGATCATGCACCGCATCCTCCATCTCCGGCTCAATCGTCACAACATAAACCCGTTGCTCATACTGATCACGGGCAACCAGCCCCTGTAGCCACTTGCCTTTGGTCAGGTCATACCAGTGACTATGGCCTTCGATATCTTTTTCCATAAAGGACTTAACCGGAATCTTCACCGGTACCGGAAACCAGCGTTCCCAGCGTCCGCTGTAAATAGAATCCAGTCGAGCCCAGCCGCCTCGCGGTAAACGGCCTGGCTGCTCACTGCGTCGACCCCAGGGCAACAACTGGATCTCACCCTTCTTTGCCCGTACCGGTAACATGGCTTTTGGGTTAGGAAAATAGACCCGGATATCCTGGCCGTTATGAGTGTAGTAGACGCCGCCGCACATGGTTTAATAAAGTTTCAAGTTTCAAGTTTCAAGTTTCAAGTTTCAAGTTTCAAGTTTCAAGTTTCAAGTTTCAAGTTTCAAGTTTCAAGTTTCAAGAAAAGCCGAGACTAG
>JAYEGM010000036.1:0-5406 GCA_034659075.1 Pseudomonadota bacterium
GTGTACTGTGTCCCAGAATTGGCGCCGTGCTACAGGATCCACACCAGAGGTAGGCTCATCAAGAAACAACAGTTCCGGCTCGTGCAAAAGAGCACAGGCGAGCGCCAACCTCTGCCGGAGTCCCAATGGCAATGATTGAGTAATTCGTTGTCGGTATTCCCCAAGCCCTAAAGTGTGCAGCAGTGTAATGATACGGTTGACTCTGTGACCAAAAGACAAGCCAAACAGGCCCGCGTACAATTCCAGATTAGCTTGCACGCTGAGATCTTGATACAAGGAAAAGCGTTGAGACATGTAACCAATCCGCAGGCAAATCTGTCTGCGTTGCTGACTCGTATCATAGCCCGCCACCTCTGCTTTCCCTGCACTGGGAGGAAGCAGCCCGCACAGCATCTTGATCAGGGTCGTCTTGCCTGCGCCATTTGGGCCGAGAAGACCGAATATCTCACCGCGATGTACCGCCAGATCGACTGAATCTACTGCAACGAAATCACCAAACCGACAGGTCAGTCCTTTAGTCACAATAGGAATAGACTCATACTGGTGGGATGCAACCAACCCTTCCCCATTAGCTTCTTCTCTGGGCTGCATGATTGTCTGTCTTGCAAGTTTATGCACGAACAGATCCTCGAGACCAGGTGGAATTGTTCGGATACGAGCATCATCCACACCCACATTATGTAGCCGTTGTTCCAGCTCTTGAGAGGAAGCTTGCAGTAATACGTGAACTTCGGCACCGAAAAGAGCTGCGGACTCGATGCCAGGCCATCCACGCATTACGCTTAATACCTGACCAGGATTCGCACAGTCTACTGCTAGCAGCTCTCCAGGTAAGCTCTGGGTCAATTCGTCGGGTGCACCCTGAGCAATGAATTCACCCTCATGCATCAGTGCCACATCATGACATCGCTCCGCCTCATCCATGTAAGAGGTTGTCATCAGAACTGTGGTCTTATGGCTGGTCACCAGCTCGTGGATGATGGTCCAGAATTCACGCCTTGAGATTGGATCCACCCCGGTAGTGGGCTCATCCAGCAGCAGGATATCGGGCAGGTGGATGAGAGTGCAGATGAGAGCAAGTTTTTGCCGCATACCTCCAGAGAGTTTGCCGGCGGCACGGCCGAGGAAGGGCTCAAGACGCGTCATTTTCAGCAGGCGCTCAAGGTTGGCCTGATACTGGGTCTGTGGAACCTGGCGTAGATCCCGGAAGAACTCGATATTTTCAGCGGCCGTAAGTGAATCATAGAGGTTGAGTCCAAGCCCCTGGGGCATGTAGCCGATTCTGGCTTTTACTCCCTCCGGCCGCTTCAGGACATCGACACCGCTTACGGTCACACTGCCGCCATTTGCACTCAGCACACCAGCAAGAATTTGCAAGGTGCTCGTCTTACCGGCGCCATCCGGCCCGATCAGCCCAAAGATGCGGCCTTTACCGACATGGAATGAGATGTCTTTTACCGCCTGAATTCGACCACGGCGATAGTTTTTTCTAAGCTTGCTGACCTGAATAACAGCATGTCTTTCAGCGCCAGCGTCGACAATTGACGATAATGTGGCGCTGACCTCGTTCATCTCAGATGGCCACAGTGAATGAGCTGTTTAAGGTCATGGTCTTGTCCACGGTGCATCTTCCTGCCAGCGGATAGCAGCATCTGCCGGCATACCGGGTTTCAGCGCCCCATCGGGATTCTCCGCTACAGACAATTCCACCGCGAAGACCAGTTTAACGCGCTCTTCACGGGTTTCCACACTCTTTGGTGTAAATTCCGCACGGCTAGCTACCTTGCTTACCCTGGCATTGAAATGTCGATCGGGAAAAGCATCCACGTAGATGCGCGCCAGCGCCCCGAGACGCACCTTGCCAATATCGGGTTCCGGCACATACACCTTGAGGTAGAGTTTATTAAGATCTACCAGTGTAAACATCGGCGTACCCGGGTTGATGCGTTCCCCCAGTTCCACATTTCGTGTCAGTACTGTACCTTGCAGGGGACTACGGATGGACAGCTCCTGGACATAGCTTTGCTGCTCTGCAAGTGCTGCTGCCGCCTGTTTTGCCTGGCAATGAAGAGCCTTTAGTTCAGCCTGATGGGAGGTTATCTTCTGTTTCCCAAGTTGCGCCAGTGCCAGTTCTAGTTCGGAGCGCGCAAGACCTGCCTCAGCCTCCAGAGAGGCGTTTTCTTCGGTGACCACCTTGAGCTCTGCCGACTCCGCAATTTGAGCGGAGACTACCTGTTTTTTAACCAGTTCCCTATAACGTTCAGCGTCTTTCTCTGCCTGAGCATAGGCAGCCTTTCTCTTAGCCAACTTTGCACGAGCCTCTTCCAGGGCGGATTCAGCACGTGCGGCCTCCAGTTGTACCTGCTGGCGCAGAGTTGCCAGGTCGGTTTCAGCAGCCTCGAGTCGGTGATTCAAAGCATCATGCTGTTCCTTAGCCGAGCGCACACGCTCATGCAATGCTTCGTCTTCCAGAGTAGCCAACAGTGCTTCTTTTGTAACTTGCTGTCCTTCATCAGCACTTATCTTCGCAACGCGTCCTGCAGTTTTCGGAGTGATCATGGTGATACGTCCCTCAATCCGGCCACTAGTGATCAGCAGTCCAGGAGGCCCCTCGTTAGTCGTCATCTTCCAGACAAAAAGGCCGAACACACACGCGGCCAGGATTAGGCCGATGCCGATGATACCGCTACGCTTTGTCATACATCATCCGCTTGATAAGTCACTCAATTTGTTAATATTGGCAAAGAAGTAAAAAACTCAATTAACTAAATACTTGCAGCACCTTCCTTTCTGGCATTTCTTTTTTGTTCTGCATGAACAATACCGTTTTCGACTAATGAGTACACCGAGGGAACAACGACCAGTGTAAGTAATGTCGAACTCACCATGCCACCGATTACTGCGATAGCCAGAGGTCCATTGGTATCTGACCCTGCACCAAACCCCAGGGCCGCAGGGGTCAACGCCAGAATGATGGTCAGTGATGTCATCAGCACAGGCCGTAAACGTACAGGACAGGCTTCTCTGAGGGCCTCATTAATACCTTTGCCTTCACTCCTTACCTGGTTGGTAAGATCTACAAGCAAAATGGAGTTCTTTGCCACCAGGCCGACCAGCAGTACCAGTCCAATCATGGAATAGATATTTAGCGTATTCCCGGTCAGCCAGAGTGCGGCTACGCCACCGATAATTGCCAGGGGCTGAGCCACCATGATAATCAGGGGCTGGATAAAGGAGTTGAACTGGCTGGCCAACACCATATAAACCAGTAATAGAGAGGTAACAAAAGCAAACATCATATTCGTTGCCGTTTTAGCGAACTCTTCAGCACGTCCGATCATGTTGACCTGGTAGCCGATTGGAAGAATGCCTTCGGCGGCTTCATTAACCATGTCAACCGCTTCACCCAGCGAGACCGTTGGCGTACTGTAAAAGTTGGCGGCATATTGAAGATCGTGTCGGGAAACCACTGCGGCCCCCAGCCTGGGTTCGAGTATGACCAGATTATCCAGACGCACCATTTCACCATCCTTCGCCCGCAGATAGATACGGGAGAGATCCTGTGCATTCTGCAGCTGCCCTTCGCCTGCCTTCAAACGAATATTGTAGCGTTCATTATCACCTGAGTCGTCATTGAAGCGGGCGATGTCCATGCCACCAGCCATTACGTTGACTGCCAGTGCTACATCCTGTGTCGAAAGCCCCAGACTGCGTACTCTTTCCCTGCTGAGTTTGAGCTCCAGCTGAGGTAGATCCAGCTCTAGCCCCATATCCACATCCCCAAGGGCCGGATAGGCCTTTAGCTTCTCCTTCAATTGTCTAGCCAGTCGTGCGACTTCATTGAGATCGGGACCGCCAAGAATAAATTGCAGAGGCTCACCACGCTGCCCTCCTACTGCAGGCATAGGCGTAGGAAATGCCAGAACCCCAGGGATCTCCGCCATCTCTGTACGAAGCAGTTCAATCAACTCGATCTGAGACAGGCTGCGCTCTTCCCAGGGGATCATACGTACGATGAAAGAACCTTTGCTTACCTGACGGGACTGGTCAGTTCCGATGGTCGCAAAATAGCCCTCAACTTCACTGTGGCCTGAGAGGATTTTCTCGATCGACTTCATCCTTTCTGTTGCATAATCGATACTCGATCCCAGTGGTGTCTTGAAGCTCACCAGGAAACGGCCTTCATCCTGAACCGGCATAAAGCCTTTGCCGATATGGCTGAAAAAATATCCACTGAAATAGACTGTCAAAATGGTCAATATCACCACTGTCCATCGAAACCGCAATGCACCTTCCAGCAATGTTTTATAAAACGAGTCCATAGCCGTGAAGCCACGTTCAAAAAAACGATATAGCCAGCCGTGTCTTTTTGCTACTTTTAGGTGACGGGCACAGAGCATCGGGGTCAGCGTAAGGGATACGAAGAGAGAGACCAGCACGCCGAAAGTAACCACCACTGCAAAAGCCTGAAAGAAACGGCCAATGACACCCTGCATGAAGATAACCGGGGCAAAGATTGCCACCAGGGTAAAGGTGGCCGCCATCACGGCAAATACTACCTGTTTGGTACCGTTCAAGGCTGCACTGACCGGATCAGGGTCAATTTCCTCTCGATGACGGAAAATGTTCTCAAGCACAACGATGGCATCATCGACCACCACGCCAATCAGTAGAAGCAGACCCAGCATGGTCATAGTGTTGAAGGTGTAACCCATGAAATACATCACCGCGATAGCGCCCAGCAAAGACACCGGGATCGCCACGGCGATAATAATTGTCGAACGGAAGCTTTTCAGAAACAACCAGACAACGAGCGCGGTCAGCAGGATTCCCTCTATCAAATGCTGCTCCAGTGCTTCGATAATGCCACGGATCAGGTCCCCATCGTTGTGGGCAATTCGCAAAGTCATACCCGGGGGTAGTTGGGGTATCAACTCCTCATCCAGGCGCCGCTGTACTTCGTCAACAATGGCCACGGTATTGGCATTTTGCACCTTAACGATACCAATGCCGATTGTGGTTTCTGCGTTGAAACGGGCAAGTTGGCGAAAGTCTGCCAGCCCGTCTTCAATTTCTGCAATATCCTCCAGGCGAGTCGGGGCGCCTTCCGAATAGCTGATGATCATCCGCCCCAGTGCCCTGGCACTGTGATATTCCAGGTCCAGCTCAATCAACTCTTCTCTGTCATTACTGACCAGAAAACCACCGGGTAATCGCAGGTGCTCGGTATTGAATACTCGTACAAGGTCCGGCACAGTAATACCGAACGCCGCCATCTTTGTAGTATCAAGATTGACCCGGATTGTGCGCTCCCGCTCACCGCCAAGGCGCACCTGTCCCACCCCATCGATGGTCTCCAGGCGCTTCTTGATTTTATTGCGTGCGTACTGGTTAAGTTGTTGTATG
>JAYEGM010000037.1:0-18997 GCA_034659075.1 Pseudomonadota bacterium
TTACCGTACATGCTGGGGTCGGTAATCTGTTTCGCATTGGGAGGCATCTAATCAAAGCCCATCATTATCGTGAGCTCCGTTCCAGGTCATATTCCGAATGGAAACAGGTTACCTGTGCCCAATGAAACTCAGTAATGAAAAGTCGTGGTTTTGCTTTGACTCCAAGTGGCTAACTTGACAGCACCCCTGCCACTGTTGCGCGAGATCCTGCGAGACATCCGTTCGCTGAACGAGCATTCTACCTTTCTGTTCGAAAAGGTGCAGTTCCTCATGGACGCCATGACCAGCCGGATCAATATTGAACAGAACAAGATCATCAAAATATTCTCTATCGCCGCAGTAGTCTTTCTACCGCCAACCTTGATCGCCAGCATCTATGGTATGAACTTCCGCTTTATGCCGGAGATGTCGTGGCCATTTGGTTACCCGCTTGTCATTATATTGATGGTAGCAGCGGGCATTGCACCGTACTGGTACTTCAAGCGTAAAGACTGGTTGTAACGACTTCAGATGCACCTACCGGTTGGGCAAGCATCTGAGATAGAAGCGGCTGCCCTGGTGTTCAGTTTTTTGTAGCTTTCCTTCCTCGATAAGACGCAGAACCAGCTCCCAGTCTTCCCCTGCCTTAAGCAGATAGGCTTTCACCGCTTCCTCACGCATGGGATGTACCGCTGTAATACTGAGCAGATCCTCTTCCGTATTACCCGAAAAAGCGAAGGCATTACCTTCATATCCAATCAGAAGCTCTACCCGTGGAAGCTTGTTACTGAGTATCTGGTATGCCTGATTAATAACTCGTTCAGCGGGTGGCACTATATCCGTCTCAGAGGTTGGCCGGGTAGGTACTGCCAGGTAAGCTGCAGCTGGCACCAGTTGCTCGAGATAGTCGGCAACAGTAGTGACCGAAGCCACGCTGTCATTGATACCCTGGACGAGCATTGTCTCGGTTGCCAATGTACCCTGATAGTCATTGGCAAAACTTTTAATTCCGTCCAGTATCCTGTCCAGCTGCAGATCTCTATGTGGCCTGTTGATAAGCCTCCATGTTGGGCCATCGCTTGCATCCACCTTCAGGGAAACCCAGTCTGCCTTGTGCAGTGCATTTTGAACTTCCGTTTTCCATACCAAAGAAGCATTGGAGATCACCGCAATTTTGTAACCCAGTGGACGCAACAGCTCAATGGTCTCTCCGAGATTACTGTCCAGTGTCGGCTCACCATCCGGTACAAAGGTTAAATAGTCTATCTGCTCTCCAGCGCTGCTTACCGATTCCACCTGCTGTACCACAGCTTGCTTGATTGCTTCAGGCGTATAAAAAGGTCTGAGGGCGATTTCTTTTTGCTGTGTAGGCCCGACCTGACAGTAAAGGCATGAATAGGAACAGGACTTGGGAGGAATGTTGTTTATACCAAGACTTCGGCCGAGGCGGCGTGAGGGAACGGGACCAAATGTAATCATATTTACCACCACTCAAGTAACAGGCTTTCGCCCTGGTTTTCTATCGCTGTCGTTTACGATCCAGGCACGATCTTGATAAGCAACATCAGCAAAACACCGAAAAGAAAGAAAAGAAGTTTACGATGTTGACGCCAGGGTCGTTATGATTCCTGATCTCGGGAACCAGATCGGAAGCGCCAATTGACAGTCAATATCGTAGCAGCGATTATAAGCCTTTGCACTATCCATAAGAGACATATCGGTAGTGGATTAACAACAAGGTGTATCGCTTATTTGGTGGCGTTTTCTGTCCAGACTCGGCACACTAATTATCCAGATGATTGTAATCATGAATTTAAGCAGCATCCTGGCAGCGAAATTCATTTATTTAGTCTGACGATCGGGGATACTGACTGTGATAAAAGCAAGGCTGAAGCATAGCGCAAGTAAAGCACTACGAACATTTATCAACATATTGCCGATCATTGCTGGAATGTTGTTGCTGACCAGTCTGGTAGTTGTGATTTTACCAGGACAGGTATCATCGGATTTATTCGGTCAAAATGACCTGGTCGATGTACTCCTTGGCACATCTTTCGGCAGTGTGGCTGCGGGTCATCCAATAGCAAGTTACGTTCTGGGCGGCGAGCTGCTTGCGGAGGGTGTAACTTTGCTGGCAGTCACTGCATTAATAGTCAGCTGGGTGACGGTAGGTATTGTTCAACTACCGGCCGAGGCACTGTTGCTGGGCAAACGCTTTGCCATTTACCGAAATCTATTGTGCTTCCTGTTTGCTATAGCGATTTCATTTCTGACCGTTTATACGCTGCGCTTGATGGGATGATGCAGTAATGGCGAGTGAGAGTAAAGCAGGGAAAGGTGGAGCCGGAGGCTGGATTTTCCTGGCAGTTGTGCTGGTGACCTATGGCGTGACAGCATTACTCGATTCCGAGCTGACACTGAGAGCGATTACGGTTTTTTTACAGCTACTGGATAAGGTATATCCCGTACTTGTACTTGTATTCCTGCTGATCTTTATTATTGATCTTTTACTTAATCCAAAACGGGTTGAGAAGTACCTCGGCAGTAAATCTGGCATCATGGGGTGGTTAACTGCCATTGTGACGGGTATTCTGTCTACCGGACCGGTGTATGCCTGGTATGCGGTACTGCATGACCTCAGGAATAAGGGAATGAGAACATCTCTAATATCTGTTGTGCTGTATACCCGCGCCATTAAACTCCCTCTGCTACCGCTATTGATTCATTACTTCGGCCTGGCTTATACAGTGATACTCGCCTTTTATTTGATCGGATTTTCAATCATCGGCGGAATTATCCTGGAAAAGGTACTAAGTGCGCCTGTGTTACAGGACTAGTCACTGACTGTCATGATGAAAGATGATATTTTTATTAAAGCAGACATATTGAGAGAAGATGAGAAAGATTGGAACTGGGTAAAATGAATCAGACTTTGCAATCCAGCAAGCCGCTTAGCGGCAAACGAATATTAGTTTGCGGCAAGGGTGGCAGCGGCAAGAGCACTTTGGTTGCCCTGATGGCTACAATTCTGCAGCATAAAACATATGAAGTCCTGGTCCTGGATGGGGATGCTTCCAATCCCGAAGGACTTGTCAGATTGATGTTCGGCTTAGGCGTGGAGGGTGAGCCAAAACCACTGATAGAGTTTTTCGGGGGTATAGATACCGTAACCTGCCCGGTAGATGACCCATCACCTTTGACGCGGATTAATGATCCTGACCCCATCCCGGAAAAAAGGATCGATATTGTTAAAGAGGTATCTTCCGAATACTATCTCCAAAAAGGGAAAATGATCCTGTTGCAGACAGGGAAGATCGAAACGTATGGACAAGGTTGTGACGGACCACTGGAGAAAGTGGTCCGTGACTTTATGGTTGAAGGAGAAGCTGTAAATCTCATCGATATGAAAGCCGGAATCGAGCATTTTGGCAGAAAGATACCGGATAGAATGGATGTAGTAATTGGTGTACTGGATTACACTCTCGAATCCGTTTCCATTTCCAGGAGAATGGCTCAATTCTGCAAGGAAGCCGATATAAGAGATTTCTGGTTAATCTTGAACAAGATTGGATCGCATGAGATAGAGTCCTTGCTGATGGATAAATTGGGGGAGTTAAAGAGTAATGTGATTGGTAGAGTTTCCTATGATCAGGAACTGATAAAATCAGGTTTGTCCGGAAATACCCTTGGCGAATGCAAGGCCCTGGAAGATGTTGAAAGTATAGTGGAACGACTAGAACAAGTAGTTTCTTTGCATGCGGGCACATAATAAACATGCTGCGTGTCGCTAATGCAATGCTGGAACAGCGATAATGCTATTGCTGAAGAGCATTAGCAACAATTACCAAATTTAATAAAACTGACACTGAAAAGGTCATTGATATGAAAATTGCTATAGCAACGGAAAGCGCTGATATTTCTTCAGAAGTCAGCACTCAAGGTGCTCGCGCACTACACTATTTAATATTTGATGGGAGTGGTAATTTGAAAGAAATTATTGCAAACCCATATGTGAGCAACGAAAAGAGGGTAGGCCCAAGTGTTGCAACCTTGCTTGCTCAAATGGGTGTAAACAAAGTGATTGCAGGACGATTCGGAACAAAATTTAAAGAAGTACTGGAGCAAAATAAGATCGAATGCATAGTAAATACAGGGTTTGCAGATCAGCTTGTTAAGGATTTAATTCAATAAAAAACGAATCCTGACACACGTTTTTAATAGAAATCAATATTCTCATTATCTAAGTATAGTAATCACGACTTGATTCAATATTAACTTACATAAAATCGGTAACTGACAGAGCAGGCCTGTACTGTTAAAAATATATACTATGACTCACTGGTTTAAAGTGTTGCTGATGTATCTGCTCCCACACCACCTACTATCAAGGATGGTGCAGTGGAGCGCACGTAGTCGGCATTTTCCGTTACGTAAACCCTTCACTCTCTGGTTTATTCGCCACTACAAAGTGGACATGTCAGAAGCCCTGGAACCCGATCCCGGGGTCTATCCGGACTTCAACAGCTTTTTTACTCGCGCGTTGCGCCCTGAGGCACGGCCCATCGATCAGGAATCAGGCCAAATAAGCTGCCCGGCGGATAGCACCATAATCCAATTGGGCGACATTCAGGGGAAGCAGATCTTTCAGGCTAAAGGACATGCTTATTCGCTGGTAGAGCTTCTTGGTGGTTCCGAAGAGCGGGCATGGCCGTTCTTAGATGGCCGGTTTGCGACTACGTACCTGTCCCCAGGTGACTACCACCGAGTGCATATGCCTTTGTCTGGTCGTCTGCTGGAGATGACGTATATCCCGGGGCGTTTGTTCAGCGTGGCCCCCGACTATACCGAATCTGTTCCTCGCCTATTTGCGCGAAATGAGCGAGTGGTCAGCGTTTTCCAGACAGAGGCTGGTCCTATGGCTGTGGTATTGGTGGGTGCTATCTTCGTCGGTTCTATTGAAACTATGTGGGCGGGTGAAATCACGCCGCCACGGGGCAGGGGAATCAAGGTGACGAGTTACGCTGCCGTTGATAAGGTCATCCAGCTGGAACGTGGTGAAGAAATGGGGCGCTTCAACATGGGGGGATCGACCGTCATTGTTTTATTCGGATCCGAAAGCGTAAAGTGGCAATCCGGACTTGCACCCGAGATGCGGATGCAGTTTGGCCAGACATTGGGGCGCGTTCTTTTTCTCCATCCCCGTTGAGCGCCGATATTGCTTTCAACGATCAGTTGTCAACTGTAATTGAAAACTGACTCACTTTCCCGAACAACAGCAATCGAATCGGCCCATCCGGGAAACATCACGTAGACGTTCTTGTTTTAATGACGACAGCCAATGCTGTAAAGTAATGGATAAACATCAATCAGGCAAGGTATTCGGACGGGAGTATGGGAGAGCAGAAATTTGTCTCATTGCATCGGCTTGCTCCCGGTACTCGCGGCATTGTTCGGCGATTGCAAGGGGGGAATGAATTCGCTAGTCGGTTGGTGGCAATGGGGCTATCAATCGGCTCAGAGTTTGAGGTCTTGCAAAATCGAGGGCATGGTCCCGTGATCGTGCTGGTGCGTGATACCCGTATCGCTCTGGGCCGTAGCGAGGCGCTTAAGATCGTTGTCGAGGAGTTGGAGCGTGAGCGACGCGAGACAGAATAGCAGCAAGGGCTCCTATGCCACCGATCTTGAGCGTCACGAGCAAACCATCGTTGTCGGTCTTGCAGGCCAGCCCAATGTCGGCAAGTCAACGATTTTCAATCTGCTGACGGGCCTCAGTCAGCATGTTGGTAACTGGCCAGGAAAGACAGTCGAACGTAAGGAGGGCATGCTTGTCCACCAGGATATAAAACTGCGCCTCGTCGATCTACCCGGCACCTACAGTCTGACAGCCAATTCCGAAGAGGAACGGATTACGCGTGACTTCATCCTCCACGAGCGACCAGACGTCATCGTGATGATTGCGGATGCTTCGGCGCTGGAACGGAATCTCTACCTGCTGGCGGAACTGCTGGTGCTGCCGGTGCCCGTGGTATTGGGAGTGAACATGATGGATGTGGCCGAGGCACAGGGCATTCATATTCAACCCCATGTGTTAGAGGCCGCGCTTGGTCTGCCGGTAATCACCCTGGTGGCAGCCAGGAATCAGGGTGTCTCTGAACTCATCGCTGCTGCCGAACGCCTGGTGCGGAAACCTGCCGGCTTCAAGCCGACACGCCCGAAAATCGCCGAACCACACCGTGAAGTGTTGGCCCAGGTACGCAAGCTGCTGGGCCAGCATGTTCCTGCACTCTATCGTGAGGATTGGGTAGCACTGAAGTTGCTTGAGGGCGACATGGAAATTACTGAAAAGGCCCAGTCCTGGCTCCCTGATGCCGACTGGTCATCAGTCGTGGCTTTGCTCAAGGAACATGAAGATGCGGTGCTGGATATTGCCAGTGGCCGCTATGAGTGGATTGCCAGGATGGTACGTGCAGCGGTGACCCATCCCCGCCTTGGGCAGATCAGTGTGACTGACCGCCTGGATCGGTTCGCTGTGCACCCATTCTGGGGGCTGTTGTTGCTTCTGGCCATGTTTGGGCTGGTTTTCTGGTTGACCTTCACAGTGGCCACACCCATTCAGCACTGGTTGGATGTTTATGTCATTGAGCGACTTCAAGCATGGCTTGCTAGCGGGCTCGCGGATGCGCCGTCATGGCTGGCGGATCTACTGGTCAATGGGGTGCTCGGTGGAGTGGGTATTGTCGTCACCTTCGTGCCCATTCTGGCGGTCTTCTTTACCGCGCTGGCCCTTCTGGAGGACACGGGCTACCTGGCGCGCGCTGCCTACGTGACGGATCGTTTCATGCATTTCCTGGGGCTGCATGGCAAGAGTTTTCTGCCGTTGTTTCTGGGTTTTGGCTGCAATGTACCGGCGATTATGGGTGCACGTGTTATCGGCTCACAGAGCGGACGGCTCCTCACCATCCTGCTGGCGCCACTGGTGCCCTGTAGTGCCCGGCTATTGATATTGGCACTGTTGACGCCAGTTTTTTTCGGCAACCAGGCCCTCATGGTTTCCTGGGGTCTCGTGTCGCTGAACATCCTTGTTCTTGCCATTGTCGGGATCACCCTTAATCACACGGTATTCCGCGGACAGCATGCCGCGTTCATCATGGAAATGCCGCTCTATCACTTGCCCAACCTGCGATCGATCGGGCACTTCGTGTGGAATAACATCTGGTCCTTTCTGCGCAAGGCGGGGACAATCATACTGTTGGTCTCGGTCGTTGTCTGGGCGCTCAGTAATTACCCGGGTCCCGATATCGAACAAAGCTACCTGGCCCGATTTGGACAAAGCCTGACACCCATTGGACAACTCATGGGTATGGACTGGCGTATGATCGTGGCGCTGCTCAGCAGCTTCATCGCCAAAGAAAATGCCATCGCTACCCTGGGGATCCTCTATGGTGCAGGCGAAGAGGGCAGAGGACTTGCCGAGACGATGGCCGCAGTCGTGTCTCCGGCAACGGCCCTGTCATTTCTTGCTGTGACCATGCTTTTTATCCCCTGCGCTGCCACGGTCGCCGTGATGTATAAGGAAACACGAAGCTGGCGTTGGACGTTGTTCGACGTAACGCTACTGCTTGTAATTGCACTAACAGTCGGAGTAATTATCTATCAAGCAGCGCACTGGCTGGGTATCGGAGTCTCGGGTGCTTAAGGAACTACTATGCCTGGCTGCGGGGCAGGGCACTACCCGCATTACCGAGCTTGCAAGCGAGTTGGGGGTAAGCACGGTGCTCGTGCAGGAAATGCTCGAAGATTTGACGCGGCAAGACTATATTGCGGCAGTGGTGCCAGCTTGTTTGGTTCCCTGTGAGCGATGTCCGCTAAGTACGACGTGCCTATTCCGAAATCAGCCACGGATTTGGGCGCTTACTCGAAAAGGTGAACAGTTTCTGGCCATATCGTTGAAGAAAAAATAGTGTAGCCTTATCCCGTTAATGCAAATCATGGATAAACAAAGAAGGCGATTCGGCATCAACTGTATTTATCATTAAGGCCTCATCATATGATTACCATTAGTATGTTCAAGTACTGGTTGCTCTGAAGTCCGACAGCTTCACCGGTTGACGTCGTGAACCCCAGGTACCGGGTTCGGTTTCAAATACACCCGCACAAGCTGTGCCGCAGCCCTGGCATGTCCCTGTTGGTGTGAGTCCCCAGTGGGTGAGATCGTAACCTTTGCGGCCAATCAACAGCTCACCACAGTGATGGCACCAGGTGCTGCCGCCCTTATCATCGTCGATGTTGCCGGTAAAGGCGTAGCGTACGCCATTATCCAGCGCGATACGACGCGCACGATAGAGGGTTTCAGGCGGTGTAGGGGGGACATCCATCATCTTGTAGGAAGGGTAAAAGGCAGTAAAGTGCATGGGGACATCGGGCCCCAGGTGTTTTACTACCCATCGGGTCATCTCATTGAGTTCTTTATCCGAATCATTCTGGTCCGGGATCAATAGTGTGGTCAGTTCCAGCCAGACATCGGTTTCGTGTCGGATATATTTGAGGGTATCCAGCACGGGCTCGAGATGCCCTCCTGTAAGTTTATGGTAAAAGTCCTCGGTAAATCCCTTGAGATCAACGTTGACGGCATCCATGTGACGGTAGAACTCGGCCCGTGGTTCGGGAGTGACATAGCCTGCAGTTACCGCGACAGAACGGATTCCCCGCTCATGGCAGGCCTTCGCGACATCGATGGCATACTCGTGAAAGATGACCGGGTCGTTATAGGTGTAGGCGACACTGCGGCAGCCGAGCTCTTCGGCGGCCAGTGCGATGGTTTCAGGATCGGCATGATCGGCCAGGGTATCCATCTCACGGGATTTGCTAATGTCCCAGTTCTGACAGAACTTGCATGCGAGGTTGCAGCCTGCAGTACCAAAGGAGAGGACAGGTATGCCTGGCAGGAAGTGATTGAGGGGTTTTTTCTCAATGGGATCCACACAATAGCCGCTGGAGCGGCCATAGGTGGTCAGTACGATCTGCCCTTCAACGCAGGCGCGCACAAAGCACAAGCCACGCTGCCCCTCTTTGAGTTTGCAAAATCTGGGGCAAAGGTCACACTGGATACGCCCGTCATCCAGCTGGTGCCAATATTTTGTAGGCACCACCCAGGGATCTTTCAGGCTGATGATTTCGGCTTGCTTGGTCATTTGAAAGTACTCCCTTAATGATAGATTTCTGCCTTATATTCACGGCAGCATTTCCTGAATATCGTGTCCTTCCGTAGGTTTCCTCGGGAAATTATAACCTGTAAAAAGACACATTTTCCTTGATAATAGACAAAGTGGGTTACTAATGGGTTGATCAGAGGTTCCTTAAGTCAGATAAAATGGTACTGATTATAGAAATTTGGGGACATGGCGCTTAAAATCATCGGGGCGGAATCGCTTGGGGTGCGTGGCCTGTGCTGTCAGGTCAGCCTCCCGGGTCGCTGTATTATCATCGACCCCGGCGTGGCTCTCGGTTACTCACGTCATGGTTTGATGCCGCATCCGGCACAGATAGCCGTAGGCCGTCGGATACGCGGCAATATCATTGATGCATTGAAGCAGGCCACCGATGTCGTATTCAGCCATTTTCACGGTGATCATATTCCGCTCAAATCCGCCAATCCCTTTCAATTATCGATTGATCAACTTCCGGACAATTTTTCCCGGCTTCGCGCCTGGTCCCTCTCTGCAGAAGGTCAGCACCCAAAGATGCAGGCACGCTTTAATGATCTGGCCACACTGATGGGAGGCAAGCTTCGGATAGCTGAAGGTGTCGCAGAGGGGCCGCTTTCCTTCTCCCAGGCTGTCCCCCATGGCTCACCCGATAGCGGGATGGGCAAGGTGATGATGACGCGTGTGGAAATGGGGCAAGAGGTCTTTGTTTACGCCTCAGATATCCAGCTCCTGGATGATGCGACGATCGACCTGATCCTGGCCTGGCAGCCGGATATTGTCCTTGCCGCCGGGCCTCCCCTCTATCTTGATCGGCTTGCTCAAAAGGAACAAAAACGAGCCAGAAACAATGCGTTGCGTTTGGGGGAAGTTGTACCGATGCTCATCCTCGATCATCATCTGATGCGTTCTAGTGCTGGTCCAGAGTGGCTCGATATGCTTTCGGCAGAACTTGGAAAACAGCTCTTTTGCGTCGCTGATTTCATGCACCAACCCCGCCGCTTACTCGAAGCCGACAGGGTTCAGCTCTATGAAAGTATGCCCGTGCCGGAGTACTGGCATGAAGATTATTTCTCTGGCAAAGTTAATCCGGAAATATATTGGGAACAGGCGGTCTCTCAGGGTTGGGATTCTCTGCAATGAATTACATTTCTGTAGTGCTTGACTAAACGGCGATTTGTCCTGGCCTAACATGCTATTCAAAATAGAAAAGTATTGATTTCTACCAAGAAAATAAATAATGGAGAATGGGTAAAATGACGTATGTAGTGACCGAGGACTGTATCCGCTGCAAATACACGGACTGTGTGGATGTTTGTCCGGTTGATGCCTTTTGTGAAGGACCCAATTTCCTGGTGATCGATCCGGAGGAATGTATTGACTGTGACGTGTGTGTGCCGGAGTGTCCGGTCAATGCAATTTTTCCTGATGGGGAGCTGCCACCAGGACAGGAGAAGTTTCTCGAAATTAATGCCGAACTGACAAAAATATGGCCTGTCATCAGTGCGAAAAAGGAACCTCCTGCCGATGCCGATAAATGGAATGGTGTAGAGGGGAAATTGCAATACCTGGAGAAATAAAACGTGTTAGGCCCCGCCGACTTGCCAGGGGCTCTGGTCGTGCCACACAATTGACTGTAATGGCTTGAATGAAATAGCCGAAGTCAGAACTGTTGAAATATTCGGTATATCATCACGTGAGTGATTTGCCTATCTGTAAACAGGTAATCTTTTAATTCTTTTGAAAACGTTGGATCTTTCCTCCTGATCCACTCAAAAAGCATGGTGGCGTGTTCTTTTTCTTCATCCCTGTTGTGCGCCAATATCGCTTTCAACTCTCCATCTTTACAGAGATCCACTCTTTGATGGTACCAATCTATTGCCTCCAGTTCTTCTTTTAATGATTCAATGGCACGGTGCATTTCACGAGCATCATCAGATAGTTCATTGCACGGTTCTTGAATGGTGCATTTCCGGCATTGGGGCCTGGTTCGATCGCTGAACGGCGGCGAAAGTGAGGAGGAAAGTAAACTGCGCGCGCATAAGGGTCCAAAAGAATATTTTCGGGATCAAAACGCTGGCCTTCGTTCAGTTCAAAAGGACCGTTGACTTGATAACCATAGTATTTTGCCTGATCCACAATATCAGTTGAAACACGGCAATGCCAGACGCGTCCAGACTTGTTTTTCAAATAGTCGAAAGGGTAACTGTAGGCGGGATGCTCAGGATCGGCTTCAGAGTATAAGTGCAGTGTTATGCCGGTTGCGTGTTTCGAATATAAAGCAAAGTTATACGCCCGCTCATCTGCTATGAACGTCACACCTAAAGGATGTGGTGATCCTTCTGTAGATATCCAACGATTCACGTGAACCTCTTCTTTGGTGGATCAGGTGTAATGTGTCCTTGGCGATTCCAGAGGAACCACTTGTATGCCTCGGATACAAGAAGGATCGGAATCGCGACCAGGAAAATCAGCCCCCAATCCGTCCAGCCCAGCGGCACGGTATGAAGAGCGGACTGTAGAAACGGTACATAGACTGCACAGACCTGCAACCCGATAGTCACTGTCCAGGCGAGCAAGACCCAACGATTGGAAAAGAAACCAATCACGGACAGCGGCGCCTGCAGGGCGCGGAAGTTGAATACATTCATCTTCTCCAGCATGATGATGCCGGTGAAGGCGACTGTCTGGGCCAGCATCATCTGTTCCGGTCTACCATCCTGCAAGTAGTGGTGGAACAGCCACAAGGTAGCGATGCCGATATAGCCACCCAGTAACAGGATCCTGAGAATACCGCCGCGATCCAGGATGGGTTCCCGGGCTGCTCGCGGCGGGCGCTGCATGATGCCTTTCTCCGCGGGTTCCAGTCCGAGCGCGACGGCCGTCATGCCATCGGTAACCAGATTCATCCACAGGATTTGAACAGGTAGCAATATCAATGGGCCGCCCAGCAGGATGTTAACAAAGATCGCCACGACTTCGCCCAGATTCGAGGAGAGGAGGTAGCGCACGAACTTTTTGATGTTGTCATACTGGCGACGACCTTCCTCCACGGCACCAATGATCGAGGCAAAGTTATCATCGGTTAGCACCATGTCTGCGGCGTTCTTGGCAACATCCGTACCGCGCACTCCCATGGCAATGCCGATATCCACCCGTTTCAGAGCCGGGGCGTCATTGACGCCGTCACCGGTCATCCCTACCACATGGCCCATGCACTGAAGTAGCTCGACGATACGCAGTTTATCCTCGGGTGTAGTACGGGCGAACAAGACGTCTTCCTGTAAAGCATGGCGCAGTTCATCGTCATCCATCTTGGCCAGTTCACGGCCGGTGATGGCCCGCTTGCCAGGCATACCGATGATGCGGGCGATGGCCAAGGCAGTGGCTGGCGCATCACCGGTAATCATGAGCCCGCGGATACCGGCGCTTTGCGCCAGTCGGACCGCCTCCGGGACTTCGGGACGTGGCGGATCGATGATGCCGACGATGCCGAGCAGGGTGAGTTCGCGTTCAACTTGGTCTTCATCTAACGCAATGCCTTGTGGCAGTTTGCGCCGAGCCAGCGCGAGGGTACGGAGACCTGTTTCGGCCAGACGTTGATACGCGGTACTGGCAGCATTGCGATCCTCGTCGCTCATAGATCTTTCCTGTGTTCCATCCAGGATCTGCGTGCAACGCTCAATGATCACCTCTGGCGCACCCTTCACATAGGCGATCATGTCTTCCGGCCGCTGCTCGATGATGGTCATGCGCTTGCGACGGGAATTGAATGAAAACTCGCTGACTGCGTGCGACACCGCTTCGCGATCCAGCCGTGCCTTGTAGGCGGCGACAATGAGCGCAGCCTCAGTCGGTTCACCGATGGCCTGCCATCCCCGCTCATCTTTTCCGATCCGGGCGCGATTGCAGCGAAGCCCGGCCTCAAGCAGTGCCAACAGGTCGTGATGCCGGTGATAATCAATCTTCTTGCCGTCTTTCTCAAAATGACCGGCGGGATCGTATCCCGTCCCCGTTACTTGCAACTCGCCAGACGGTAACCAGATGCGTTGCACCGTCATCTGGTTCTGCGTCAATGTCCCGGTCTTATCCGTGCAGATGACTGTGGCTGCACCCAGGGTTTCGCCTGCCTGTAGCCGACGCAGCAGTGCACGGCGTCGCACCATGGCGCGTACACCTAAGGCCAGGGTGATAGTGACGACGGCAGGCAAGCCTTCCGGGACGACGGCCACAGCCAATGAGACGCCGGTCATAAACATCTCCAGCATGGGCTTGCCCAACAGCCAGCCAGTGAACGCCACCGCCATGGAAATTCCAATCGCCAATATCCCGAGTTGTTTGCCAAGGGTCGCAAGCTTGCGCTGAAGGGGTGTGACTTCGCGACCCACGGTCTGCGTTAAGTGGGCGATTCGTCCGAACTCCGTCGCCATCCCCGTCGCTATCACTACACCGTGGGCGCGCCCGTTGGTGATGGCCGTGCCCATCCAGGCCATGGAATGGCGTTCAGCCAGAGGTGCGTCGGCGGCAACCGGTTCGGTGAATTTGTTCACTGATGCCGACTCCCCAGTGAGCAATGATTCGTTAACGTTGAGGTTGAGCGCTTCGATGAGTCGTAGGTCAGCTGGTACATGGTCGCCAATGGTGAGCAGTACAATATCGCCAGGTACCAGTTCTTTTGCATCGATGACTTTCTCCTGGCCATCACGCATGACCTTGCACTGCGGCTCGAGCATTCGCTGTAGTGCCTCGATGGCCCGCTCCGTCTTCCACTCTTGCACAAATCCCAGTATGCCATTGAACAGAACGATTACGAGAATGGTGATGGCATCGCCTACTTCGCCGACAACCAACGCGATAGCCGCGGCCATGAGGAGAATGACAATAAGCACATCCATGAATTGGCGCGCCAATACCACATACCAGCGTGTTTTGCGCTCAATCTGTAAAGTGTTAAGACCGCTTTGCTGTAATCGCTGTACCGACTCCATGGCGCTTAAGCCGGCCTGGGGATCTGTATGTAGTTTCGCAGCCACGGCGGCTGCATCCAAGCAGTGCCAAGCAGGATCGATAGTTGCCGGGGAAGATGGTGTGGAGTGTCGGGTCATGCTGAGCCTTCCGCGAGATCAAGTGGTACAACCAAAAAGGGGGAGGAGATAAGCGAGATGACGGCACTGGTGGTGCTGTTCAAGTTCTTGTTACGATCAAAATCACTTGGCTGGTTTCGGGTGAATGCTCTCAGTAGAAGGTGCCGACGTTTGCAGTCAATGGACATGATTATTACCTTTATGGCAGGAAAAACTATAAAGAGAATAGGCATATGTTTAGATGTGCTCACTGTATGTTACGGCAACCATTGTCGCGATAAAGTAAAGTTTCATTAATTAAAATGCTTGTCAAGGATTACAGGGCGCATCTATTTGGGTACGCGATGACTCATAAAAGAGGTGCAAATGTTGGCGGCCTCCCTCTCTTATCGCCAGTATTTACGGCATGAATTTCCACTTCATTCCTGAGTTGGGTTGGAAGTGTTGTTACCCGTTTGTGATTATGCTTATGATCGCGGCGGGTGTCGCGCCGTATTTGTATTTCAAACGTAAAGGCTGATTGTAGTAACGGCGGGCACCGAATACGGCCGCCGCGTGAATCAGCTGAATAATAGACACTAATAGAGCAAAACGAAGGGGGTTGAGAAGCACTAAAGATTTCTGTTCGAACGAAGACTCATGACTGTGGTACCATAATTAAAGGTTGAACTATACTTGTCTCTTAACGGCCGGTGCCCATCAAAAGACCTGGATGGACGTTGCGGGAACTAGAGCGAGCGTTTGACCCGAGCCGTCACACACTCATTGCTCAAAACGCGGTTTCTCAACCATCGACCTGTGAAGGAGGTTACCCATGCCGCAAAAACTTCCAGTCACAATCGACGGCAATGAGGCAGCTGCACACGTTGCTTATATGACCAATGAAGTCATTGCGATCTACCCTATCACGCCTGCCTCCCTCATGGGCGAATGGGCGGACCAATGGGCCTCCGAGGGCCGCAAGAACCTGTGGGAGACCGTTCCCAATATCGTTGAAATGCAGAGTGAAGGAGGAGCGGCGGGCACTATTCACGGTGCATTGCAGAGTGGCGCACTGACCACCACCTTCACCGCTTCCCAAGGCTTGCTCTTGATGATCCCCAATATGTACAAGATAGCCGGCGAACTGAACCCGGCGGTGTTTCACGTGGCCTCGCGCTCACTGGCAGCGCAGGCTCTATCCATCTTCGGTGATCATAGCGATATAACAGCGGCTCGGGCCACAGGATTCGCCTTCCTGGCAGCCAATTCGGTTCAGGAGGTCATGGACTTTGCCTTGATCGCTCAAGCGGCGACCCTGGAGGCACGGGTACCCATCGTGCACTTTTTTGATGGCTTCCGCACCTCGCACGAGATCGCCAAGATCGAAATCATAGAGCGGGATACGATTCGAGCCCTAATACAGGATGAGTTGGTTCAGGCCCACCGGAACCGGGCACTGACGCCGGAACATCCAGTGCTGCGTGGCAGTTCCCAGAATCCTGACGTCTATTTTCAGGCCCGCGAGACCGTCAATCCCTATTACTCGGCCATGCCGGGCATCGTGCAAGAGGTTATGGACCGGTTTGCCGAACTCACCGGGCGCCACTACCGCTTGTTCGACTACGTAGGGGCCGAAGACGCGGAGCGGGTGATCGTGTTAATGGGCTCCGGGGCAGAGACCGCCGAAGAGACGGTGGAACACCTACAGGCACGCGGTGAAAAAGTCGGTGTCGTTAAGGTACGTTTGTTTCGCCCCTTCTCCCCGGAGGCATTGATCGAGGCACTGCCGCCTAGCGTACGCTGTATCGCGGTACTCGACCGAACCAAGGAGCCCGGCGCCGATGGCGAGCCTCTATACAAGGATGTGCTGACTGCGCTGGCCCAGGATTACATCGCTGGCTCGCGACGATTTGTAGAGATGCCGAAGGTCACGGGTGGCCGTTTCGGGCTTTCCTCCAAGGAATTCACTCCCGGGATGGTCAAGGGTGTATTCGATGAGCTTGGCAAGGAGCGGCCCAAAAACCACTTCACCATAGGGATCATCGATGACATTAGCCACACCAGCCTGGCCTGGGATTCTGCATTCCGCACCGACGAGACCAAGGCGACCATGAGTGCGGTCTTCTACGGCCTTGGCAGCGATGGCACCGTGAGCGCCAACAAGAACAGTATAAAGATCATCGGGAAAAAGACTGATCGGTTCGTGCAAGGCTATTTCGTCTATGATTCCAGGAAAGCTGGGGCCGTCACCGTCTCCCATCTGCGTTTCGGGCCGCGTCCTATCCGCTCCCACTATCTGATCGGCGATGGTGAGGCCGATTTCGTCGCCTGCCATCAGTCCATTTTTCTGGACCGTTATGAGATGTTGGAAAAGGCAAAACCCGGTGGAATGTTTCTGCTCAATTCACAGACGGGTTCCAACGACGTGTGGGATACCTTGCCGCGGAATGCGCAGCGGCAGATCATTGAGAAAGGCCTGACTTTCCACGTCATCGACGCCTATAGCATTGCAGAGCAATTGGGCCTCGGTGGCCGCATCAATACCATCATGCAGGCTTGCTTCTTCGCCATCTCCGGGATACTGCCGCAGGACGAAGCCATTGCAGCCATCAAGGCGGCGGCACGGAAAACCTATGCCCGTGCGGGTCAGCGAATTGTCGAAGCGAACATCAAAGCAATCGACGCAGCGCTGGCAGGCTTGAAAGCCGTCAAGATCCCCGAGCAGGTCACCAGCGAATTCGACAAATCCCCGCCTGTTTCACCCGCTGCCCCGGATTTTGTCCGGTGCGTCACCGGTGAAATCATTGCCGGACACGGTGACAAAATCCCGGTGAGCCTGCTTCCGGCCGACGGCACCTTTCCTCTGGGAACTGCCGCCTGGGAAAAACGCAACCTGGCGCTGAAGATCCCCGTATGGGAGCCCGACCTGTGCTCACAATGCGGCAAATGCGTATTCGTCTGCCCCCATAGCGTTATTCGGAGTAAGGTGTTTCCAGCCACACAGCTTGGTGCAGCGCCTGAAACCTTCAAGCATACGCCAGCCAGAAGCAAGGCATTCGAAGAAGATCTGCATTTCAGCTACCAAGTGGCGCCTGAGGATTGTACAGGCTGTGGTCTTTGCGTGGACGTCTGTCCCATCCGGGACCGGAACAAGCCCGAGCGCAAGGCGTTAAACATGGCCAGCCAGGCCACACTGCGGGAACAGGAACGCAAGAATTGGGTATTCTTTCTTGAGCTTCCCGACTACGACCGCAGCAAGGTGCGGGAGTCTACCTTGCCCGGTGCGATGCTGCTACAGCCGCTGTTCGAGTTCTCGGGGGCTTGCGAAGGCTGTGGCGAAACCCCTTATCTCCGGCTTGCGAGCCAGCTGTTCGGCGACCACATGATGGTTGCCAATGCGACCGGATGTTCTTCCATTTACGGTGGCAATCTGCCTACCACGCCCTGGACTAAAAATAGCGACGGCCGCGGACCCGCGTGGTCCAATTCACTGTTCGAAGATAATGCAGAATTTGGCCTTGGTATGCGCATCGCCGTAGACAAGTTGGCGCAGTATGCGCGTGAACTGCTGCAAGGGCTGAAGTCCGCCGTGGGCGAAGAACTCGTCGGTACGATCCTCGGTGCCGATCAGGCTGATGCAATCGGTATCGAGGGCCAGCGCCGCCGCATTGCCGAGTTGCGAAAACGTCTGAACGGGATAGCCGATCCCGCCGCCAGCGCCCTGGACGCGGTGGTGGAATACCTCATCAAGCGCAGCGTATGGATCGTAGGCGGTGACGGCTGGGCCTATGATATCGGTTACGGCGGGCTCGACCATGTGCTTGCCTCGGGACGCAATGTGAACATTCTGGTATTGGATACGGAGGTGTACTCCAACACTGGCGGTCAGACGTCGAAGGCGACGCCCCGTGGAGCGGTGGCCAAGTTCTCAGCAGGCGGCAAATCGACACGCAAGAAAGATCTGGCGCGTATGGCCATGGACTATGAACAGGTCTACGTCGCCCAGGTTGCCTTTGGGGCCAAGGACACCCAGACCCTGCGGGCGTTCCTGGAGGCCGAGTCATACGAGGGTCCGTCCCTCATCATTGCCTACAGCCCATGCATCGCCCACGGTGTGGACCTGTCCAATAACCTGCGCCAGCAAGGCCTCGCCATGCGCAGCGGACACTGGCCCCTGTTTCGTCATGACCCACGGCGCGCCAAGGCGGGAAAAAACCCATTACATTTGGATTCCCCTGAGCCGTCGATTCCCTACCGTGATTATGCCTCTACGGAAACACGCTTCAGCGTTCTGTGGCGGACGCATCCGGACGCAGCCGAGCAACTCATGCGCGAAGCACAAGCTGACGTCGATGCCCGCTATAGGCATTACCAGGAACTTGCCATGCAGCCGGCCGACACAAGAAAAGCCAAGGGGGAGGGCAAAGAATCATGAGCACAGTCGACCTGAGCACAGATTATATGGGGTTGAAACTGGACAATCCTTTGGTGCCGTCAGCCTCGCCGCTTTCACGTAGCCTGGATATGGCCCGGCAGCTGGAGGATGCCGGTGCGGCGGCGATTGTGATGTATTCCCTGTTCGAGGAAGAACTGCGCCATGAAGACGAGAGAACGAGCCGTTTCCTCATCCACCAGGAGATCGGGCATGCTGAAGCGAGTAGTTTCCTGCCCTTTCATGGTCAATACAGGCGGGGCATGGAGCAGTACCAGGAACATCTTGCCGCACTGAAGCGCAATCTAGACATCCCT
>JAYEGM010000038.1:0-18970 GCA_034659075.1 Pseudomonadota bacterium
TCTGTATGAATAATTCAAAAGACTAAATCCGCAGGGAGCGGATTTGAACAGTCGAAGACTGGCCCGAAGGGTGAAGGCCATGGATGGCCTGAATAAATGAACTCGTCCATGAAGGACGAAAAACTCATATTAATTCAAGAAATCGAATAATAAAAAAACCAACTTACACATACGCCAATACAAAAAATACCCGTCAGGGCCCGGTATTGGTCGCTTTTTTGTATTGGATCATAAATTTATCCTGCCATTTCCTCGGAATACGATATTGGGAATGCAGTTCTGAACTGATAGGGTTGACCATGCCTTTTAAATCCCAGCGTATTGCACTTATCCTGCTGGCTTGAGTGCCTGCACCAGTGGTGGTCATCCAGCCAATCAGCATGTAGGCGGGACGATATTCTTTCTCTGCTGCCTGCGTTACCCATGGCATGGCTTTGCTGGGGTTTTTGAGCGCGCTGAAATGGTAGCCCAGTGCGAGGTTATACATTGCTTCACTGTTACCCAAATCAGCGGATTTCTCAAGCCATTCCATTGCCTTTTTGTCATTGCGTCGAATGCCGTCTCCATCAGCATAGGCAACTCCAATATCATTCATAGCCTGTATGTGTCCGAGTTCGGCGGCTTTTTTATAATAGAATGCGGCGCGTGTTCTATTGCGGGGGCTGTCTACTCCCCGGTGAAGCTTCTCTGCTTTTGCATAGCTGCTGTTCGGGTTGAATGAGGCCTCTATAGTCTGTTTCAGCTTCAGCAGGTTTTCATGGTCAGGGATCTCCTGTAGCGCAGTATCGATTTGTCGCAGTGCAATATCCGGTTTGCCTGCTTTGTAATTTCCCCGGGCATTTTCAACTATCAGGTCGCCGCTGACAGTCAGACCGCGTAGTGCGCGTTTGTTGCGGGGGGAAAGTTCAAGCACTTGCTTATAGTAAGTGACGGCGTTGGTATTTTTCGGGCTGATAATCTGGCCATCCTTGACGGCTGCCCGTGCATCTGTGAGCAGGTTGTTGATTTTTTTCTGCTTGCTTGAGAGTACAGGCGGATTTTTTTCTTCTTCGCTGTCAGGGGCTGCGGCCTGCTGTTGTTTGACCAGTTCATCATTTGACTCATCGGCAAGAAAACGGGAGATTAGCAGCGCGGTCTGGTTTCCTTCTTCCGGGTTGATATCTGTCTGGGGTGCTGCATCATTAATTTCAGGTTCACGGCCGCTGGTGCTGGATGCTGGTTTAGTTAAAGCCGATATTTCAGCATTGATTTTATTGTCAGCAGTCGGCGGCGTAATCGATGCTGCTGTATCGGGTGAGGCAAGGGTTTCTGATGGCTCAACCTGTACCGCCGGTGTCTGTTCAATCGGTGCTTCGACATTCTCTGCCAGGTTGTTAGATTCAGCGATACTCGCAGGCCCAGATGAATCATCTTTCCACATTAAAATAATAGAGATTAATGCGATGCTGCCAATCAGGGCTGCAGCGATCAGCAAACGTTTTTTATCAGGTCCCTTTAGAGAGGCTGTGAATTCGGAAAGTTTTTTCTTCCAGGCAAGAGGGCCCTTTTCAGAATCTCGTTTTTTCTGTAATTTTTTGTTTTTTCCCCGTGAGGGTATTTTCAGTTCCTGGGTAAGATTAGCTTCCAGCATGCGGGCCGGATCTTTCAAAGCATAATGCCGCTCGCGACGGGTGATACGGATTATCTCAGCCAGCTCATCACAATCTTCGGTTCTGTCTTCTGCTTTTTTTGCCAGCAGATTATTTATCAACGGTTGCAGGTCACTGAGTTCATCCGGTAAATCGGGTATCGGAGCATGGACATGAGCATAGAGGACTGCCATGCTGTTTTCGCTGTCATAAGGCACGTTACCTGTAAGCATCTCAAACAGTATGATGCCTAGTGAGTAAACATCTGTACGCGGGTCGTTGCCTAAGCCATCAGTTTGCTCGGGACTCATGTACTTTGGTGTACCGATAATTGTCCCGGCACGCGTCAAATTAGTGTTGGAAGTGATGGTTTTAGCAATGCCAAAGTCAGTGAGTATGGCCGAGCCATTTTCACGAAACAGGATGTTCTCCGGTTTCACATCACGATGGACGATGCCGACGGTATGTGCATACCCCAGGGCCAATGCGATCTGACCCGCAATGCTTAATGCCCATTCTGGATCATTAACATGATCCGGCATTAATGTACGCATGTTGCCACCGGCAATATATTCCATGGCGATGAACAACTGGTGTTTCTGCAAACCAATATCATAGACCGTAATGATGTTGGAATGACTTAGCTGGGCAACCGTACGTCCCTCTCTAATGAAGCGTTCGGCATAATCAGGTTCCATTGCCAGCAGCGGGGACATGACTTTGAGTGCGACCTGGCGATCGAGCGATTCCTGTACCGCAAGGTAAACCGTTGCAATTCCACCACGGCCGAGTTCCGACAGGATTTTATAACCGGGGATATCCGGGTAATTCTGGTTGTCAGTTTCTTCCTGCAAAATGGGTTACCATGAAAGCTGCAGCGCTTCTATATTTATTACACATCCAGACAGATGACGTGTGTGTTTGTTTAAGGGTTGTAATAATAGGCGATGCGGTCTGTCAAGGGAACACCTTGCCGGGGTTAAGTATGCCATTTGGATCGAACAGTGTTTTCAGTTTCTTCATCCATTTCAGGCTGACCTGATCAATTTCTAGCCTGATATAGTCTTTTTTCTCCGTTCCTATGCCGTGCTCGCCTGACAGGGTGCCACCGAGACCAAGAACCAGTTCAAAAACAGCTAACAGGCACGGCATGGCCTGCGCGGATTGATCAGAATTCTGCGTGTCATACAGCAGATTCACGTGAATATTGCCGTTGCCCGCATGTCCAAAGTTGACGATAGGGATGCCGTATTCCTCACTCAATTTTTGCAGTCCCTGCAACAATGCAGGAATATTGGCAACGGGTACCACGACGTCTTCGTTCAGTTTGTTTGGCGCTATTTCCCGCAGTACAGGTGATAGTGCTTTGCGTGTGGCCCATAATTTCTCTGCGTCATCGGCAGAGTTTGAATGGTGTATTTCAATTAATGCTGCATTCGCGGCAACGCGGTAGATTTGTTTGATTGCATTAGGCATTTCTGTTTCCAGCCCATCCACCTCAATCAGTAATAGCGCCGCCGTGCCATCGGGAATGTGGATGCCAGGCTGATTTTTTACCAGTTTGACTGATGCCTGATCAAGGAATTCCAGCGCCGAGGGTATCAGGGACTGGTTCATGATGGCGACTATCGCATTGGTTGCACCCTGGATTGAATTATAGCAGGCCGTCAGTGTTCTGCGGGATTGTGGCAGCGGCAGCAGTTTTAAGGTGGCTTCGGTTATGATCGCCAGTGTACCTTCGCTGCCAATAAGCAGACGTGTCAGGTCATAGCCTGTCACACCCTTGGTTGTTTTTACCCCGGTATGCAAGGTGTCCCCGTCTGCGGTAACGGCTACCAGCCCCAAGGTGTTCTCACGCGTAGTAGCATACTTTACCGCACGCGGGCCGGCGGCATTGAAGCCCAGGTTGCCACCTACCGTACAAACGCTGGCGCTGCCCGGATCCGGAGCCCAGAAAAAGCCCTTATCAGCCGCACAATCTTGAATCGCCTGATTGGTGACGCCGGGTTCTACGCGCATCAGTCTGTTGCTGACATCGATTTCAATGATCCGGTTCATCTGTTCCATGGACATTACCAGCCCACCCTGTATCGGCACTGAGCCACCCGTCGTCCCGGTGCCGCGTCCGCGAACTATCAGTGGAACCCTATAGTGATTGCATAACACGGTTACAGCGACGACTTCATCATGCGAGAGCGGCAGCGCGACAGCCTGTGGTGACGCATGCTTGCGGGAGTTATCGAAGCCGTAGGTCCAGCATTCGGCTGTATCCAGCAGCAGCCTTTCCGGTGGCAGACAGGTTTTTAGTGCAATTAGAAAATCATCATCCAGCTTTTTGGACGAATCTTTAGATGATTTTTCAGGCGGCATTGAATCAGTTTCTAATTTTCTTGATTAGATCACTGGTTGAGCGTTGATAGCGAAAGGGAATGGAATGAACTTCACCGCCCGCCTGAATAACCTCTGCGGCTCCCACAATATCCTTTACCGGCCAGTCGCCTCCCTTGACCAGAATATCAGGCTTAATCAGGCGGATGAGTTGCAGTGGTGTCTCTGCATCGAAAGGGACAACGATGTCAACACTTTGCAGGGCAGCGAGTAATGCCAGCCTGTCTGCCAGGGGATTAACGGGTCTGTCGCTGCCTTTGTTTAAACTGCGCACAGAAGCATCAGAATTCACTGCCACTAGCAGGCTGCTTCCCAATTGCGCGGCTTCTTCAAGGTAGCTGACATGACCCCGGTGGAGGATATCAAAACAGCCATTGGTAAATACCAGGGGACGTGGAAGGCGGGCCAGCAGTTCGCTGTTAAGCTCTGATTCAGCAAGAATTTTGTTATCGATACTAACCATTTGTATTGATTGAGCTGATTTATTCAGCGCCCAGCAGCTGGGTGTCGATTAAATCGCACAGGCAGTGAATAATGATGATATGAATCTCCTGTATTCGTGCGGTTGATTTGGCCGGTACTGACAAAAAAATATCTTCATCATCAAGTATGCCAACCAGGTCACCACCAGTATTTCCGCCGAGTACCACGCAGCGCATTTGCCGCTGATGCGCAGACACTACTGCCCGTAGTATGTTGGTAGAATTACCCGAAGTAGATATAGCCAGCAGGATATCACCCTGCTGGCCCAGCGCACTGATCTGCTTGGAGAAGATGTCATCAAAGGTATAGTCGTTAGAGATTGATGTGATGGTGGAGGAATCAGTGGTCAGCGCGATGGCGGGTAACCCGGGGCGTTCACGTTCAAAGCGATTCAGCAGTTCCGATGAAAAATGCTGTGCATCGCTGGCAGAGCCGCCATTGCCGCAGCTTAATATTTTATGGTCTGCCAATAATGCATTCGTTATTAATGTAGCGGCATCAACAATATCGGCCGTAAGTTCTTCGAGTGCGGCATGAGCCGTATCGATGTGTGAAGTAAAAATGTTAGTGACGCGTTCAGAAATTTCCATTGCCAGGCTCTATTGTTGCGCTCTTTGATAATTACAGGCTGCAGAGGGTACTTTATCAGTGAGATTGTCAGAATGCATCTTTGATCCATAATATTTCCTGTTCGCCTGTCTGGGCAGAGATCGCAACGACATCAAAGCGCATATATAAATGTGCATATTGCCGGTGTGTCAGTAGGTAATGTTCAGCTGTTTTCCGTATTCGCTGTATTTTGCGAGGGGTGATCGATTCAGCCGCCGTACCGAAAAATGGGTTACTGCGATAGCGCACTTCGACAAATATCAGGGTGTTCGCCTGCAGCATCAGCAGATCGATTTCTCCTGCCCTGCAGGAATAATTGCTTTCTATTGCTCGTAAGCCCTGATTGATAAGATATTTTTCGGCTAGCGTTTCGGCATTATTGCCTCGCCGCAGGTGCAATGGCAGGTATGGCTTTGTATTGTTTTTCACTGAATCGTCCTTGATAAGTGGGTTGTTTGTCGATCAGGTCAGGTGTGCCTTTTATGAAGCTGGCCCATAACATTTGCCTGTGAACTATGCCGTCGGAATCAATATTGAGAATTCCAGATAGCCCCTGATAGTGCAGCAAAGGCTTTCCTTTCATCTTTTGCAGGCGAGGCAGGATGCTGAAAATATCCATGCCGAGCCCGTACAGCCTGTTGTAGCTGGTGTCTCTATTGGGCCAGCCACCTTGCAGGAATGTACGCAATGACTCGAGTTCAACGTTGCTGGCAATCATCCAGGGCATATCAGGGAAGCGTATCCTGTCGAGATCTCTGTCATTCACAGGGTCCGGCCTGCCGGAAAATATCCGTGAAGTGGAATAAATGGGAAGATCCAGTGCATAGAAAAAGTCCAGTACAGGTTTTATCAGGCGTGCAGTACGATTGGTGGCCGGTAAAAAGATGAAACCAATATCCTGTCTGCGCCTCGCCTCGGTGGTAATGTCACCTCCGAGTAATGCTTTCATTTCAGTTATCCGCTGCTCACTTCGGTCTACGCTCAACAGGCGACGTACTGCAGGTGAAAAGTCCGTTTCCTCTGGTGCATAACTTTCACTGCTGCTGATCTCTCCGCCCAACTCATTAAAGCGCCGGGTAAAGGCCGTTGCCATGCGCTGGCCGAAGGATGTCTGTGGAAATAATATGACACCCTGTCTGTGTCCGTCCAGCCAGGCTCGCTCTGCGGCCTGTTGTGTTTCCAGTTCCTGAGAAAGACTGAACTGAAAAAGATTCTGCTGAGTGATGTGTTGCTCAGTAGGAGGTGAAAGTAAAAGTGTAGGAACATTTATTTCAGTTGCCTTCAGCAGGCTGTCAATGGACTTGCGCCCCAGTGGGCCTATGATGATGTCCGCACCGTCATTGACGGCCTGATTGTAGTAAAGAACGGCTGCATCGGCATCACGGCCATAATCATAAAAGCGCAGCTGAAAGCGGGAGCTTGCCGCCTGCTCATTGTTCATTGCTTCGAAACCATCGCGGATCGCGCTGGCTGCCGGTTCATAGGCTGATGTCAGGGGTAGCAGGAAAGCTATTTTTTCTGGTGGCTTACTGAGGCTGGCCTGGCGGGTAATCTGTTCAAGTAGTTCTGCATTTGCAGGATGTGACAGGTTGCTTATCCGCCAGTTATTAATCGCCTGCTCCGTCCCTGCATAGTTATATGAATTGTTTCCGTTCACTATCATCGCCAGCTCGATCCAGCCCGCCAGGGCGGCCGGTATGTCCTGTTGCTGAATTATTTTCAGCTGCCGGTTGTTTGCAATCATCAATACATTCCACAGCAGACGCTGATTTTCCAGCACTTGATCTGCCGCCAGATATTGCTCACGTTTTAGCAGGGCCTGCAGTGCATCCGCCGTATTAGCCTGGTTCATAGCGGCCTTTGCACGGAGCAGGTAAAATGTTGACTGCGTTGCAGGCTGATATCCCCCAATGGGTCCACTAAGAACCCGCCGGGCCTGAAAGCTGCCTCCTGCCTGTAACAGTATTACCGCCTGTATGATGCGTTTACGTGTTCGCTGATCGGGGCTCAGCGAATTGCTTTCAATGCTGTCCAGCATGTCCAGGGCAAGCCCGGGATTGCCCGATTGAAACAATGTGGCGGCCTGCTGAAGCCGGATGTCATCGCTGCTGGTGGTTAGAGGGAAATCTCCGAGTAAAGAATCTTCACCACTCAACGCTATACCCGTCTCTGGCGCATATATCTTCTCATCTATTGCGATAGGCTGGGGTGCTGTAGCCGGCGCACGGGAAGTAGGCGCTGTAGATTGACAGGCAGACAGGATGAGTAACAGGCCGCCAAGGGCCACGATACGAATATATGTGTTTGAATGCTTCAAGAGAGAGTTTTATCCACAGTTAAAAAGGGTTTAACAAGTTTTTTAAGGAAACTCTGAACTGGTCCGGGTGTAAAAATTGAGATTCAAAATATTCAGTCATGACTTGTCCAGAACTTTCTATTCGGTATCATTCCATCATGCCGCTTCCGAAAAAAGAGGGGATTATAGCGAGGGATGATGAAAACAGGCAAAGCTGAGGGTTCTGGAAAATTGTACGTTGTTGCGACACCTATTGGCAATCTCTCCGACATCACTAATCGTGCGCTTGAAACTCTGGCCTCTGTCGAGCTGATTGCTGCGGAAGACACTCGCCATAGTAAAACGCTGTTACAGCATTATGGCATCAAGACGGCTATGCTGTCGCTGCATGAGCATAATGAATCCTCCAGGATTGAACAAATAATCGGCTTATTGCACGCTGGCAGCTCAGTGGCATTGATTAGTGATGCAGGTACACCGCTGATTTCTGATCCAGGCTCCCGGCTGGTGCAAGCGGTACACGAAGCAGGTCTACAGCCTGTACCTGTGCCCGGCCCCAGCGCTGTCAGCACTATGCTCTCAGTCGCCGGGCAGCCGGTAGCACGGTTCTGCTTTGAAGGTTTCCTGTCTTCAAAACCGGTGGCACGACGCAAGCAGCTGGAATTGCTGGTGACAGAAATCCGTACCCTGGTATTCTATGAATCATCCCATCGTATACGTGAATCCCTTCATGATATGACTGAGGCCTTTGGTACATCACGGCCCTGCACTGTTGGCAGGGAGCTTACCAAGCGTTTCGAGTCTCTCTACCGTGGAACACTGGCTGAAGTCGTGCTGGCAATGGAGCAGGATGAAAATTCAGGCCGCGGGGAATTTGTCGTGGTAATCGCTGGCGCAGAAGAAAGCCCGGATAAAAGCATTGAAGCTGGGCGCTTAATGATGGATGTCCTGCTTACTGAATTGTCGGTATCGCAGGCGGCAAGCCTGGCGGCACGTATGTCGGGGGCAAGGAAGAAATTGCTCTATGAGTATGGGCTGGAAAAGAAGGGAAAATAAGAAAGTTTCAAGTTTCAAGTTTCAAGTTTCAAGACGAAAGACAAAAAAGATTCGTGTTAAGTATTACGTATTACGTATTACGGAAAATCAAGACCGTAAACCGTAAATCTTGGTTATCGTGTTATAATTCTCTCCGAGCTGGCCAGGCAGTCGCTGTAGATAGTTTCGACTAACTATAGAGGAAAGTCCGGGCTCCATAGGGTAGAGTGCCAGGTAACGCCTGGACGGTGTGAACCGATGGCAAGTGCAACAGAAAATATACCGCCTAAGTCTTTCGGGACCGGTAAGGTTGAAATGGTGCGGTAAGAGCGCACCGCGCCTGTGGCAACACTGGTGGCAGGGTAAACCCCACTCGGAGCAAGACCAAATAGGGATCCATCGGCATGACCCGTGCTGGATCCGGGTAGGTTGCTTGAGGTGTTCGGCGACGGACATCCCAGATGAATGACTGTCCATGACAGAACCCGGCTTACCGGCCAGCTCGTTTTTTCTTTTTTTGTGCTTGCGCAGGACCTGATTCTATCCTTTTTATTTAATTTCTTAAATTTAGCCGTGTTTTTCGCCCTTTATGGGCGAGTGACTTTTCTTTGCTTGCTCAAAGAAAAAGTAACCAAAAGAAAGAGCACCCGCATGCTTGCCCTACGGGTTCCCTGCGATGCTCAGATAAGCTGGCGGTGTGTGAACTCGGGCTGCGCCCTCAGACAGGCACACCCCGAAACCCCAGCTCATCCTGCGCTATTCGGCAAGCCTGAACGGGACTTTAAGATCAAAATCAAAAGCAGGGTCGGAAATAAGATTAAGATTGTAGGTCCGACAAATTCGGACAATAACATCTGTACGAATGAATTCGAACCAACAGAAAATTAATTACATCACGTTAGCAACAATCAGGGTTTGACTTTCCTTTTCCCTTTAACCTTTCCTCCTGCTTTCCATCCCCTTTTGGGTTGTCGAGCACTGGAAGGCTGGGTCCGAAGGGTGAAGGCCATAGATGGCCTGAATAAATGAACTCGCCCATGAAGGGCGAAAAGCTCAGTCATGTGTTTGCACAAGAATAAAAATGAAATTATCTCCTCAGTGATTCATCAAATACTTTTCAAAAACTTACATTTCAGACTTAAAGTAAGTTATTAACCTCCTGTCGGAAATTAAGCTAATTCACTGTTTTTAAAGAAAGAAATGACTTCGGTGCTTGACAATTCCTGTTTTTGAGTCGTATAGTGTCAAAAAGTGGGTAAAAGTGGAATAAATTACCCCGTCAATAGCTGGAAGTGGCACAAAGTGGTGGATGATGTTTAGAGGAGTCAATCAGGTCAATCTGGACAGTAAGGGGAGGATCGCCATCCCTACTCGCTATCGCGAGGAACTGCGCTCGGATGCTGATAGTCACATGGTAGTCACTGTTAATATCACCGATCGCTGCCTGTGGCTGTATACCCTGCCTGAGTGGGAGCGTATTGAGGCGGATGTTACAGCGCTGCCTTCATTTGATAAGCGTGCCGCAAAACTTAAACGGTTCTTCATTGGTCAGGCGACTGATGTCGACATGGATGCCAGCGGTCGCCTGTTGCTGCCACCTCCTTTACGTGAATTTGCACAATTGAAAAAACATATAGTACTGGCCGGTCAGGGTAACAAATTCGAAATTTGGGATGAGGAAAACTGGACGGCGCAGCGTGATGCATGGATGGAAGACGGCCTGGGTGATGGGCCCATGCTGGTCGAGCTCGAATCACTTTCGTTATAGGTGGCGTGATGGCAGATCAACCCCATCACCCCGTCCTGCTGGAGGAGGTTGTAGAGGCAATGAATATCCGTGAAGATGGATACTATCTGGATGCAACCGCTGGCCGCGGCGGTCACGTTGCGGCGATACTCGAAAAGCTCGGCTCTGACGGCCGCATCCTGGCTCTTGACCGTGACCCCCTGGCCGTAACGGCGGTTACTGAGCGCTTCAGCAGCGATGCCCGGGTTCAGGTCAGGCAGGCAAATTTCTCATCGCTGTCTTCTATGCTTCTGCCGGGGGAGTGTTTTAGCGGTATTCTGTTTGATTTTGGAGTGTCCTCGCCACAGCTTGATAATCCCTCCCGCGGATTCAGTTTTATGCAGGACGGCCCGCTTGATATGCGGATGAATCCGGCTGACCACCCGAGTGCGGCAGAATGGCTGGCAACCGCTGAGCAGCATGAAATCAGGGATGTGCTGCGCCGCTATGGAGAAGAAAAGCATGCCCATCGTATCGCCTGGGCGATTGTCGATGCACGCAATGAAGCTGCGCTGGAAACGACTGCTCAGCTGGTGTCCCTGATAAAGAAGGTGGTGCCTGCCAGGCCACAGGATAAGCACCCGGCTACACGAAGCTTTCAGGCGATTAGGATTCGTATTAATAAGGAACTGGAAGAGATCGCAGCAGTATTGCCGCTTGCGCTGGATGCCCTCTGTGTTGGCGGGCGTCTACTGGCCATAAGTTTTCATTCACTGGAAGATCGTATCGTGAAAAGGTTTTTGCGTGATCAGGCGCGAGGCGATGATCTGCCGAAAGAAATTCCAATACGTGACGCTGAGCGCAATCCCAGTCTGCGTCTGGTGGGTAAGCCAGTGCGAGCAAGCGCGGCCGAGATCGATAGTAACCCGCGGGCACGCAGTGCCATCATGCGGGTGGCAGAACGATTAGCTCTAACCCGGGAGGTGGCATGAGCAGGCAGATGTTTTTTATTTTCGGCCTGGTTCTCGTGTTTGCGTTGTCTCTGGTATATACCCGGGTGACTACCCGCAGCCTTTATTTACAGCTGCAGGCGCTGCAGCAGCAAAGGGATGATTTTAATGTGGAATGGGGTCGCCTGCTGCTTCAGGAAGCGCGCTATGCGGAACCCCGTTATATTGAGAAAACGGCGCGTCAGAAGCTGGGTATGATCTATCCTGCGCGCGAACAGATATCCGTGATCCGGCTGCCATGAGGAGAGCCGCGAGCAAAAAAAGAAAGCAGCCGCTGACCAGCTCGGTCAGGCACTGGGTGGTACTGGCGGTAATAGGCTCGTTGTTTGCGGTGATGGCAGGGCGGGCGCTTTTTCTGCAATTTTTTAATGCAGATTTCCTCAAGCAGCGTGGCAATGCCCAGGCCCTGAGAGTGATAGATGTCTCCGCTGTACGAGGAATGATACTGGATAGAAATGGCCAGCCGCTGGCCGTCAGTACTCCGGTTGATGCCGTCAGTGCGGATCCGAGCAAGCTGCACGCAAACCCGGAAAGCTGGAAGCCGCTGGCTAAAATTCTTGGTGTCAACTACAGCAAGCTGAAAGCGAAAATTAAACGTAACAGTAAACGGCATTTTATTTATCTCAACCGTCAGGTATTGCCGGATACGGCAGAGCGTGTAATGGCACTGGATATTGATGGTGTTTTTCTGCGTCGTGAATACAAGCGTTATTATCCTCTCGGGGCAGTAGCCGGGCACCTGGTGGGCTTTACCAATGTCGATGGAGAGGGTCTCGAGGGCATCGAGTTGGCTTATAACGAAAGTTTACGTGGTCATCCCGGAAAGGATCAGGTTATTCGCGATGCATCCGGCCATATCATTGAGCATGTCAGCAATATTGAAAGGGCAGCTGATGGTGAGGACCTGGTGCTGAGTATAGACAGCCGGATTCAGTATCTGGCCTACCGGGCACTTAAACAGGCGGTAGTTGAGCATAAGGCCGCCAGTGCAAGTGCTGTGGTAGTGGATGTCCGTAGTGGAGAAATTCTGGCGATGGTCAATGAGCCGGGCTATAACCCCAATGATCGCCGACAGCTGCGCAGCAGCCGCTTCCGAAATCGTGCCGTGACAGACAGCTTTGAACCGGGTTCCACGGTTAAGCCATTGACCGTGGTGGCTGCGCTGGAAAATCATTATGTAACGCCGCAAACCATTCTTGAAACTGATGGCGGGACAATGAAACTGGCAAGATTCACCATCAAAGATACACACGATTATGGGAACCTCAGTGTTTCAGATGCGATCATGAAATCCAGTAATGTGGGTGCAGCAAAAATGGCGCTGCAGCTTGAAAATAATGAGTTATGGTCTGTGCTGGATGGTGTGGGTTTTGGTCAGCAGCCTGATTCAGGGCTGCCGGGTGAAGCTAAAGGTACTTTGCAGCATCATTCAGAATGGCGTGATATCCGCCGCGCGACGATAGGCTACGGTTATGGATTGTCCGTCACTCCGCTGCAGCTTACCCAGGCATATGCCACTCTGGCAAACAACGGCAGGCGCGCACCGCTGAGCATAGTTCGCCGCAGTGATGCACCGGCAGCTGAGCAGGCGATATCAGAAAAGGCTGCCAGGCAGGTGCGCGGTATGCTTAGACGTGCGGTCAGTGATGAGGGGACGGGTAAAAATGCACGTATCCCTATGTATCATGTGGCAGGCAAGACAGGCACCTCACGTAAGGCAGAAGGTAAAGGTTATTCAAAACTCTATAACGCCGTGTTTGCCGGTATGGCACCTGCAAGCAATCCTCGTCTGGCGATGGTCGTCGTGGTCAATGAACCGGCATCTGGAAAATATTATGGTGGTACAGTTGCCGCGCCGGTATTCGCCAGCGTAATGACCGGCGCGCTGCGTCTGCTTGATGTGGCACCTGATGATATTTCTGAAGACAGATTGCTGGTGGCTACAAGTCTCAATGAAGCCCACCGGGAGCGCAACAGGTGAAGCCTGCTATGAACCAGAATCTGCCGTATATCCAGTTGTCGACCCTGCTTACAGGGATCACAGATGTTCCTGCAACTGATGACCTTAGCGTTCATGGCCTGGCCATAGACAGCAGAAATATTTCTACCGGTGATCTGTTTATCGCCCTGCCGGGTACTCGTCAGCATGGGAATGATTTCATTGAGGCCGCTGTCAGGCAGGGCGCCGCCGCAGTTGTTTATGATGCAGACTCAAGCCTCCCTGAGAGCATCAAAAGCAGGCTGACTAAAGACCTGCCACTGATCAAAATTAAAAACATCACACAGCAGGCAGGGGTTATTGCCAGTCGTTTTTATGGCGAGCCATCCCGGGCCATGACCGTAACAGGTATAACCGGCACCAATGGTAAAACCACCTGCAGCTTATTGCTGGCCCAGAGTCTTGATCATCTTGGTGCCAGGGCAGGCGTGATAGGAACGCTTGGTGCGGGTTTATGGGGTGAACTGCTGCCATCTTCGCACACCACACCAGACGCACTAACATTGCAGAGACAGATGTCTGAGCTGCGAGACCTGGCTGCTGACCAGCTTCTGATGGAAGTGTCTTCGCATGGGCTGCAGCAGGGGCGGGAAAGCGGCACAGAATTTGACGCCGCCGTGTTTACCAATTTAAGCCAGGATCACCTGGATTACCATGGCAGCATGCAGCAGTACGCAGCGGCCAAAGCGAAGCTTTTTTACCAGAACGATCTGAAACTTGCCGTTATCAATAGTGATGATGAATTTGGCAGAGAATTACTGGCCGGGCCGGTAAAGGCAAAACAAATCATCAGTTATGGCATCGACAGTGGTGATGTTTGTGCTACACACATCTTACTGCACGAAGCAGGAATAAAGCTCGATATAAACTCCCCCTGGGGAGCGCTGCATATCGACAGCAGTCTAATGGGCCGCTTCAATGTTTATAATTTGCTTGCCTGTACGGCTGTGTTGCTGGCTGCCGGATACAGGCCTCACGAGGTGGCCCGTGGCCTGTCTTTGGCTGAATCTGCAGCGGGACGGATGGAATGTATTCATTGCCGGGGTGTTACTGCGGTGATTGACTTTGCGCATACCCCCGATGCCCTGCAGCAGGTACTGATTGCATTGCGTGAACATAATCAGGCCAGGCGTCTGATCTGTGTTTTTGGCTGCGGCGGTGATCGTGATAAGGCAAAACGCCCGCTCATGGGCAGAATTGCTGAGCAGTTTGCCGACACTGTCATCATCACCGATGATAACCCAAGACATGAAGACCCGGCCAAGATCCGTGCTGGCATTATTGCAGGGATGAGCGCATCAATGCATCAAACCAGGCAGGAAATTCCTGACCGTCGCCAGGCAATTACAGCCGCCTGGCAGCTTGCACAGCAGGGTGACATTATTTTGATTGCGGGCAAGGGGCACGAAACCAGTCAGCAGATCGGTGATCTGATAATCCCGTTCAACGATCGCGAAGTGATAGCGGCCTTGTTGTCCGGGTCAGCAGCAGCGGAGGAACAGGAATGATGCTTTCGCAGCTCAGAGAAATAGTTAAGGGTGTTCGTACAGGCTCAGACGTTGCTTTCGATACGGTCAGTATTGATACCCGGACACTCTCCAGCGGTGCTTTATTTGTTGCACTCAAAGGGCCGAACTTTGATGGTCATGATTATGTTTCTGCAGCCAGAGACAAAGGCGCGAGTGCGGCGATGATTTCCAGCCCGATATCCAGTGGACTTACAACCAGCCTGCCAGCAGTCACAGTGACCGACACCCGTATTGCGCTGGGTGAACTGGCTGCCAGCTGGCGTGCCGGTTTTGAAATTCCTTTACTGGCGGTGACCGGCAGCAATGGCAAGACCACAGTCAAGGAAATGCTAAGCAGTATTTTTATACAGGCCTGTGGTGGCGATAAAAACCAGGTGCTGTCGACACTCGGTAATCTGAATAATGATCTGGGTCTGCCGCTAACTTTGCTGCGACTGCGTGATGGCCATCGTTATGCCATTACCGAAATGGGTATGAACAACCCGGGTGAGCTGTCCTATCTCACCGGTATCGCGCGTCCGGATGTGGCAATAATCACCAATGCAGCTGCGGCCCATTTGCAGGGACTGCGGTCGGTAGCAGGGGTGGCACGGGCAAAGGCTGAGATTTTCTCCGGGGTTAAAGCCGGCGGCACAGCCATTATTAACGAGGATGATGACTACGCAGGACTCTGGCATGAACAGGCAGCGGGCTTGCATATTATTGGCTTCAGTCTGCAGCAGGACAGTGATGTGACGGCCAGTTTTGATCTTTATAAAGATCATAGCCGGGTAATTCTTAAAACACCCTGGGGTGAAGCAAGCTGCAAACTGTCATTACCCGGGACGCATAATATCGCCAATGCCCTGGCCGCTACGGCAGCGGCTGGCGCAGTCGGCATCAGTCTGGCAGACATAGTTGCCGGGCTGGAAGCATGGCGGGGTGTCGCCGGGCGCCTGCAATCAATGACCATAAATGGTCTCAATGTCATTGATGACACGTACAACGCCAATCCCGCTTCAATACGCGCTGCACTGGAGGTATTGGCAATGCAGCCGGGTAAAAAGATATTTGTGATGGGTGACATGGGTGAGTTGGGCGAGGATTCTTTGTTGCTGCATAAACAGGCCGGTGAGCTGGCAAGTAAGCTGGGTATTGACAGCTGTTACACGCTGGGCGTGCAGTCAGTGAAAACTGCAGAAGCCTTCACAAGGCAGGCATGGTCATTCAGTACACCTGGCGAGCTGCTGGCTGTACTGGAAAAAGAGTTAAAGGCGGGCGGTGAGCAGCCGGTGAATATTCTGGTCAAGGGCTCAAGGGCGATGAAGATGGAACGTATCATTGAGCAGCTCGAAGACTGCGGGGCCAGGGACTGAATATGCTGCTATATCTATTCGAAAAACTGGCGGAAAATTACAGTGCATTCAATGTCTTCCAGTATCTGACATTACGCGGTGTATTAAGCGTGGTGACCGCCTTGTTTATCAGCCTGATGCTTGGCCCGGCCATGATTCGCAAGCTGGGCAGTCATCAGATCGGTCAGGTAGTGCGTGATGATGGTCCGCCAACGCATTTCGACAAGGTTGGTACACCGACTATGGGCGGCGCCCTGATTCTGGTGGCTATCGCAATTTCCACCCTGCTGTGGGCTGATCTTGGCAACCGTTTTGTCTGGGTAGCTCTGCTGGTAACCATCGCTTTCGGCATCATTGGCTGGATTGATGATTACCGCAAGATAGTCGATAAGAATACGCGTGGCATGGGTTCCGGGCCCAAGTTCTTCTGGCAGTCGGTATCGGGTGGCAGTGCGGCGGTGTATTTATATTTCACGGCGCAAACACCTGCAGAGACTGGTCTTATCGTGCCATTTTTTAAAGATATCGTCATCACTCTTGGACCATGGTTCATCCTGCTTTGCTACTTGATGGTGGTGGGTACCAGTAATGCGGTGAATCTTACCGACGGGCTTGATGGCCTGGCTATTATGCCAACCGTTATGGTTGCCGGCGGGCTGGGTATTTTTGCCTATGTTACGGGGCATTCAGTATTCGCGGGTTATCTGGGTATCCCGTATATCGCCGGCGTTGGTGAGTTGATGATTTTCTGCGGTGCGCTGACCGGCGCTGGCCTTGGTTTTCTCTGGTTCAATACCTACCCGGCACAGGTCTTTATGGGAGATATCGGTGCGCTGTCACTGGGTGCTGCACTGGGTATTGTTGCGGTGATGGTGCGGCAGGAAATTGTGCTGCTGGTCATGGGTGGAGTGTTTGTGATGGAAACGGCCTCTGTCATTTTACAGGTGGCTTCTTTCAAGCTTACCGGCAAGCGTATCTTTCGGATGGCGCCTCTGCATCATCATTTTGAATTAAAAGGCTGGCCGGAGCCGCGTGTCATCGTTCGTTTCTGGATCATTACCCTGGTTCTTGTCGCCATTGGTCTGGCAACACTGAAGGTGCGTTGACAGAGATGATGAATCTGCAAACACATAACAGGTCAACGATGTTATCGCACTATTTTATGGTGGCCGATAGCGTGTCCGGATCTGCTGCAGGTAGTAAACAGTCGATGGATAGCAACAGCAAGCGCTGCTCTTTACAGGGTAGCCCGACACACGCCGCAGTTATCGGGCTGGGGAAGTCCGGCCTGGCGACTGCCGTATTTCTCAGCAGACAGGGTCTGGATGTCGATGTCTATGATTCCAGCAATGACCCTGTTTTACGCCAGCAACTTAAGCAGCAGCTGCCTGATGTTCGTTTGCATTGCGGCAGCCTGGCTGTCGAACACTGGCGCGATGACAGCCTGCTGGTGGTTTCACCCGGCGTACCTTTGAGCCATCCTGATCTTGCTCCGCTGCTGGCAACGGGTGTGCGCCCGGTTGGTGACGTTGAACTGTTTGCCCAGTGTGTACAGTCGCCGGTAATCGCAATTACCGGTTCGAATGGAAAATCGACTGTTACCGCCCTGTTGGGTGAAATATTGCAGCACGCCGGGCAGCGTGTAGCAGTGGGTGGAAATATCGGTGTGCCGGTGCTCGAATTGCTGAATGATGACGAAAATGACATCTATGTGCTGGAGCTCTCCAGCTTTCAGCTGGAAACCACCTGGACCCTTAAACCGGCGATTGCCGTGGTGTTGAATATTGCGGCAGATCACATGGATAGGTATCAGGGCATAGAGGACTATATCGCTACCAAGGCGAAAGTTTATCAGGGCAGTGAAAAAATGCTGCTTAATGCCGATGAGTCCAGTGTTATGCAGATGCAGCAGAGTGATCAGGAATCGCTATTATTCAGTTCAGCTGTGCCGGAAAAAGAGCAGGATTACGGCTTATCTACAATCAATGACGCTGTATTTTTATGCCGCGGCAACAAGGTTCTGATCGCGGCAGAAGATATTCATCTTACCGGGCTGCATAATCTGTTGAATGTCCTGGCTGCCTGGGCACTGGCCAGCAGCGTAGGCGTAGGTGATAGCCAGATTAAAGAAGCTGTAATTGCATTCAGGGGTTTGCCTCATCGCATGGAATTGCTGCACATCATCAATGGCGTAGTCTGGATAAATGATTCCAAAGGCACCAATGTCGGAGCCAGTGTAGCAGCGCTTCGAGGTTTAGACTCGCCGGTGGTTCTGATTGCAGGCGGCATTGCCAAGGATGCTGATTTCGCTCCTTTGCGTGAGGCCGTTGAACAGCATGTAAAAGCGGTGGTTCTGATTGGCCGGGATGCTGAAAAAATACAGGAAGCATTATCGGATGTTGTGACTACCAGCCAGGCCGCTGATATGTCGGATGCGGTGACACAGGCTTATGCGCTGGCAGAGCCGGGAGATGTCGTACTGCTCTCTCCGGCCTGTGCGAGTTTTGATATGTATCAAAACTTCGAACAGCGTGGTGATGATTTTCGTCGCTGTGCAGGGAGGCTGATCTAATGGCCGCTGCATCGCATGCTGTTAAGGCCGCTATGCCGACGGCGAAAGGTGGTGTCGCCTATGACCCCGGTTTACTGATACCCATCATCGGTTTGCTTGGTCTCAGTATCGTGATGGTGTTTTCAGCTTCAATGAGTGCCAGCAGCATGGAGCAGGGGCCGGCACTATCGGTGCTAAGGCAACAGACTTTTTTTGTTTTTCTGGCTGTTGCGTTAATGATGGCAGTGTCACGTATTCCTCTTGGCCTGGTAGAAAAGGCCGGGCCGCTGCTTGTTTTGATGTCGATGCTGGTGTTGGCATTAATCCTTATTCCGGGTGTGGGTACCGAAGTATGGGGCAGTGTGCGCTGGATTAAGCTGGG
>JAYEGM010000039.1:0-18945 GCA_034659075.1 Pseudomonadota bacterium
AGGCACCGCGCTATTCCGGCCCAACCTTCCAGTGCTCGACAACCCAAAAGGGGATGGGTGATCAAAAGATAAGACAAAATGACTAAGGACTAAAGAGAAAAGAAAATTCAAATTCAACTTTGTAGGCCTGAATACATTCACCCAAAACTTGTTCGAATTTATTCAAACCTATAGCATCATCAAATACGTCACTGTTACACAACCCTGGTTTTAATCTTTAATCTTTAGTCTTTGATCCATGAAATCCCGTTCAGGCTTGCCGAGTAGCGCAAGATAAGCTGGGGTTTCGGGGTGTGCTTGTTTGAGCGATAGCGAGTTCACACCCCGCCAGCTTATCTGAGCATCGCAGGGAACCCGAAGGGCTAGCATGCGGGTGCTCTTTCTTTTGGTTACTTGTTCTTTGAGCAAGCAAAGAAAAGTCACTCGTCCATGAAGGACGAAAAACACGAATTAATTCAAGCAAAAGAATAATAAAGAAATGACCCCAGCCGTGCGCCAGCACAAAAAATAAAACCCACCCTACTCATTACCATCATTCCAAACCGGCTTAACCGTATTCCAGCGCTTACAGCCCGGACACTGCCAGTGCATGGCTGTGCCACGAAACCCGCAATGCTCGCACAGGTAATTTTTTCGTGATTTTAGGACGCGTTCTATAATTCCCTGCAAGGTTTCCAGATCAGACTTTGACTGACCATTGGCCTCTACAGCTGACAGGTGAATCATGCGGGATAACCCATGCATGGAGGGTTGCCGACGCAGTTCTTCTATGACAAATTCGCGAGCCGATGCCGCCCCCTTTGTAGATTCAATTTCTTCCGCCAGCTTTAACATTACCGGGATTGCACGATCTTTTTGCAGCACCTCATTCAATAGCGCCAGCCAGCCATTCTGATTTCCGGTTTCTTTATAACACTCAGACAACTGATCAAGCACTTCGGGCAAATACCTCCGGTCCTGGCCTTCTATCTCTTTCCAGTAGCAAATAGCCTTTTTACAGTCGCCTTCATCACGGGCAATATTGCCACGCAGTATGTTTGCCCGAACTGAGTCAGGATCTTTTTCCAGGGCTTTATTCAGCAGGGTTTTTGCCTGATTGGGATTGTTACTGGCAATTTCATCTTCTGCCTGTTCACAGAGAAAATGGGCAATCATTTCTTCGACCGATTCGCCACTAGCTCTGGCACAACGTTTTGCTATAGTAATCGCCTGGTCCCATTCCTTCTCCTGCTGATAGACGTAAAGCAGCTGACGCAAGGCAGGTTCAGGATCTTTCTCTACTTCGGCGTATTCAAGTAACAGGTTCTCGGCCCGGTCCAGCAAGCCGGCCTTCAGGTAATCCTGTGCCAATTCAAACAGTGCCTGGCTGCGCTGATGGCGCTCCAGTTTTGGTCTGGCTATCAGGTTCTGGTGGATTCTGGTTGCACGCTCAATCTCGCCTCTGCGACGAAACAGGTTTCCCAGCATCAAATGCGTTTCGACTGTTTCAGTATCGACTTCCAGCACCTTGATGAACACCTCAATGGCCTTGTCCGGCTGTTCATTGAGCAGGAGATTTAGACCTTTGAAGTAATCTGAAGGTATTTCACCGGCACCCTTGCGTTTTTTTAATCGCTGATCCTGGCGAGCAGCTATCCAGCCGGAAATTGCGGCGAGTGGCAACAGCAATAACAACCAGGAAGCATCAAACACTTCTTCAGACCGAATCTCTGGAAGGCGATGGGCTCAACTGAAGAAGCTCTTTGTTCAGCTTCCGAATTTCTTTTTTTGCCCGCTGTAATTCCCGATGCTTACGTAGCTGTGACATTACGGTCGTCAGGATACCGATCAGCATTCCCAGCAACAAGGTCACTAGCAGAACGACAGCCAACGGTGCCGATATGACTATATCCGGGTAGTAATTAAGCTCAACCAGCTGCGGGTTTTTGAGGGAAAAAGTCAGGCCAAAAGCCACAATAGCGATGAACAGCAGTAAATAAAAAAACAGCTTCATGTTGTCTTCCTGGCAGAATGCATAATAAGCATTCTACCTGTACAGGGGGAAAATGGCATTAATTCATGGCATAAAAAAACCCGCCGTATTGCAAGTGGCGGGTTATTTCCGGATCGCTCAATCAATAAAAATCAGGGAATATCAACGCGCTGCCGCAACTCTTTCCCCGGTTTAAAGTGTGGGACATGCTTATCCGGTACCGTAACAGAATTGCCCGTTTTAGGGTTGCGACCAACACGTGCTCGACGATGATGCAATGTAAAACTGCCAAAGCCCCTAACTTCGATTCTTTCTCCGCTGGATAGCGCGCTGGTCAGGCATTCAAGAATTACTTTTACTGCCAGTTCAACATCACGGTAGCCAAGCTGATTCTGGTCAGCCGAGAGCGAATCAATAAGTTCTGATTTTGTCATCGTCGTTACGGTCCCCTACCGCCACATGTTTTAGTGATTGATTATCTGTTACTTTTTTGACAACTGTTCTTTCAGCTTATCACCAAGTGATGACATACTGCCAGTTGCTTTGGCTGAGTATTCACGTACTGCCTCACTTTCTGCTTCGGCTTCCAGCGCTTTAATGGACAGAGAAATCCGGCGGCTCTTACGGTCTATGCTGGTAATTTTTGTTTCGATAGCATCACCTTCATTGAGCACACTGCGCGCATCTTCTACACGGTCCTGAGAGATCTCGGAAACGCGCAGATAACCGGTAACCAGATCAACCAGTTTAACCACTGCACCCTTGGTATCAACGCTTTCTACAATACCGCTAACCGTTGCGCCCTTGCCATGCTCAGCAACAAAACTTGTGAAAGGATCACCTTCAACCTGCTTCAGCCCCAGAGAAATACGCTCACGTTCAGCATCAATGGCAAGAATAATGGTTTCGACTTCATCTCCCTTCTTGAAATCCATCACTACTTCTTCACCCGGACGTTCCCATGACAGGTCACTAAGATGAATCAGCCCATCGATTGCACCATCCAGTCCAACGAAAACACCAAAGTCGGTGATGGACTTGATACTGCCCGTAACCTTGTCATTTTTGTTGTGTGTGGCAGCAAAAGCTTCCCATGGATTGGTTGAACATTGCTTCATACCAAGAGATATACGGCGACGTTCTGCATCAATATCCAGAACCATAACTTCAACTTCATCACCAACCTGAACAACCTTGGAAGGATGAATGTTCTTGTTGGTCCAGTCCATTTCAGAAACGTGAACCAGGCCTTCTACACCATCTTCAATTTCTACAAATGCACCATAATCGGTAACGTTCGTAACTTTGCCGATTATACGTGTATCGCGAGGATAACGACGCGGCAGATCGCCCCATGGATCTTCTTCAGTCTGTTTAAGACCAAGTGACACACGGTTGCGTTCCTTATCAAATTTAAGCACACGTGCCTCAATTTCATCACCAACGGTGAGCACTTCTGAAGGATGCTTAACGCGCTTCCAGGAAATGTCTGTGATATGCAGCAGACCGTCTATGCCGCCAAGATTGACGAATGCACCATAATCGGTCAGGTTTTTGATGACGCCCTTGACCAGTTGACCTTCTTCCATGTTTTCCAGCAGCGCTTCACGTTCTGCCGTCAGTTCTTTCTCAACTACGGCGCGGCGGGAAACTACAACATTATTGCGTGGACGATCTATCTTGATGATCTTGAATTCCAGATCCTTGCCTTCCAGGTAGGTAGCATCCTTAACTGGACGCACGTCAACGAGTGAACCTGGCAGGAAGGCACGGATAGTGCCGAGACCAACGGTAAAGCCGCCTTTGACCTTGCCGGTGATACGGCCGATGACAATGACATCTTTCTCGTGGTCTTTCTCGAGATCTTCCCATGCCCGTGCACGGATAGCCTTTTCACGGGACAGGCGGGTTGAGCCTGTGCCGTCTTCAATTGATTCAATAGCAACTTCTACGTCGTCGCCTATCTTTACTGTCAGTACGCCGTCGGCATCCTTGAATTCACCAGCAGGGATTTCACCCTCGGTCTTCAGCCCGGCATTGACGATTACAAAATCATCATTGACATCAACGACCTGTCCGATCGTTACTTCTCCAGAACGCATCTCCGCCTTTGACAGGCTCTGTTCCAGTAATTCAGCAAATGTTTCACTCATGGTTTAAATACAACTCGGTTTGATTGCATCGGGTACGGCCCACAGAGTATTAGCAGGCATTGGTTAAAGTTATCCGCTGACCGGCATCACCCGAAGGCAAAAAGGCTGATCGTTACAGACTCTGGTACCCGACTTGCTGCCTGACATGCCCGATAACCTGTTCCAGGCTCATTTCGGACGTATCCAGCACAATCGCGTCTGCTGCGGGAATCAAAGGTGAATTCGTGCGTCCCGCATCGCGTGCGTCGCGCTCAGAAATCACCGTAAAAAGACGCGGGATACTATCATTTATTCCCTTATCCTTCAACTGCTTATATCGTCGTTCTGCCCTTATCTGGGCGGATGCGGTAAGAAAAAACTTGTGTGCAGCGTCTGGAAACACCACCGCCCCCATGTCCCGCCCATCTGCAACCAGCCCGGGCGGCTGGCGAAAATCCCGCTGCCTCTGCAGCAGTGCCGCCCGGATATCGCCGTCAGCGGCCAGCTTTGAAGCCATCGCGCCACATTCTTCGGTACGGATCGAAGAGGAGATATCAGTACCGGCAAGCAGTACATCAGCCCCGCCGTCGGCAGCCGGTTTAAAAGCAAGCTTCAGTGCCAGTGCCAGTGAAACAATTTCTTTCTTATCCTTACTCAGATCGAGACCAGCCAGCTCAGCTGCGTAGGCCAGCGCCCGATAAATGGCACCGGAATCGAGGTAGTGCCAGCCCAGACTCGTCGCCAGTTGCTGACTAACCGTGCCTTTACCAGAGCCACTCGGCCCGTCAATAGCAATTACCGGGATATCCGTCATAAACTTTCGACCGTAATATTCAGTCCGCAACTTTCAGCCAGCGACTGAAAATCAGGAAATGAGGTAGCAACATTGTCGCAATCCTCAATGTTAATTTCCGCCTCACTCAGCAGCCCTGCCATAGCAAAGGCCATGGCAATACGATGGTCACCATGGCTGTCTACCGTGCCGCCCTGAATCTGACCACCCTGCACACGCATGCCGTCCGCTGTTTCGGTTACATCAACACCAATATTGGTCAAGCCCCTGGCCATCGCTGCAATACGGTCAGATTCTTTAACCCGCAGCTCTTCCGCACCACTGAGAATAGTCTCACCACTGGCCACAGCGGCAGCAATTAGAATGGCTGGAAACTCATCAATCGCCAGTGGCACATGTGCTTCATCGATATGAATTCCATGCAGCGGCGCAGACTGAATCAGCAGGTCGGCTACCGGTTCACCGCCGACAGTACGCTCATTTTTCAGTTCAATATCCGCACCCATCTCATTGAGTATAAAGAGAATTCCTGTTCGTGTTGGATTGATGCCAACATTTTTAATCTCAACCCGTGAGTCCGGCGCGATGGATGCACCGATAATGAAGAATGCAGCAGAAGAAATATCTCCCGGCACCACCATATCGGTCGCAGTCAGACGAAAACCCGGTTCCAGACAAACCCTGGAGCCATCACTGCTGACCGGGTACCCAAAGCCTCGCAGCATGCGCTCGGAGTGATCCCGGGTCGGTGCAGGTTCTGTCACACAGGTCTTGCCTTCGGCATAGAGACCTGCCAGTAATAAACAGGATTTAACCTGCGCACTGGCCATAGGCATCTGATAATCAATGGCATGCAGCCCCTCAGCGGGTGTGATTTGCAATGGTGGAGTACCACCTTCAGCGGTAATGATATTCGCACCCATTTCGGTTAATGGATCAACGACTCTCCGCATCGGCCTGCCTGACAAAGATTGATCACCGGTCAGACAGGAAGGGAATGACTGCCCGCTTAACAGGCCCGACAACAGGCGCATTGCTGTGCCGGAATTCCCCATATCCAGATCATGCTGCGGCTGCCTCAGTCCGTGCAGACCCACACCACGGATCACCAGCCGACCTTCATCCGGCCCCTCGATATTGACCCCCATAGCCCGAAAGGCTGCGATCGTGGCCAGCACATCCTCGCCTTCCAGTAAACCACTGACATGTGTCATGCCCTCAGCCAGGGCGCCCAGTATCACCGACCGGTGCGACATGGATTTATCACCGGGAATACGAATAGTACCTGTCAGCTTGCCACCGGGGCTTATCCTGAAACGTTTACTCACTCATTACTCCATAAACAGGGACTACTCATCATTTGCCACCTTCGTCACCTCAGGTAACTTGTCGCGTGCGGTCTTGGCGCGCAGGAATGCCTGCTGCAATTGCTCGCCATCTGATTTTTCCAGCAACGCTCTGTAACCTGCCAGTTGCTGCTCCATCGACTTAAGCAACGGAATCAGTACGTCTCGATTGGCCAGGCAGATATCCTGCCACATCACCGGGCTGCTGGCCGCTATGCGGGTAAAATCCCGGAAACCACCGGCAGTATTAGCAAATATTTCATCATGGCGGTCCTGTTGGGAGAGAAAATCCACCAGTGAATAAGCCAGTAAATGCGGCAGATGGCTGGTTGCCCCCAGCATGGCATCATGATGTTCCACTGACATCCGGACCACCCTGGCACCACAGACTTCCCACATCGTCTGCACCAGCTGAATATCTGTCTCCGCATTTTCGGCCAATGGTGTGAGAATTACCCGGTGATCGACAAATAATTCAGCAAACGACGCGGCAACACCGGAATTTTCCGTGCCGGCAATCGGGTGCCCGGGAACAAAACAATCAATTTTTTCACCCAGCGCCTCACGGGCAGCCCTGGCCACACTGCCTTTGACACTGCCAGCATCGGTCACCACGCAGTGAGCAGGAATAGTGTCGGCAATTGCCTCCAATATTGGCGCTATGGTCGAGACCGGGCTAGCCAGCACCACCAGGTCAGCATCTTTCATTGCCTGCACCGGGTCGCTTTCTGCATTATCAATCACGCCCATTTGCAGAGCCAGATCCAGTGTTTCCTGGCTGCGTGCGACGCCGGTGATCCGGCTCACCGCATCATGCGCCTTCAGCGCACGCGCCAGTGAACCGCCGATCAGGCCAACACCGATAATAACGACATGCCCCAGGCTGCATTCAGACATTAGATTCTGCATCCATTGCGTCATCTAACACCTTGATAAAAAGTCTGTTTTCCTGCTCAGAACCCACCGTCACCCGAAGGAAGTCCGGCATGCCATAATTCGCTACAGGTCTAACAATAACCCCCATCTGCATCATTGCTTCAAAGAGACCCTGTGTTGGCCGGGAAAAATCAATGGCCAGGAAATTACCGGCCGAAGGGATGTAGCTCAGCCCCCTCGACTGACAGGCATCCATTAAATACGCCATGCCTGACTGGTTCATTTCCCTGCTTTGCCTGATATGTGAATCATCATCGAGTGCCGCCTCCGCCGCCGCAAGGGCAAGCGAATTTACATTAAAAGGCTGCCGCACACGATTAAGATAATCAGCAAGTTCCGGCGATGACACGCTGTAGCCTACGCGCAGGCCCGCCAGGCCAAATATTTTGGAAAAGGTGCGGGTAACCAGAAGATTCGGGAAGTCTGCCAGCCACTGCGTACAATCCGGATAACCGGGGAAACTATCCTCCGTGACATATTCGGCATAGGCCTCATCTATTACAACAACTACGTGATCAGGAACTTCATCAAGAAACGACTTCAACTCTGCCGCAGCCAGCCAGGTACCGGTAGGATTATTCGGGTTCGCAATAAAAATCACTTTACTGCGATCTGTCACAGCCTGCAGCATAGCCTCAAGATCATTCCCCCAGTTAAGTGCCGGTGTCTCCACCGGTTTGCCGCCCGCTGCCAGTGTTGCCAATGGGTAAACAGCAAAGGCATGATGGCTGAAGATCACTTCATCACCCGGATTTACGAATGCACGGCAAACAAATTCAAGGATATCGTTGGAACCATTACCCAACGTGATGTGATTCACATCAAGATCATGGCGAGCAGCAATTTTCTGTTTCAACGCTGCGCCATTTCCATCAGGGTAACGCGCCAGGTCATGTACAGCCTGCATGGCTTGAATGCCTAGCGGTGAAGGCCCCAGAGGATTCTCATTCGATGCCAGTTTGACGGGGTTGGCTATACCAAACTCAGCGGCCACATCTTCTGCCGGCCTGCCGGGCTGATAGGGGGTGATCTTGCGGACACCCGGGGTGGACAGGTCAGCAATATTCACAGGTCGAGTACAGATTTTGGGTAGGAACCCAGCAGTTTAAGCATCACCGCCTGCTGGCCAATTTCATCGAGCACTTCAGCAATCGCCGGCTCTGAAACATGTCCATCCAGATCGAGGAAAAAGACATATTCCCACAGACCGCTATGCGAAGGGCGCGACTCAATTTTACTCATGCTAACTTTATGCCGCGCCAGCGGCGCCAGCAATTTATACAGGGCCCCCGCTTCATTCTGGCTGGAAACCATAATGCTGGTTTTGTCTTCACCGGTCGCGCTGGTATCAATATCACCAATCACCAGAAAACGCGTGGTGTTATTCGGGTCATCCTCGATATTGGAAACGAGCGATGTCAGCTGATACAGTTCGCCGGCCTGCTCACCGGCAATCGCCGCAGCCTCGGAATCTTCTGCCGCACGCCTTGCGGCCTCAGCATTGCTGCTGACATTGACCTGTTCCACGTGTGGCAGGTTAACTGCCAGCCATCTTCTACACTGTGCCAACGACTGCTGGTGTGAATAGACACGCGTGATGGTCTGTAAGGAATCTGATTTCGTCAGCAGATGATGGTGAATACGAAGAGAAACTTCACCACAAACTTTAAGTGTAGAATCGATGAAATTGTCCAGTGTATTACTGATCACACCTTCGGTGGAGTTTTCTATTGGCACAACACCGAAGTTTGCTGTCCCTGCTTCCACTTCCCGGAACACATCATCTATAGAGGATAACGGCTTGATTTTTATTGCATAGCCGAAATGTTTGAGAGCCGCGGCGTGTGAATAGGTACCTTCCGGGCCGAGAAAACCCACCGTCAGCGGGGCTTCAGCAGACAGGCAGGCAGACATCAGGGCACGGAACAAATGGGCGACATCATTGTCTTTCAACGGCCCTTTATTCTGCTCGATGACATGGTGCAGAACATCCGCCTCACGCTCAGGCCGGTAGAAAGTTCCGGTATCACCCTGTGCGCGTTTAGCTTCAGCCACATCAATAGCAATCCCTGCCCGCTCATTAAACAGGCTGAGAATTTTCTCATCCAGCGCATCGATGCGCTCACGCAGTTGTTTTAAGTCATTCGCTGATGTGCTCATAAATATTGAGGTTACCTTAAAGGTGCCCTTGATTCAGACAACACGAACCTTTTTTATACCTTCAATATTTCTTACCGCCTGCATTGTAGTATCAGGAATCACGCTGTCGGTATCAACCAGAGTGTAGGCGATATCATCATGGCTCTGGTTAATCATATCGCGGATATTGATTTCGTAATCTGCCAGTACGGTAGAAATCTGCCCCAGCATATTCGGTACATTTGCATGCGTCACGACCAAACGATTGATGGCTTCTTTTGCCATATGCACATCCGGGAAATTGACTGAATTTGTAATATTGCCATTTTCAATGAAATCGCGCAGCTGATTAGCTACCATGATGGCACAGTTGTCTTCTGCTTCAGTGGTTGATGCACCAAGATGAGGCAATGCGATGACCTTGTCACAGCCTGCCAGTTCAGGGCTGGGGAAATCACAGACATAGGACTGGATACGACCCGCTTCTATCGCGCGACATACTGCCTCGTCATCAACAATGCCATCACGGGCAAAATTAAGGATTACCGACCCGGGTCTCATTAAAGCCAGGGTCTCGTCATTAATCATATTTCGTGTGACATCGATCAATGGCACATGGAAGGTAACCACGTCGACTTTATTGAGCAGTACTTCAAGGCTATTAGCCCGTTCCACCTCGGAAGACAGTTTCCAGGCGCCCTCCACCGTCAGGCTGGGGTCATAGCCCACAACATCCATTCCCAGCATCAGGCAGACGTTGGCCACAGAACGGCCGATAGCACCCAGACCAATGACACCTATGGTGCGGCCGGGCAACTCATAACCGGCAAATCTTTTCTTTCCTTCTTCAACAGCCTTTGACATAGCTGCTGCATCACTGCTATCCAGTCCACGAACATAATCCCAGGCAGGCGTTATATTTCTAAAAGCCAGCAGCAAACCGGCAACCACCAGTTCTTTAACCGCATTGGCATTGGCTCCCGGTGCATTGAAAACAGGAATGCCCATTTCAGTCAGTTTATCGACCGGAATATTGTTGACCCCGGCACCGGCACGTCCGACTGCCAGCAGCGATTCCGGTATCTCCATATCATGCATCTTGAAAGAACGCAGAATAATGGCTTCAGGATTTTCAACATCCGGACCAAAGTCATAAAGCGTCTTCGGAAGTTTTTCCAGGCCGACCGGGGAGATGTTGTTCAGTGTCTGTATCTTGTGCATAGTAACCCTTATGTATTACGTTTTATGTTTTATGTTTTCCCGTAATACGTAATACGTAATACGTAAAACTATCTTTTAACCATTCTTTTGCTGGAAGTCCTGCATAAAGCTAATCAGGGACTGCACACCCTCTTCCGGCATGGCATTGTAGATGCTGGCGCGCATGCCGCCGACAGAACGGTGGCCCTTTAACTGCACCAGCCCTGCATCGGCAGCACCGGTCAGGAATGCCGCATCCAGACTGCTGTCGGCCATGACAAAGGGGACATTCATCCAGGAGCGGTAAACCTTGTCTATCGGATTGGTGTAAAAACCGCCTGAATTGTCGATACAGTCATACAGAGCAGAGGCTTTACGTTCATTGATCTCGGCCATCGCCGTCAGGCCACCATTTTTCAACAGCCAGTCAAATACCAGACCGGCGATGTACCAGGCGTAGGTCGGCGGCGTATTGTACATGGACTCGGCTTTATCGTGTATTGCGTAGTCCATCATTGCCGGTGTATTCGGGCCTGCATGACCGACCAGGTCCTCGCGTACGATAGCAATCGTCAGACCGGCCGGGCCGATGTTCTTCTGTGCGCCGGCATAGATAATGCCATATTTCTCAACATCAATCGGACGCGACAGAATGGTGGATGACATATCGGCCACCAGTGGTACGTCACCTGTTTCGGGTACGGCATCAAACTCCAGGCCACCTATGGTTTCATTCGGTGTGTAATGTACATAGGCCGCATTCTCGTCGAGTTCCCAGAATGCGCGGTCAGGAACTGTCGAATAGGACTGCTCCTTGCTGCTGGCGACTATATTCACATGGCCATACCGCGCTGCTTCTTTAATGGCCTTGGCAGACCAGGCACCGGTGTCAAAATAATCGGCCTTGCGTACCTTACCCATCAAATTCAGCGGCACCATGGCAAACTGGCTGGACGCCCCGCCCTGCAGAAACAGCACCTTATACTGTTCAGGAATATTCATCACTTCACGCAGATCAGCTTCTGCTTTTTCTGCAATGGAGATGAACTCTTTGCCGCGGTGGCTCATTTCCATCACTGACATGCCGGCACCCTGCCAGTCTGTCAATTCCTGTTGCGCCTGCTCCAGCACTGCCAACGGTAAAGTTGCCGGTCCGGCACTAAAATTAAAAATTCTGCTCATATTCTGTTCTCTAAATGTCAGTTTGTTTAGATGTTTCTGGCTTAGTCTGCAGATGTGCCTGATGACGGATCTGTTGCTTGTTCTGCATCATCACCCTCTTCTGCCTTGTCGTCTTCCGACTCACAAACCCTGGCGAGGCTAACCAGATCCTCCTTTTTACCCAGGCCAATTAGACGCACACCCTGGGTATTTCGGCTCATGACCGATATCTCACTGATACGAGTACGGATCAATGTGCCACCGGAGGTGATCAGCATCGCTTCGTCGTTGTCCTCAACCAGCTCAGCGGCAACTACATCGCCATTCCTGTCTGTCGTCTGGATAGAGATCACACCCTTGGTTGCACGTCCTTTACACGGATAGTTTTCCAGCAAAGTACGTTTACCATAGCCTCGTATAGTCGAGGTCAGTATCGATTTAGCTGCATCTTCTACTTTATCGACAATTATCAGCGAAATTACCGCATCACCCTCAGCCATCTTTATTCCACGCACACCACGAGCAGTCCGGCCCATCGCACGTACAGTCGTTTCATCAAATCTTACAGCCTTACCCGAGTTAGAAAACAGCAGAATATCCTTGCTGCCATCAGTAATACCCACACCAACCAGGCGCCGGTCACCTTCCAGATCTACGGCACGTATACCACTGTTTCGGGGGCGTGAAAAATCAACAAGTGGCGTCTTTTTCACCAGCCCGTCGGCCATCGCCATGAAGACATATTTATCTTCTTCATATTCACGAATAGGCAAAATGGCAGTAATCTGTTCACCTTCTTCCAGTGGCAGAAGATTATTTAATGGCCGACCACGCGCCATGCGCCCGGCCTGTGGCAGCATGAATACCTTTTTCCAGTACACCTTTCCTAAAGTAGAGAAACACAGAATGGTGTCATGTGTATTGGCAACAAACATCGTTTCGACAAAATCTTCTTCCTTCACTTTTGTTGCACTCTTGCCTCGGCCGCCACGTCGCTGGGCACTGTAATCCTCCAGTGGCTGCGCCTTGGCATAGCCACTGTGGGAAATCGTCACCACCATGTCCTCTTCGGCAATCAGGTCTTCATCGGTAAGATCTTCATAGCTCTGAACGATTTCAGTACGGCGATCATCGGCGTATTTTTCACGAATTTCGATCAGTTCTTCAGTAATGATCTCCATCAGCCGATCAAAATTATTGAGGATTTCCAGCAGCTCGGCAATACGATCCAGCACCTGTTCGTATTCTGTGATGATCTTTTCCTGTTCCAGCCCGGTCAAACGATGCAGGCGCAGATCAAGAATGGCCTGGGCCTGTGTCTCTGACAACCGATACTTGCCACCCTGCATGCCGACACCTTCCGGCAAGCCATCAGGGCGGGACATCTCCGAACTGGCGCGCTCCAGCATGCCGGAGACAACACCGGCCTCCCAGTCTTTCGCCTGCAGCTGCGCTTTCGCCTCGGCCGGATTGACGGCGGCCTTGATCAGGGCAATGATCGGATCAATATTATTAAGCGCTATTGCCAGCCCTTCGAGCAGGTGGGCGCGGGCCCTTGCTTTACGCAGGTCAAAAATAGTACGGCGGGTGACCACCTCACGACGGTGCAGGATAAATTCCTGGATCATTTCGCGCAGCGAGAACAGCCGTGGCTGGTTATTGACCAGAGCCACCATATTGATGCCGATTACCAGCTGCATACTGGTCATCTGGTACAGGTTATTCAGAACTACTTCGGGCACTTCACCGCGCTTCAGTTCGATCACTGCTCGCATGCCGTCCTTATCAGACTCGTCGCGCAGGTCGGAAATACTGGTGATCTTTTTGTCGCGCACCAGAATGGCCATCTTTTCCAGCAATCTTGCCTTGTTTACTGTGTACGGCAGTTCAGTGATGATCAATGCGCTGCGATCACCATGTTTACCCAGTGGCTCAATTTCAACTTTTGCTCGCACATGTATGCGACCGCGGCCTGTTTTGTAAGCCTGCAGTATGCCGGTAGCACCATTGATGATGCCGCCGGTTGGGAAATCCGGACCGGAAATATGCTCCATCAGCCCTTCGAGGCCAATATCTTCATTTTCTATCATCGCCAGGCAGGCATTCACCACTTCTCGCAGATTATGCGGAGGAATAGTGGTAGCCATGCCGACGGCAATGCCAGCAGAGCCGTTGACCAGCAGATTGGGTACCCGGGTCGGCATAACCAGAGGCTGGGTTTCAGTCTCGTCGTAGTTAAGACCGAAATCGACCGTTTCACGATCGAGATCTGCCAGCAATTCATGCGCGATTTTCGATAGCCGGATTTCGGTATAACGCATGGCCGCCGGAGAATCACCATCTACTGAACCGAAGTTACCCTGGCCATCTACCAGCATATGCCGCATAGAAAAAGGCTGCGCCATACGAACGATGGTGTCATAGACAGCCGTATCGCCGTGCGGGTGATATTTACCAATCACATCACCGACCACGCGTGCGGACTTTTTGTAGGGCTTGTTCCAGTCGTTATTGAGTTCGTGCATGGCATACAGCACGCGCCGATGTACCGGCTTTAAACCATCCCGCACATCAGGCAGTGCACGCCCGACAATGACACTCATGGCATAGTCCAGGTAGGACTGACGCATCTCATGGTCGAGATTGCTGGGAAGTGTTTCCTTGGCGAATGGTTCCATGTAGTTTCCGCGTTTCATGAGCCGACTAAGCGGCAAAATCAGGTATCTGCGGCCCCTTAAAAAACACCCTCAAGGACTCTCGTATGAACACCCTTACAAACTAATGGATTCTACCACGAGAGACGGGAAATATGCACACCTTCAGGCAACAGAAATGCAGGGGGATGACTGAGTTGCCTGTTGATAATTCTGGCTATAAGAGCGGCACCGGCGTATCGTGACATGACTGCTATTCCTGGCGACATAAAATCATATATTTCAGATCACAGTCACGTATGAACAATAAACTGACCATGGGATTAAAAATCTCACTGGCCTGTGCAATCTGCCCTGACACTATCGCGCTGATAGTGAAGCTGGTTGAGAAATTTCAGGCAACCGGTCGCGAGACTCCGGCAAGCTAGTCTTTATTATTGCATCCTGCAGGAAGAGGAAGCTCTATAGCTAAAACGTTCGATTCCCAAACATAGATCTCTGTAGTAGCTGTATCACACTGCGAACAACTCGTGCCACAGGAACGGGTGGCAGAACGACGATGCACCTTGCCTTTTTTTACCCATATATCCAGCATGCCCCGCACCGCCTCCGGCTCGCTGTCAAAATGCAGGGCGATATCAGCGAGACTCGCCTGGCCATGATCCTGCATATAATTTCGGATGTCAGAAAGGATCATGCCTTCACCCTTACCGCCAGGACAGGTTCATCTTTACTGCGTCTACCCCATTGCCTTAAGCCAACGATCAACAGTGCAAAGGCCAGCCACATGCCTGCCAGCCAGGCAAACGAGGAGACAGGATGCTCTGCCCATCTGGCTATCTGGTAGAAGCTGGACGCGGTGATATAAGCCACAGTCGTCGTCCAGGCCGCAACAAACATCGCCCAGGGTCGACCTGCCTCACGCTTGATAGCAGCAATAGTCGCCACACAGGGGAAATACAACAGTATAAATAACAAATAGGCAAAGGCGCCCGCTGCGCCGTCAAAACGACTATTCATGGCACCAAACACACCCTGCTGAACGCCCTGTTCCGCAGCGGCTTTTTCGGCATCTGTGATATTAAGTATGCTGATACCCAGCGGATCAAGAAGACTGTCACCCAACTCGGCCAGGTTCGCAGGCACCGTCGCTGCTGCATCGCCCAGTTGTCGCCAGAGGTTGAAAGCCTCCTCTTCAGCGCTGCCATCTTCAGCCAGCCTGGTGTAGAGATTATCCAGTGTACCGACGACCACCTCTTTGGCCAGTACGCCGGAGATCACACCCACCACAGCAGGCCAGTTATCTTCATCAATACCCATCGGTGCAAAGGCTGGCGCCATCACACGACTGGCAGCACTGAGGATGGATTTTTCACTGTCCTCATTACCAAATGAGCCGTCAGTTCCAATGGAGTTCAGAAAATTCAACACCAGCACCATAAGAATAATGATCTGCCCTGCTTCCTTAACAAAAAGCCTTACTCGATCCCATGCCCGCAGAAATATCCCTTTCAGGGTTGGCACATGATAGGGAGGCAGTTCCATCATAAAGCCACTGCTCTTGCCCGGTAGCAGGCTATGCTTCATCAACAGGCCGGTAAGGATCGCGACAGCGATACCAATCAGGTAAAGTGCAAAAACAATATTCTGTCCGGAATGTGGAAAAAAGGCCGCGGCAAACAACGCATAGACAGGCAGACGTGCACCACAGGACATAAACGGGTTCATTAGAATAGTGAGCTTTCTTTCACGCTCATTTTCCAGTGTCCGTGTCGCCATAATGGCCGGCACATTACAGCCAAATCCGACAATCAACGGCACAAAAGCCTTACCGGGCAAGCCAATTGAGCGCATGGCATGATCCATCACAAAGGCTGCACGCGCCATATAACCCGAGTCTTCCAGCAGAGAAAGAAATAGATACAAAGCAGCAATAATAGGTATAAAGGTAGATACGATCTGTACGCCGCCGCCAATACCATCCGCAAGAATCACCCTTAACCAGTCAGGCGCACCGATACTCGACAACAGTTCGCCAAAACCGCTAACAAACAATGCATTGGCCGCGCCATCGAAAAAATCAATAAATGCACCACCAACGTTTATGGTGAACAAAAACATCAGGTACATAATAACCAGGAACAAAGGGATTCCAGTCCATCGGCCAAGCACCAGGCGGTCGATAGCATCGCTGAAAGTTCGAGTCACTTTACCCTGGGTCCGGACCACCGTCTGAGCCAGTGCATGCGCATGACCATAGCGGGTATCAGCAAGCAGAATATCGACATCCTCGCCTGCACGATCCGAAATATGCTGGCGCCAGTAATTAATCCTCTCTTCGGTATCTGTTTCCAGACCCGTGTCAGTCTGCTCATTTTCAAGCAACTTGATGGTAAGCCAACGTCGATTATCATCGGGTAATTCAGGAAAAGTTTTCTCAAGGTCACTAACAGCCTGTTCTACCACTTCATCAAGCGCGAGCGGAAACCCGCCCTGCTCAACACCATCAGCAACCGCGATCATCCGCGCCTTCAGTTCTGTAATACCTTCACCGGTAGTGGCTACAACGGGTACCACCGGGCAACCAAGTTTTTCCGCCAGCAGTGCTGTATCAATCTGAATGCCTCGCCTGCGGGCCACATCAATCATGTTCAGTGCCAGCACAACCGGCACACCCATTTCCAGCAGCTGCACCGTAAGATAGAGATTTCGTTCAAGATTAGACGCATCAATGACATTGACAATTAAATCAGCATCACGTGACAGCAGGTAGTCACGAGTAACCTCTTCATCTAGCGAGCTTGCATCCAGCGAGTAGATTCCAGGCAGGTCGAAAACTGAGATGTCGCGACCGTCGATTTCGAATCGCCCTTCCTTTCGATCGACGGTGACACCAGGCCAGTTTCCGGTTTTCTGCCGAATTCCTGTGAAAGTGTTGAATAAAGCCGATTTACCGCAATTCGGATTGCCCGCTAGCGCAAATGTGAGCGCACCACGGACTGCAGGCACACCGTTGTCAGCTTCATGACAGCCCGCCATCAGTCGACTTTTTCAGCCTGAAGTTTATCAACGATGCCCTTGCCCAGAGCAACGCGGTTGCCATTTCTTCCAATTACCACCCCCTGTCCGCGATGATGGAGAATTTCCACTTCCACACCGGTCGTAATGCCCAGCGATAGCAAGCGACGTATCAATTTACGATTACCATCAATTGCTACCAGGCGGACGGTCTCTCCTGTCGGGATTTTATTAAGAGGTAGACTGCACATACTTTGACTATGGCTTTCAAACGAGAATGATTCTCAATTATATTAGGTTTTGAAGTACAGGTAAATAAGAAAATGCTAAACAACTCGCTCAAAACCATTGATTTAACGCTTTTATCCAGGAAACCGGAGGCTGAACATTGGCCTTGCCCATCCTGAAGATAAATAAACAAGTAAACGGCACTGTAAATATAAGTCCTGTAATTAATGAATTGCCTGGTTTGAATAAATATCTGCAATAAATAAATGACGAAATACCTCAAGACAGGTAAAATTGATTGTTTAACTTTTCCGGGCTCGTCTTTTTAGCAAGCCATAACAGGTTCCGGGAAATAATTGACGGGTACGAACCAGGATACCCTTCATTGAAAGTGATTTTTTCATAAAGACACGGAGTCCCTGATTTTTCAGAACCCCTGACCCTTTATGAGTTTGTATTTCCAATGACTTAAACTTTTTTGAAAACAGGAGACATTCCATGAGACTTATTCTTTTAGGCGCACCGGGTGCCGGCAAGGGCACTGTTGCCAAACTTTTAACCCAGATCGATGGTTCAGTACAGATCTCTACTGGCGACATACTGCGCGGTGCCGTACGTGACGGCACAGACCTGGGTAAAGAAGCTAAAGGTTACATGAACCGTGGCGAACTGGTACCTGACTCACTGATCATGGGCATCATGGGCGAGCGCCTGCTGGAAGACGACTGCAAAAGCGGTTTCCTGCTTGATGGATTTCCTCGCACTATCCCACAGGCAGAAGAGCTGAAAACCCTGCTTGAAAAGCTGAATATTAAGCTTGATTTTGCCGTCAACCTGAATGTCCCCAAGGATGTAATCCTGGACCGTCTGACAACTCGCAGAACTTGTTCCAACTCTGAATGCCAGGCCATTTACAACATCAAAAGCATGCCAAGCAAAGTAGAAGGCATCTGCGATAAATGCGGCAGCCCGACTATACAGCGCGATGATGAAACAGAAGAAGCCATCACCAAACGTCTCGACACCTTCAACGAACAGACCGCTCCACTGGTAGACTTCTACGCCAATGAAGGCATGCTGCTGGATATCAACGCCACATCAAGTGATATAGTGGTTAATACGATTAAGGAAAGGCTTGGTTCTTAACGGCTGTACTAGTTAACAAGCTTATAGGAAGGCCTCCAGTTTGGGGGCCTTTTTTATGCCTTAAAATCAGGTTAAAGGCCAAAGGCTAAAGGCCAAAGGAAAGTCAAAATCGCAACCCTCTTTTTAACCTTTAACCTTTAACCTTTAACCTTTAACCTTTAACCTTTAACCTTTAACCTTTAACCTTTAACCTTTAACCTTTAACCTTTAACCTTTAGCC
>JAYEGM010000040.1:0-5338 GCA_034659075.1 Pseudomonadota bacterium
GGAAGATCCAGTTTTGCATATTTTGACAGTCTGGAAAGTGAGTCGATAGTGCCTGTCAGCTTACCTGTGATCTTTTTCGCATGCAGCAGATCACCAATGGAGGCAGTGGCTTTAAGATCCAGACCCTCATCCCTGGCCTCAATGACAAGTTCACTTAGAGCCAGCTCTTTTAGTCCGCCACTTATTTCTGCACTTATATTTATTTCAGGTGGCAATGGAACGGGTAGTTCGATTTTAAGTTGTTTTAAAAGTGTACCCAAGGATGCTGTATTAGCATCCGTGGTAACACTGATACCTTCCATGCTTGTGAGGTCGGCGATCGAACCTTTGATTCTGAGCTCCGCCGTGGGGTCGTCCAGGTCGATCTCAAATGGGTCCAGGGCGAGTGTATTGCCGTCACCGACTATTTTTCCTGAAACATTAATATCTTCGAATTCATCTAATTCTATGCCTACGGCTTCTGCCAGGCCAGCGGTGCCTGGGATCTTCAGGTCAACATCTACTAGCATTGTCTGTTTAGGGAACAATGGCCCCCAGTTACCAGAGAGATTCAGTATGTTTCCATCAATATCAGCTTTTAAATTAACCGGTTCGCTAGATTTATACAGAAAGTTTTTCATATTTCCGAGGTTGCCGGACACTTCCACGGGGTGACCGTTGGCATTGGCAGTCAGCGAGATCGTGGTATCTTTATCCGGTGTTTCGATGAGAAGTTGCTTGAGATGGGTAATTTTTGCGGGCGTTCCAGCTTCCATCACCCGAGTTAATTTAAAATCATCGATACGGATCTCGCGAATGACCGGGTGCAGTGGCAAACCTGACATTTCGTCAGCATCCTCTCCATCTTCTTCCAACTCCTCTGCTTCCGGTTCATCCGTACCCATGGCCCAGTTACTGATGCCTTCAGCATTATTTTCAGCAAACACTTCGGCCTGTTCTACGACTGCACGAACATCTGCCTTTCCGGCGAGCAGCGCCAGCAGGCCAAAATCCGCTTCAAGCCGGTTTATCGTGAGCATATCGGCCTGTTCTGCCCAGTCGGCATTGGCCATTCGCACATTATCTGCCCTGACGCGAAATGCAGTACCGATATCCAGTTCAAGGTTTTCTATAGAAAAATCCCGGCCGGTTGCTGACTGAGTCGCGGAAGTGATCCAGTCTTTGTATTGAGTATCGGGAATGAGCTTCAGGATAATTACTGCAACAATTAGTAGAGTGATTAGTCCTGCAAAAATATAGCCGACGTACTTGAGAATTTTATTCATGATATTTATAAATTCTGGTGTCTCAATCGTGGTGATTTGTTGACCATTTTTTGAGCTTTGTTGTTAAATATGGCTTGTTGCTGACAATAGAGTAACGATTTTAACAGCTTATCATAGGTTTAAACACCATTACGCCACAAGGGGCAAACGCTTAACCAAACAAATTTCTAAGCCGCTTCCCTTCTATGTGCTGCTTTGAACAAATTAAAAAAGTTATTCGTGGTGATCATGCTTACTTCTTCCTTGCTGACTCCTTTTACATCAGCAAGCGCATCGGCGACATAACTGGTATAGGCAGGTTCATTGGTTTTGCCACGTTTAGGAACGGGTGCAAGGTACGGTGAATCAGTTTCAACCAGTAAAAGATCCAGTGGCACTTTCTTCGCCACGTCACGCATGTCCTGTGCATTTTTGAAAGTGAGGATGCCTGAAAAGGATATATAAAAACCGATATCCAGGGCCTTCTTTGCAGTCGCCCAGTCTTCTGCAAAACAATGCATCACCCCACCACATTTCTCTGCATTCTCAGCTTTCAGCATATCCATGGTGTCTGTTGCGGCATCGCGAGTGTGGATGATGAGAGGTTTATCTGATTCGATACCGGCATGGATATGGCGTGCAAAACGATCCTTCTGCCAGGTCATGTCACCGGAGCTGCGAAAATAATCGAGACCGGTTTCACCAATCGCGACGACATCAGGGTCAGCTGCATGACTAACGAGCATCTCTACTGTTGGCTCCTCACCTTCATCATGATTCGGGTGCACACCAACCGAGGCAAAAATAAAGTCGTGGGCTTGTGCCAGTGCCAGCACCTGCGGGAAATCTTCCATGTTTACCGAAACGCAAAGCATATGCTCGACACCCATTTCATGGGCGCGCTGGATAACACCATCGGTATCTTCAGACAATGGATCAAAATTAATATGACAATGTGAATCGACAAGCATGACTGGCTTAGGGGTGCTTCTATCTGCGCTCAATACTGGTTAGATTGTGTGTGTCGAACGGGATGACTTGAGGGTGCCACCCAGCAGTGTTTCTATTTTAGCCCTGGCCGGACCGGAATCTTTCTGGTTGAACTGTATACCTACGCCTGCATGTTTCTGACCTTGCGCCCCCTGGGGGGTGATCCAGACAACTCTGCCGGCAACCGGGATTTTATCATTGCCTTTGAGTAGAGTGAGCAGCATGAAAACTTCTTCTCCAAGTTTATATTTACGTGTTGTGGGGATAAACAAGCCGCCGTTTTTTACAAATGGCATGTAGGCAGCATACAGGGCATTTTTATCTTTGATGCTGAGGGACAGAACCCCAGGACGTTTCACTGCGTTGTCATTGTCGGCCATTTACACTCCCTCATTTTATACTTATACGATTATTTGCTGAACATTGCCTGCCAGCTAATCAAATCATCCTCCAGTGCAAGCAACGGATCTAACGGGCCACCTGCCAGTTGCTTGCTTTTAGAAACTTTATCAAGAAAATCGTACAACTGTCTGAAGTTTAACCTGTTTCCAAGATCAATCAAGGGCTTATCACCTTCATTTATTGGCAATACGGCATTATTTGAACTAATTTTCAGCCGTATAAGCCTGCTTAGCCATAATTGAATGCTCTCCAGGATGCTTTTTAACTCGCCAGTTTTTATCATGACAGCTGCAGCAGATGCTGGATCTATCTGTCTATGCGCAAGTAGCAGCATGTGTTGTATTACCTGCTCTTCATCAGAACTTTGTGTACTCTTTGCAACTTCCACAGCACGCAGCGGGATACCTGACGCACGATCAAGCAAGTGGCCGACATCCACCTGATCAGCTAATTGTGTTGTTAACCAATGTATAGCCAGCTGCCTGTCGGGTATCCGGAAATCAATCCGGTTACAGCGACTACGCAAGGTAGGCAATAAAAGGCCCGGCTCATGGCTAATGAGAATAAAATAGCTGTCTGACGGGGGTTCCTCCAGTGATTTGAGCAGACTGTTCGCTGCGTTGATGTTCAAGTCTTCTGCGGTATTGATAATGATTATACGGCAGGCGGAGAGATGCGGGCGTGTATTGATATCCGGAATGACTCTCCTGACCTGATCGATGGCAATGATAGCCGAAGGCTTTTTACGTTTTTTTCGCTTGCTTTCATCTTCAAGGTAACGAGGTGTGTAGATGGCGAAAACATCATTGACCTCTACCATCCTCTTTTCACTCTGCAGTACATGCATATCCGGATGGCTGCCACTTTCGAACAGCCGGCAGGACTGGCATTGGCCACAGGCATGGCCATCCCTCTCCTGGCAGAGTAGTGATTTTGTCATCTGCTGTGCGAATATAGTCTTGCCCAAACCTGAATGGCCTGCCAGCAAATAGGCATGGGCCCGTCTTTCCCGGGAGCTGAAAAAAGTCTCAAAGGCCGCCCTTGTCCAGGGCAATAATTCCGGGACTGTCACGCTTATGTCTCTAAAAGTACGTCTGTCAGGATGCCATCAATCTGCAGCAGCACATTCTCAAGTGCCTGTGATGAATCGATGACTTTTACCCTTTCCGGCTCCTTGCGGGCAATTTCCAGATAGGATGATCTCATTCGCTGCATGAATGCGATGTTTTCTAATTCAAAGCGGTCTGGTGTACTGCGCTTACCTGCCCGTTCCAGTCCAACTTCAACAGGGAGGTCAAGCAAAAGGGTCAGATCCGGTTTCAAACCCTGCTGCACCCACTGTTCCAGCTCAGCAATCCGTTGCAGGTCAATTTCTCTACCGCCGCCCTGGTAAGCGTAGGTCGCGTCAGTAAAACGGTCACAGAGCACCCAGGTGCCTGAAGCCAAGGTGGGCTTAATCAATTCATTCAGGTGTTGTGCGCGTGCTGCAAACATCAACAGCAGCTCCGTATCATCAAGAATATCGAAGTTGCCTCGATCCAGTAGAATTTCGCGAATTTTTTCGCCTGTACGTGTACCTCCGGGTTCTCTTGTTACACAGAGATTGATTCCGGCTTCTTTGATACGTTTCTCAACATGCTTCAAGCAGGTGGTTTTACCTGCCCCTTCGCCGCCTTCGAGTGTGATGAATTTTGCAGACATCTTTTTAAAAAATAGTATTAAGCATTAAGTGTTAAGGAACTTCTGATTTATTCATCATTACGAGGAATGAAGTGACGTGACAATTGATTACATTGCATGAGATTGTCGCGCTTCGTTCGCAATGACGGTTCATTCAGCTTCACCTTGTGAGTTATTTATTTATCTGATTTTTGATCATACGATGAAAAGTTTTTTCGTCGTCCTTTTAACTGGTATTTAATCACAGCTTCATTGTGCTCGGTAAGGGTTGCTGAGAATTTATGTTTTCCGTTTCCCTTTGCAACGAAGTACAGGGCTTTTGTCTTTGCAGGATGCAGTGCGGCATGTATTGCATCCTCTCCGGGCATGGCTATGGGTGTCGGAGGCAGACCAGATCGCGTATAGGTATTGTACGGGGTGTCTTTAAGCAGGTCCTTTTTGCGAATATTGCCTTTGTAGCTCTCCCCCATGCCATAAATGACGGTTGGATCAGTCTGTAAACGCATGCCTTTTCGTAAACGGTTGATAAATACACCGGAGATCTCAGGACGCTCTTCGGCTGCACCGGTTTCTTTTTCAATAATCGATGCGAGCACCAGAGCCTGTTCCTTATTCTCAAGCGGCAAACCGGTCTCACGCTTTTCCCATTCTTCACTCAGCAACTGTTTCATTTTGCCATAGGACAGACGCAGGATGTCCAGATCAGTCATGCTTGCAGTATAGTGATAAGTATCCGGATAGAAACGGCCCTCCGGGTGTACCCCTTCTGCACCGATTGCCTTCATTAAACTCTCATCGTCAAGATCATCGATTACGTGTTTGAGGTTGCTCTTTGTTACCAATGCCTCACGCAGCTGTTTGAAATTCCAGCCTTCTATGAATGTAACCGGGTAATCAATCACCTGGCCCGAGGTAACCAGCTGCAATAAATCATTCATCGTCGAATCAGCGGGGATTCTATATTCGCCGGCTTTGAGGGAGCCAGCCAGGTTCCGGTAACGTGCCCAGAACAGGAAAGACCA
>JAYEGM010000041.1:0-18846 GCA_034659075.1 Pseudomonadota bacterium
TTTCTTTCCCGTCTGGGGGCATTTCTTCCATAGTGATTATCGAGGTGTCTGGCGGCTGGATCAGCTGTTCGGACTGAAACTGGGTGTCACGGTTCTGATCATGGTAGTGGTCGCCATCGCTGGCAGTATGTTCCTGCGCCTGGTGCAGCGGATAGCCTGGCCGGGTACGTTTGTACCAGTTACAGGCGGCACACTGATAGTGCAGACTACTAATCATTGTCCTTGCCGTAATGCTTGCGCTGGCAATGGCTTTCTTCCCGACCAGTTCATTTCTGCCAACTGAGGAGGGGGATGCCTGGTTTATCGTACCCAAAGCAACAATCAACACTCCCGTGCCGGGTCAATAAGGGTTTAAAGAACAAGGTTTTTAAAGAATGGATCGACGCGAATTCATAAAGGTATCCAGCCTCACTGCTGCTGCAGTCGCGGTGCCGTCGATTTTCCTGACAGGCTGCAGTCAGCAGACCCGACCGGGTGACGGTAAGGTCAGCGCCACGCCGACGGTATGTGACATCTGTTTCTGGAAATGTGCAGGTCATGTCTACAGTGAAAATGGCAACCCCTGGAAGGTGGTCGGTAATCCACAGGATCTGCACAGTAATGGTCGGTTTTGCACACGCGGGACGGGTGGTCTGGGGGCATACCTGGACAAAGACCGTCTGAAGAAACCGCTGCTGCGTACTGTTGGCAAGAATGGCAGGCAGACTTTTCGTGAGGTTTCCTGGGACGAGGCGCTGGATGTTATCGCCCAACGCATGCAGCAGATCGCCGACGAACATGGTGCCGATCGCTTTGCCATGCTCAGTCATGGTGCCGGCGCCAGTCATTTCAAAAACCTGCTGAAAGGCTATGGAGCTGCTACATTCACCGCGCCATCGTATGCGCAATGCCGTGGCCCGCGCGAGGTGGCTTTTAATCTGACCTACGGTGAAGGTGTGGGATCGCCGGACCGCACCGACATGGAACACTCTCGCTGCATCGTATTGATCGGCTCACATATTGGTGAAAACCTGCACAACGGCCAGGTGCAGACCCTGACCCGAGCACTGGAAAACGGCGCCAGCCTGATTACCGTAGACCCGCGTTTTTCTGTGCCGGCAAGCAAATCAAAGCACTGGTTACCGATCAGACCTGGCACCGATATAGCCCTGTTACTGGCATGGATGAATGTGCTGATTGAAGAAGATCTGTTCGACAGGGATTACATTGAGCAGTACGCGACAGGTTTTGATGAACTGGCACAGCACGTACAGCAGTTTCCGCCGGAATGGGCTTATTTGCAGACCGGTCTCAAGCCATCACTGATACGCGAGACAGCACGTGAGATGGCAAAAAATGCACCGGCCACCCTGGTACATCCGGGACGTCATACGACCTGGTATGGTGATGACACCCAGCGTGAACGGGCCATCGCTATTCTCAATGCATTGCTGGGCTCCTGGGGGCGCCCGGGTGGTTTCTATATGCAGGACAAGGTCAAACTGCCGAAGTATCCTTTGCCCGATTACCCGAAGCCAAAAAGTACCTTCAAGGCTGCCCACGGCAGTGATTACCCGTTTGCCAGCCAGGCGGTCAGCAATGCCGTCATCGATGCATCGATCGGGGAAGATGCCCATTACAAGGGCTGGCTGGTTTATGGCACCAATCTGCCAATGACGGTTCCAGGTATACGTAACAAGCTCAAGCAGGCTGCAGATGCGCTCGACCTGATAGTCGTGATTGATACCATGCCGGCCGAGATCACCGGTTATGCCGATGTCATCCTGCCCGAATGTACCTATCTGGAGCGCTATGATGACCTGCGCAATGCGGCTGAAAGAAAGCCGTCGCTGGCCTTGCGTATGCCTGCCTTCGAGCCAAAATACGATTCAAAACCCGGCTGGTGGATGGCTAAACAGTTAGGTGAGAGGCTGGGCCTGCAGAAGTATTTCCCGTGGAAAGATTATTCCGAGGTACTCGACTGGCAGCTGAAAAAAGTCGGCAGCTCACTTGAAGAAATGCAGAAGGTCGGTGTGAAAAACTTCCCGCGCAAGCGGCCGATGTATTTCCAGGCAGGTGAGGCGAGACATTTCAAGACGCCCAGCGGCAAGATTGAAATCTATTCTCAGCGCCTGGCGGAGCAGGGCTTTGACCCGTTGCCAAACTATACTCCACCCGCTGCACGTCCAGAAAACTATTACCATCTGAACTATGGTCGCATGCCGGCCCACACATTCAGTCGCACGACCAATAACCCGCTTTTGTTTCAGCTGGCGCCGGAGAACGCCCTGTGGGTCAATCCTCAGGTAGCAAAGCAATGGGGTTTAGTGAATGGAGAACCCGTGCAACTGCAAAATCAGGATGGCGTAGTAAGTAATCCCATCCGCTTACGTGTGACCGAACGGATCGGGCCTGATTCGGTATTCATGGCGCATGGTTTTGGACATCGTTCAAAGCGAATGCGGCTGACACATGGCCTGGGTGCAGATGATTCGGACCTAATGACGAATGTATTGATAGATCCGATTATGGGTGCCACAGGTATGCGCGGAAATTTTGTGACCTTCATCAAGGTAGAAACCGAACACCCGGTGCACGCATGATATGACTATAAAATACGCCATGGTAATAGATACTCTGACCTGCATAGGCTGTGGTGACTGTGTCGTGGCCTGCAAGACCGAGAACAAGACGCCTGTAGGCTTAAACCGGGACTGGGTGGTCGAGGCAACGCGTGGCACCTGGCCTGATTTGCGTACTGAGTTTCGCTCGGAGCGCTGCAACCATTGCTCCAATGCCACCTGCGTCACATTGTGTCCGACCGGTGCAAGTCATTACTGGCGTGACAGCAACATCGTGCTGGTGGAAGCGAATAAATGTACCGGCTGCAAGGCCTGTATCGCCGCCTGTCCCTACGATGCAAGACTGATCATGCATCCTGATGGTTATATCGACAAATGTACCTTCTGCCATCACCGCGTCGAGAAAGGCCTGGACCCTGCCTGTGTTTCTACCTGCCCGACACAGTGCATGTATTTCGGTATTCTCAATGATCCGGGCAGCAAGGTCAGCCAGTTGCTGAGAACGCGTAATTACAAGGTGCTAATGAAAGAAACGGGTAACGAACCTAATGTTTATTACCTGACATGAGACGACATCATGCTTGAAGAAATTCTCATCACCGCACGCCACAACCCGAAGGTTGACCCAATACTGGGGATCTGGACCTGGGAGATCTCGGTCTACCTGTTCCTTGGTGGGCTGACTGCCGGCATCATTATTTTTGTTGCGCTGATGAATCTGCTGGAAAAAAATGACAGCCATTCCTTTTCAGCTAACCGACTGGCATTGTGGGCACCGGTTGTATTGTCGGTAGGCATGACGACACTGTTTCTCGATCTTGAACACAAACTTTATGTATTCCGTTTTTACACCACACTGGAACCAACGTCACCAATGTCCTGGGGTGCCTGGGTGCTGATGATTATCTACCCGGTTTCACTGTTGCAGATATTTTCCACCTTCAGAAAAGGCTACCCGATGCTGTCCGGCTTTTTTGAGCGCATTCCATTCGCTTCGATGCTGGTGGATTTGAGTGAACGAAACATTAAGGTCATTTCCTGGATTGCAATACCATCGGCTGTTGCACTGGGTATTTATACCGGTGTACTGCTCAGTGCATTCAATGCCAGGCCTTTCTGGAACACCGGTTTACTGGGCCCCTTATTTCTTGTATCCGGCATGTCTACAGCTGCGGCATTTATTGTCCTGTTTGCAAAAGACCATTCTGAAAAGAGAACGTTTACCAGGTTTGACCTCGGCTTGATTGCGGTCGAAATCGTTTTGATCATGCTGTGGCTGATTAACCTGGCAACCGGTTCCGAGCAGCAGCTGCAAGCGCTTGAATACCTGACCCAGGGTGGTGGCTATGCCGTTGCTTTCTGGGGTGGCTTCTTTCTATTAGGCTTGCTGGTGCCACTTTTCGTAGAATTTATCGATCTGCTGCACGGCAATCGTACTCTGGCCATACTCGGCCCGGTGCTGGTATTACTGGGCGGTTATACGCTGCGGCATATCACCATTAACCTTGGCCAGGAAACCACGTGGCAGGAATACGACAGCAGTTACAGTGTTGAGGCACTGGAACGAGTGAATAAATACTATGACAGTGGTTTGAATTGATTTAACCAGCTAGAAACAATCAAAATGGACAGCAAAATGAAACACAGGCTCAAATTCATATTTACACTTATCGGCATCAGCATGCTCTCAGCCTGCGGCAATGGTGAAGGACAAAAAACCGTAGACATGAGTGATTTTGAGCGCATCTCACAGGCGGCATCAAAGGCTGAAGATAGAGTGACTGTTCAGCAACTCGCCGAATGGATAGTCGAGTCACGTCAGGATTACCAGTTGATCGATATACGTGATAGTAAATCTTATCAGGATAGTCATCTAAAAGGAGCCGAGTCACTGCCTTTATCGGTTCTGACTGCAGCGGCTGGTCTCGAGAATCTGTCCGATAGCAAGAAGATCATCGTCTATTCTAATGGCTCGGAAAATGCCGCCAAGGCTGTCGTTATGCTGCGCCTGCTGGGCCTTGACAGCTATCTCCTGTCGGGTGGCTATAATGCCTGGCAGCAGCAGGTACTGAATCCGGATATTCCTGTACAGGCAGTAGACGATGAGGCTCCCCAGGTTGCATTACAGCGCGCTATCGCATGTCACTTCAAAGGGGCCACGGTACAAGCACCAGCCGTGACTGCCAAGCCTGTAAAAAAGGCCAGCCCAGCCTTTACACCACCTGTATTCACGCCGCCGGTAGCACCTGCTGGCTTAATTATCGATGAAGGTTGCTGAGAATCGCTGTCTTAGCGTAGATGCATTTTGTAGCTTGGTATGTCGGCATTTTTTGCCTGGGAAAAGTTTGCGTACTCCATAACCACGGTAGCCAGTTCAACGCCGCTGAAGTCGGCGTCGCTAACGTTGGCACGGCGCAGATTAGACCCACTTAGCACAGCACCGGTAAGGTCCGCATTGGAGAGATTGGCGAAGCGAAAATCTGCATTCTCCACCTGAATGCCGCGCATATTGGCGTTGCTTAGATCGGCGCTTCCCAAGTTGGCCAGATTCAGAACGGTGAAACCACCGCGGCTCAGGGTGGAAAGGTCTGCCCCCTGCAGGTTAGCCCGTTTTAAGTTGGCATCGTTCAGGTGGCTGTCCCGGAAGTCGGCTTCATTGAGATCTGTACCGCTGAGATTGGCACCAATCAGTAATGCACGCCGTGCTTTTACCTGTCGCATGTTGCTGCCATGAAAATCAGCATCGCGCATGTCCGCATTACAGAGGTAAGCCAGTTCAAGATTGGCATCACGCAATTCCGCCTTGCGCAAATCTGCACTGTCTAAAATTGCGCCTTTCAGGTCTGCTTCGGTAAATATGGCCCTGTCTCCGTTATTGCTTGCACCGGCATTCGTATGAGACAGGTTTGCCTGACGAAGAATGGCTTTATTGAAGCGGGTTCCCTGTAATGAGGCCTGTTCGAGATTGGCATTGCTCAGGTCGGCATCGCTAAGATCACTGTGTAAAAAATTTGCGCCCTGCAGATTCAGTCCACTCATGTCAGCGCCGCGCAAATCCAGTTCAGACAGATCGGCACTGACCAGATTGTCGGCATCAATTGTTGCAAGAACCTCACCTGTATCCTTCTTCTTTATTTCAACCATCTCTGAAACTCCTAAGTTCGTGCTTTTCAGTAACTATTAAATTACAGAATAGTTATCATTTTGAAAAAGATTCATTTCTCATGAATTCACACTGATTTGTCACTGCAGTTTGTAGTTGCCATCCTTATCGACCGTGATGGCCTCGTTCAGGAAACGGGTCTTGAAGCCAAGTTTGTTGAGCATTTCATAACCCATTTGTGCGCGTATGCCATTCGCACAGTAAAGGATGATCTCCTTATCTTTTGGCAGGCTTGCTGCGGCGTCCGCCAGTTTATCGAGTGGGATGTGCTGAGCACCCTTGAGGATACCCGTGGCTGCTTCCTGATCAGTCCGTACGTCGTAGAACATGATGTTATCAGGTGATTTCACCAGTGCTACAAACTCTTCCGGCGCTATAGCTCCCAGGGCAAGTTTCTTTTCGTAGACAATTTTGCTTGCTGCCGCCCCTGTGGCAGTTGGAAGTCCGGCTGACTGCCAGCCATCAAACCCTCCGTTTAGAATGGTAGTCCCCTTGTAGCCCCATTTGCGCAGTTCATTAAAGCCCTTTATTGCTGCATCTGAAGTATGGCTGTCGGCATACACGATAATTGGAGCGCGTTTTTCAGTGACACCCGGCAGATAGGGGACCTTTTTAGACTTGATGAACTCCTGCGTCATGGCCTGGAGGTCAGCGACTGACATCGCAACAGCATCCTTGATGTGCGATTTACTGCTCACGCCTGTGTCACGCAGATCGAGGATTATGTGCTGGGTATTGAGATTCTTGCTCAGCCACTTAGGTTCGGAGTAAACAGGCAGCTTGGCCTTCTTCCAGCCGGGCATGCCCGCCTGAAAGCCCTTCAGGTTTGTGTAACCGGCTTTCTGTGCCTTCTCAACAGCTTTACCCGTATAAGGGCATGTCGGGCCACCACAGAAGAACACCACTAGCGCAGCCTTGTCATCAGGTAAAAGGCTCAGAAAGTCTTTGTCCTTCGGGAATGCAGTTACAGCCGTTGGAATATGACCCCCTCCAAAACGTTTTGCAGGCCGCGCATCGAACAGGTAGTATTTATCACCGCTGTTCATGATGTTAAGCAGTTCCTCAACAGAGACCTCTACACCGGGTGGTAAGCCAAAAATAATTTTCTTGATGCTTTTTGCTGTCTTGCCCGGCGCTTGGTTCGCTTCGATCAGGTCAGGCGGATTCAGTTCCCTGATACCTTTAAATCCTTCAAACACCGTATCGGGGCCAATGCGAATCACGGCAAGGCCTTTGTCCTTCATGTCGATCTGTACCGTCGATGCTTTTTTAGAAACAGTACTGATCCGGCCTTTCAGTATTTCGGCATTCGATGATCCGACAAAACCTAGTGCCAACAGCAGTATTACCAGCTTCTTGTACATTTTGATTCTCCTCAACAGATTGTTCCTACTATAATTTATAAATGATACACCTAATGAAGATATGGATATATGACGGGGTTCAAAAACTTAACTCAGATATGCCAAAAGAAGGTGAATTCCTCTCCCTCGTGTGAAAATTAATAGCGGCTGATTATTGATAGCCGCAGTCACGTGCCAGCAGGGCAAGTTGAACGCGGTTTCTGGCTCTGAATCGTTCCTGCAGGCGCTGCAGCTGATTGCGTATAGTGTTAGGTGAGAGTCCCAGATCGCGGGCAATCTCCTTGTTGCTTTCGCCCTTGAGCAGGCATGAAATAATGTCTGTCTCACGGTTCGTCAGCGACTCACCGTTTGGCAGTACACAGGATTGCGTGCCACCTGTGAAGGCTTTCTGGTCGAGTTTGCCCGAGGGATGGCCGGCGCGAGCGAACAGGGTCCTCACCAGGCTGCCGGAGACACGGCATTCACCTTTTGCAGCCGCCTTGATAGCCGCTATCAGCCGTTCGGGCGCGGCATCTTTCAGGATGTAGCCACAGGCGCCCGATCGAATGGCTCTAATGACCACCTCGTCGTCGTCACAAATGGTGAGGACGATTACCTGCAAGTCAGTCTGAACCGAAAATAGCCTCGACATCCCGTCAACGCCGTTGATGCCGGGTAAATTATGGTCCAGAAGCACTACGTCGGCTCGCCTGGCCTTTAGCCAGCCGATGGCCTCCTCGATACTGGCAGATTCTCCGATATCGCTGATACTTCTGTCCGACTCGAGTAGATGCCGGATTCCCTGGCGGAAAATCGGGTGGTCATCGACCACCAGTACTTCTACCGGTGTCGTGTTCTCGACAATCTGCTCAGAATTTTGCATTGACAGGAAACTCCAATTCTAGCCTGAATCCGACATTCGGCTCGTTCCGGGTTCGCAGGCTACCATCAAGGCGTTCCGCACGCGCCTGCATGGTTGCCATACCCTGGCCTTTTTGTAGCTGTGATGTATCTGCACCCGATCCGCTGTCCGAGATATCCAGCATAACCTGTCCGAAGGCAGCATCATAGCTACCGGTAATTACCGTCTTGCTGGATCCGCTGTGGCGCCGGACGTTCCACAGGGCTTCCTGAACAATGCGGATGACCTCACGTTGCCGATCCAGTGGAAGATGCAGCATATCCTGTGGTAAGTGGCTATCAACAACCAGATCATGCCAGTGCTGAAACCGCTCCAGGAAGTGTCTTAGGTTCTGCCACAGGTCCGAGTCTTCTGGTAGCCGTAGTTCGAAGATGGATTGTCGAATACTTGCCTTGGCATCCTGCAGCAGATTCTGGATGTGATCGATACGCTGCATCAATTTTTCTGTCTGATTCGGTTCGCCTACGAGTTTTGCAATAGCGTGAAACTCCAGTGCTACACCATTGATCATCTGCGACATGTTGTCGTGCAGCTCATCGCTGAGGCGCTGGCGCTCCTCGATGATCGTAATGCTGCCAAGACGGCTGTACATTTCGGCGTTGGTCAGCGCGATCAGGACCTGGTTGGCCAGACGCTTGAACAGGTCCACATGCAAGGGTTTAAAAAATTGTGGGCTGCTCGCAAAACTGCACAAAACACCGCGAGCCTGGCCCGGGCCACCTACTCTCACAATGATGGCGCTGCGTATGCCCGTTTTAAGTATGTGTGTCAGTGCATCCGGTTCACAAAATATCTCACTTTCAGGCAGGGTTAGTGTGTTCTCATCAGCGACTTCTTCTAACAGATCATCGATCAACAACACGGAGTGATTGATGACATTGGGAGCAAGCAGGGCGAGTACTCTGCCTGCCAGCTTGATCTGGTCACCCTCACGAAATGGGGCAGGGACCTCACCGGCTGCTTTCCGTATTCGTGCAAGCTCCTTTTCTTCTGGTAGATACTCCAGAAACCAGGAAAAGCTGGCCCCCATCAGCTCAAGGCCCTGGCGTACAGCACGATCGAGTATCACGTCCAGATCCAGCGAGCGGGAGATGTCGAGTCCTATCTCGTACATGGCCTCAGCTGCATCGCGTTGTTGTTTGACGGTGGCAATCATGCGCGCATTGCCGATGGCGGCATAAATGTAAAATCCGACACCACCAAGGTCATTGAGCTGCTCTTTTCGGAAAGCCTGCCCGGGTCCCGAAACCAGCTGCAGCAGACCACAAACCTCGTTCGGGGCAGACACCGGGATGCAGATCATGTTTTGACGACGATCAAGTTGAATCCCCGTTTTTGCCATTGCATCGCGTAGACCGCGGTGGATTAACTGGGCCTTACCCGTCATCTCAATTGCCCCGGGTTGCCAACCGCAGATCCCGGTATCGAGCAGAGTACCCGGTTCAAGTACATTTTGCGGCAGCCCGGACACCCGCATTACTTTGAAGGGCTCATCCTCGTTATCCCGATAGGTGAGTATGCCAATGCTGGCCCCGGTGTGTTCCATGACGACCTGAAAAACACGGTCGGTCACCAGCTCGGGGTCCTGTTTTCTTGACAACTCATCAGCAATTCGGTGACAGAGTCGGACGCAACGGAGGTGGAGCTTGCGGTTATGCCGGGTGTACCATGCCATCCAGAGACCTGCCAGCGCCAGTAACCAGCCAATGATCAGACCTGCCAGTACAGGCTGACTCATCTGACAACGCCTTTTTTAGACAGGTAAGAAATGCCTGTAGTACTACTGGGTGAGTTATTTGAGCATTGGCGGAGATGTGTCATAGTCGTTAGCATCTTAGCAGTCGCACGCAGCATTAAACCAGCGTGATTATTGCCATCTACTGTTCTATTTCACTTTCCCCTGATCAGGAAAATAGTCGGCAGGATTATGGCTACTTGTCATAGGGTTCGCAATAAGTCGGATCAGTCGACTTCGAGTTTTTCATAATGTAACGACACTGAATGGGAAGCGCAGCCTTTGCCATGATGGTGAAAAACAGTAAGCCAAAGGCCCAGATTCCCACGCTAATCATAATTTCGAGAAAATTCGGTGTGTACTCATATATCTCACCTATCGGGGTTGGAACAAAGCCGGGGATAACCAGTCCCATTCCTTTTTCTATCCATATGCCAATAATAGTGAGGCCGAATGCGATGTTCATGGTGAACGGGTTTTTTCGCGTCCGATGTATCATCAATATTGACACGGCTATCAGTAGAAACGTAATGGCAGTCCAGATCCATGGCGTCAGGGCTGCATGACCATGCAGCCCGAAGAACAGGTAGCGCGCACTGGCTGCATGTTCACCTTCATTGTAAAAATCAGTAAAGATCTCGGCTCCGATAAAAAACAGGGTGACCTGCAGCGCTATGGAGGTCACGATTGCAAGGTGATTGATGACGCTCTGTGAGACAGGGTAATTGCCCATGCTACGGATAATCTGCAGTCCAATCGCCATGATGGCAGGACCAGACGCAAACGCGGAGGCAATAAAACGGGGGGCAAGCAGGGCATTGCTCCAGATGAGCCGACCGCTGTTGGAGGAGTAGAGAAAGGCGGTAACGGTATGAATAGAGATGGCCCAGAAAATGGCAATCAGAACAAGGGGGAAATAGAGAGATTTCTTTGGTTCCTTGCCCCGGTAATGTGAATACAGGATATAGAAGGAAATTGCCAGGTTGAGCAGAATGTAACCGTTCAGTACGATTACATCCCAGGCCAGTAAGGACTCCGGAAAATGAAATTTTCCGATTCCCGGAAGCAGGTGCCAGAAACGGTCAGGACGGCCAAGATCGACAACCACGAACAGCACCGCCATGGTGACAGCTGCAACCGCCATCGTGTCGCCCATCAGTACCACGTCTCCGATATCTTTACGGTCAAAGATATACGCGGGTATAGCGAGCATGATGGCAGCGGCCGCGACGCCCACCAGGAAGGTAAAATTTGAAATATAGAATCCCCACGACACCTGGTTTGACATGTTGGTCACAACCAGGCCATTCCTGATCTGGTAGACATAGAGCAACACGCCAATAATTACAAATATCGACAGGAAGCCGACCCACATCCAGTAGCAGCGGCCGCCGTGCAGCACCTCCCTGATACCGTCACGGATAAATGACCACAAACCTGGCTTGTTATTGCTATCGGTCACGGTAATACCAGAATTTTGGTTCGGTGCCGAGATCCTCTTTCAAACGGAAAACAGCGGAGTGTTCCAGCACATAACGGATCTCGCTATTAGGATCCAGCAGGTTGCCAAAAACGCGTGCACCGGTAGGGCAGGCTTCCTGGCAGGCGGGCTGCTGCCCCTCTCGCGTGCGCTGTACGCAGAAATGGCACTTTTCCACCACTCCCCTCGGTCTCGGCCGGTTACCAAGGTAATGCGTTTCAGTGGTGATTTCCTCCGGCGGCAGTTTTGGATGGCCCCAGTTGAAATGCCTTGCCTGGTAGGGGCATGCGGCCATGCAGTAGCGGCAGCCTATACACCAGTCATAATCTACCACTACGATGCCATCAGGCTCTGTCCAGGTAGCTTCTACCGGGCAGGCCTTGACGCAGGGCGGGTTGTCGCAATGCATGCACTGCATCGGCAGGTAGTGCTTGCCCTCGACCGGAACGGTTTCTGAGTCATAGTAATGATCGCCTTCATGGAGATTCAGGCTGTCCCTGTCCAGTTCAATGACACGAATGTACTGGGTATCGCGGCTAAGGTTGTTTTCCTTTACGCAGGCATGCACACAATCTCGGTAGCCGCGGCATTTGGAGATATTGAGGGCATAACCAAACAGCACCCCCTGCTGGGCGGGCGTATCCTTGCAATGGATGTCGACGCCATAGCGTTTTTTTGCCTTGCGCTCGATTCGTTCGAGGGTTTCGCGGACCTCCTCGCGTGACATCTCACGATAGTGTTGCTGAAAGAAGTCCGCAAAGGTGTCGCTCAGTGTATTTCCACCCCATGCGGCATGTACTGTCGTTGCCGTGCCCGCTGCGGCTGCTACACCGCCGAGTTTTTTCAGGAAGTGGCGCCGTGCCAGATTGCTGTTAGTCGGCATGTCATTATCGGATCTGCCTTCACTCATTGTTGTCAACCTTTGTAAACGAGAGTGGTTTTGGTGGTGCTATCGCTGGATTGCCACCATGTCCGGAGCGGTCTTGCTGGGGCTTCCAGTGCGACGGACGTTCAAGGCCCATACGAACAACCGGGCCAGCTGTCGGAGCACGCATTTTAATAGCCGGCCTATGCTGGTAATGGCAGGCCGTGCAATTAAGGATCTGCCGCCTGCCCTGCCAGTTGCCGACGCGTTTACCGTGTGCGCCATTGACCCAGTCCCTTGCCTGATGGGAATGACACTGACTGCAGATCACATAGGCATCATTGTAGTCGACCTTTTCTCCTTCCAGGGTAACCAGACCACGCGAGATATCCTCGTTGTGGCAGGTCATGCACCAGAACTTGCCCTTGCCATGAAGGCCGTGCTTGAGCTCGAAGTCGTCATGTGGCGTTTTTAGCTTGCGCGGTGTGGCGTCCCCTCTGGTCCACTGGTGGCAGTTGGTACAGGGATGCATATCCGGGTTCTTTTTGCTCGGGATGACATCAAACTCTGGAGCATTGGCAAAAATCGCCAGAGCGGGCTCGGGCGTGGCGGCATAGTCAGGCTCTGCTGTTGTCACATCACGCGTACTTGTAGGCTGGGGGTTGACGGCTTCAGTGGTCGCCTCCGCAGGCGTGGAATCTTCAGCAGTAATGCCGCTCCAGTCCCAGTCGGAATCTTCATTTTCCTCGGCATGGACCGGCAGCATTACGAGTATGACGATGGCCAGCACCAGTGATATTTTCAGAGGTGCTGACTGTCGCATGTGCGAGGTTTGACCTTTCGGGTTGTTACAGTCTGACTTCAGCCGATGCAGCCAGTTTTGGCTTCATCAATTCGGCCGGGATCTTGCCTTTGAACTTGCCCTTGAGTGGAGGCAACAGCAGGTCATAGAGGGCCTCGGCACGGATGATGGCAGTTCCAGCCTGATTCGGGATGTCATATTCCAGTGTACGGGTCTCATTCGGTTGCAGACGTGTGTCGGACAGAATCTGGCTAGCCTTGGGTGGTGAGGTCGGTTTACCCGCCTCGTCACCAAGGGTGTACCAGAATGCTGCTTTTGGATCGTCTTTGATCGGGTGTACCTTGAAATTCTTCCATAGCTCTTTGCCGTCCTTGTCATAGGCAGCGACTTTGATAAAGAAGTTGCGGAAGGGCGCCCCTGTCGGGTAGGCATGTGGCAGGCGGTTTCTGACAGTGAGTTTCACCTTGATGGTATCTCCGGAACTTTTAGTATCCATGATCATTGCGATGCCACGAGTGATCATCTTGCCATCATGCCCGCCTGCCATGGAATGGTCGGCTATTGATACCGTCTGTCCGTCTACAACCTTGCCATCTTTGAGTTTGGGAACAGTCACGATTGACATATGGCAGGACTGGCAGGCGATGAAGTTTTTGGTATCGCGGTACTCCTGGCCCGTGCGGCAAAGGGGCGTGCCCTTGGCGTTGCTGCGTTTTTCATGGCAGCCCATGCAGGCATCGTTGCTCTTGAACAGAGCTGCGCTGTTGCCCTGCAGGGGGACTGTGTGATTGATTGGTGTTGGCCATTTTGAGCCATCAGGAACACGCTCGGTTGTGTAGGTGTTTCCACTGGGGCCATGCAGGCTGGTAGTGTCGATGTTATACGCATCAATGCCATATAGCGGCTTACCCTCTTTGGTCTCGTTGCCCTTGAACGAAGTAAATGAATGACAGGTAACGCAGCTGACGCCGTTGGCATAGGCCGGTTTTGCATCCAGCTTGGTCTTTTTTTCCATCGCAGCAACCGGTGCATGGCATTTTAAACAGACTGGATACTTGCCTTTTTTGGTCTTCACGCCCTCCTGGGTCGGGTCTCCCGCTACAAGATTGTAGAATGCACCATGAATCGGATCTTTCAGCGCTGAACTGTTGGCATGCATAGAACCTTTCCACTGTGTGTAGATTTCTTCGTGACACTGTTTGCAGGCCTCGGGTGCTACATCATGCAGGGATTTGCTTTCTTCTGCGGACCATGCAGTTCCTGTCGCAAAACAGAAGAGGGAAAAAATGAACATAAAGCGGTTAGTAAGACTGGACATCGTATTACTCCTTCGTGGGCGCCTGTTTAATATCTTTTAGGGATTTATAGTTTTTTTATATATTCGCACAGTCTAAATGAGTCATCACTCGTACAAAATAGTACAGTTGTACCAATTACTCGTTCCTGACATTTTAGTGAACGGGTGGGCCTGCTTTGTATGAGGGTTCGAATCGCAAGCTGTCATGATGGCTATTCCAGGATGACCAGGGGAGTCCCACTTTACTGAAAGATCGCGTTACTGCGTATCCAGAATCAGTAGAATTTCATCCCGGCTGAAAGGTCTGTGGCTGGTGTACTTCGATCGACCAGACACTGCTTCATCGAAAGATGTCCAGGCATCTGCTGGCAGCCCATCATTCAATATTTTATGTTTTGGCAGGAATTTCCATTGTTGCTCTGTTTTAAGCAGTTCCCCTTCACCGAGCCCAAGCGCAGTAGATGACTGATGACATGAGGAGCAACTGCGGGATTTTCCTGTCGTATGTGGTTCTGTGGAGGCAAACAGGCGTTTGAATTTCTGACCTTCCCAGTCAGGGTGTTTGATGGTCATGATCATGCCCGGTACAAAAGGTCTGATGGTGTTTTCCGCAGTGATGCCCAGGGGCGGCAGGCCACTGCGCACATCCCGGCGCTGTTCACTCCAGCGACCCGGTGTTTCCTTCTGCAACAAATGATCTTTCTGCCTGCCATTCGGATCATATTCTATATGACAGCCGTAGCATTGAGGCGCCCACTGGCTATGACAGGCTGAACAGTGCAGGCGTGCATGTTCCTTCTGCAATGGGTGGCTATCAGCAGTATAAGATGGAATTTGCAGGGCAGGTCCACCCAGTTTGGGGTGTAGCAGGGCTACCCCATTTTCATCCTGGTTTATATGCCAGAGCGGCGTACCACTTTGTGCTGTAGTCAGGAATAGCTGATCGCCTGAGGTGCCTGGTTCAAGGTACTGTTTCAGGCTGCCAAATTTCTCTGGCCATGAGGATGGTGTTTTCTGTGGTGATTCATTTTTGTGGCAGTCCGTACAACGGATATCGACGGCCTGTTGCTGGTACCGGGTATTGTTGCCGCCGCCCATCAGGCCGATAGAAGTATGGCAATCGATGCAGCTCATTCCTGCTTCGTGGTGAACATCATAGGGTCGTTTGATCACGGTCCTTCCATCGGCCAGCTGCAGGATATCTGCCTGGATATCGGCCGGCTGTTCAGCAGGAATGATCTCAGCCAGCCCGGCGTAGTTCAGCGATATGCGTCCTGATCGGGAATGGCAGCCGAAGCAGCGGCCGTCTTCAACACGTGAGGTCAGGGCAGGGTGCTGATCTTCAGGATAATTGTTGATGTGGCAGGCACTGCAGCCACCCCCCCGGTCACTGGTTACATCCAGTGCATGGACTGATCTTTTATTCCCCAGATGGCAGCTTGCACAGAGTTTTCGCAGCAGGCTGTCTGCAGGTGAGCGGCCAATCGAACTGAAGCCGTCGCTGTTTTCTGGATGAGACTTTTCCTCGAACGCATGGCGTGTCTTTTCAATGATGCCTTTGCCCGTATTCATCAGGCTGTTTGTGACATCGTGTACACGTTCTGCGTGGCAGTTCCCGCAGGCTGTTTCAGCATGATCCATGTCACCAGGGAATGCGACCAGGGCCTCGTGTGCCTGTGGCAGGCTATTGGCTGTAGTATCACCTTTATGACAAAGTATGCATCCTGTTGCAGCAAAGCCATGCTTATCGGAGAAGCCGGTGTCCATATTTATATGACATTGCATGCAACCGGCATGGTTGGCCGCGGTTTCTGCAGCGGCAAACAATGGAGTCTGTAGCAACAGCATGAATCCTGCAGTGATACAGTAGCTACTGATTTTGTTGAACATGCTCATAAAATATTGAGGACAGCTTTATTTTTCAGGGATGAGTGTGTCATTTTTTTGATCCATGTGTCGTTAGGTGACAACTCGTACTATTCGCTATAATAACGCTGATAATAATTTTAGAGAATTACAACATGGCTCCAATTGATCCAATATTTTATATCGGCATGTTCACTGTCTCCTATGCCATGGCCTGGTATACCTGGAAGGATGAAAAGGGCTGGTTCTCCCGCATCATGAAATTTCTGCTAACGGGTATCATTCCCATCGTTTCATTGATGCTGTTTGTCTGGAAAGTGTTTAAAGATCCGGAGGAAGGGAAAGGGTAAAGACTTTGCGTTTAAATGTATTAGGTTTTACGCTTCAAGACAAAAGACGAACATTGCGGTTTGCTGGAGAAGAAATCAAACTGGTCGGGGTGAGAGGATTCGAACCTCCGACCCCCTACTCCCGAAGCAGGTGCGCTACCAGGCTGCGCCACACCCCGACATATTCGATTTTTACTGAATTAATAGGCTCGTTGAACTGAGAAATCAGCGAGTACCATCATGGCATCTTTATAAGAAGATGGAGGCAGAGGTGCAAGGGCCAGCTTTGCCTTTTCTGCCTCAGCAGATGCGCGTTGCGAAGTGTACGCCAGTGAACCGGCCGATTCAATAATTGCGATGACTTCATTGATTTTATCCAGGCCACCGGAGCGAATGGCTGTACTCAGTAAATCCCGGTCGGTTGCTGTGGCGTGCTGCATGGCATGTATTAGCGGCAGGGTAGGCTTGCCTTCAGCGAGATCGTCGCCGACATTTTTACCCAGCGCTTCAGAACTGGAACTGTAGTCCAGCAGGTCATCAACAAGTTGAAAGGCGACGCCAAGGTGCTGGCCGTAGCTGGCCAGAGCCTGTTCAATTTTATCATTCTGATCAGCAATCACACCGCCAATGCGGGCGGCGGCTTCAAACAGAATGGCGGTTTTCGCACGTATGACTTCATCGTAGCGTTGTTCAGTGATATCAGGCTCATTGATGTTTAACAGCTGCATCACTTCGCCTTCAGCGATGTTATTGGTGGTGTGCGAAAGGATGTCCATGACACGCATATTGCCGGCTTCTACCATCATTTCAAATGAGCGGGAATAGAGAAAATCGCCAACTAGCACACTGGCTTCATTGCCCCAGACATCATTCGCGGTGGCTTTTCCTCTGCGCATGTCCGAGCCATCGACGATGTCATCGTGCAGCAATGTGGCTGTATGGATGAATTCAATGACGGCAGCCAGCAGGATGTGCTTCTCTCCCCGATAGCCGCTAGCCAGCGCGCTCAATAGCACAATCATCGGTCGTAGTCGCTTGCCGCCGCTATTAATGATGTAAGTACCCAGCTGATTAATCAATACCACATCAGAATTGAGACTTTTCATGATCAGCTGATCGACTGTAGCAGATTCTGGTTTGATTAATCCCTGTACGGCTTCGAAGTCGTTGACTGATGCAGGATTTTGCGTGTCCCCGGAGGGTTTGTTGGCGATTGCGGTCATGCGTTACAATTATTCTATATTACGATTAGGCAGTCTCTGTTTAAAAATACAGGAAATTCTCATCTGAAACCTGATTATAGGGATAGATGCAGTCAAGATAAATAAAACATCTGCTGATTTTCCATCATAATGACACAGAATAGCCAAATTAGTGCCGTTGCAGCTGTTTTTCCATTGACTGTCATCGCCTCAGGCGATAAAATCGCCGCCCTTTACCAGTGGCAGCTTCGCTACTGGCACACGACAAACAATGACAGAATTCCAGATATGTTCTGGAGTTATTGGGGATATAGATAATGTACGCAGTAATTAAAACGGGTGGCAAGCAATACCGGGTAGCAGTAGGCGACGTACTACGCGTCGAGAGCCTCGTAGCAGAAACTGGTTCCACTGTTGAACTCGACGAAGTATTGATGGTTGCTAATGGTGCCGATATTCAGACCGGATCAGATGTAGCTGATGGCACTACTGTTTCTGCTTCAGTACGTGGACATGGCCGTGGCGATAAAATCCGCGTCTACAAATTTCGCCGCAGGAAAAATTATCGTCTGACCCAGGGTCACAGACAGAATTTCACCGAGCTGGAAATTACAGCTATTGGTGGCAAAGGCGCATAACACGGCGCATTAAGAAGTAGCAAAAGACAGGAAATAACACAATGGCACATAAAAAAGCAGGCGGTAGTTCACGTAACGGTCGCGATTCAGAGTCAAAACGACTGGGCGTAAAGCGTTACGCCGGTCAGCAGGTATTGTCAGGCAACATTCTTATTCGTCAGCGTGGTACCAAGTTCCACCCGGGCAAGAATGTTGGCAGAGGCAAGGATGACACCTTGTTTGCAACATCTGATGGTGTTGTTCAGTTCTCGGTAAAAGGCCCCAACAAGCGCAGAACGGTTAGCATATTGGCTAGCTGAAGCGCATCGCCACAAGATTGATTCAGGGAAACCCTGCTTTGGCGACAAAGCGGGGTTTTTCATTTTTTGGCTCCCTGGATGCAGGTGCCATTAAGGAAAGCTGTTATGAAGTTTGTTGATGAAGCAGAAATCAAGGTTTTCGCTGGGGATGGTGGCAATGGCTGCCAGAGTTTCAGACGTGAGAAATATATCCCCAGGGGTGGCCCGGATGGTGGTGATGGAGGCCGTGGTGGAAATGTCTTTCTGGTCGGCTCCTCATCACTGAATACGCTGGTTGATTTCCGTTATACCCGCAGCTTCAGGGCAAAGAACGGTGACAAAGGGCGAGGTGCCAACTGCACCGG
>JAYEGM010000042.1:0-18659 GCA_034659075.1 Pseudomonadota bacterium
CGGCAACGGTTGTTATTGACTGAATATGCGGTTGTGAAATAGCCGGTGCAGCAGCGATGATGTTATCGCAGAATTTTTCGAGACTGGACTCAGTCCCCTGAATATGGACTTCAACCTGCCCGGTGCAATTGCGTACCCAGCCGGACAGGCCAAGCAGGTTTGCCAGGCGGTAAATGTAAGGTCGAAAACCAACACCCTGAACCTTGCCGGTAATGGTAATGTGACGTGCAGATGATTTCATCTACAGTTATTGGTTCCCACAATAACTCAGCATGTCACACTATGCCGCAGATTCACGCACACCACCGGCCCACCAGATCCGGCAGGCACCTTCATCGGAAACCATACAGGGGCCAACCGGGCTGCGCGGTGTGCAGGCCTTGCCGTAAAGGCGGCATTCATTGGGATAGATCCTGCCCAGCACTACACGTGCACAATCACAACCCGGTGGCATTTGTCCTGCACGGCGACGGGCGTTGTCGGCATAACCGTGGAATCTCTGTCGCGCATCATGTTGTCGAACGGTATCATTCAGGGCAAAGCCGGAAGCCGGGATGATGCCTACACCGCGCCAGTTGGCATTTACCACATCAAGCACTTTTTCCATGTGCTTCTGAGCAGTCTGATTGCCTTCAGGCAGAACCAGTTCCGGGTAGCAGTTATCCAGAAAAGGTTTATTTTCTATCGTCTGGCGCAGAGTGGAGTACATCGCTGCGAGCAGACTTTCTGGCGTGAAACCGGCAATGGCAGCAGGCATATGATGTTGCTCAATGACAAACTTCCATTCGTTAGCCCCCATAACAGTGGCCACATGGCCGGGGGCTACCAGGGCCTGAAAACCGGCTTCTTCTGATTCCAGCAGCATGGCGACAGCAGGCCAGGTGAGACGACCGGATAGCAGTACAAAAAGGTTGTCAGGTACGCCCTCGGCCAGCATGGCGGCAACCGGTGCCGTTGTGGTTTCGAAGCCGGTGGCAAAAAAGACCACTGGTGTGTGCGGATTATCGAGGGCTATCTGTACCGGTTCCATCGGCGTGGCAACAGGACGTATGTCGGTGCCTGCCGCTTTGGCCTGTTCGAGGGAGCGGATCTCTTTTTTACCGACGTTGACCGGTACCCGCAACATGTCACCGAAGGCAACCAGTATGACGTCTTCATTCAGCGCGATCTGGATAGCCTCGTAGATGTCCTCTTCCGGACAGACGCAGACCGGGCATCCGGGGCCGGGGATTAATTCAATATTTTCCGGCAGTGCGCCACGCAGGCCTGCCATGGTGATTGAGCGTTCATGGCCACCACAAACGTTCATTATGCGAATCTTTTCCGGCAGCGTCAGGGCACGAATATCATCCAGCCATTGTCGAGCGGAAGCGCTCATGTATGTGAGTGCGACTTTGAATGAGTATGTATATGTGTGTGATGATCGTGGCTGTGATCACTATGCAGAATAGAACCTTCCGGCTGAATAGCTGGACGCAGGGTCAGCTTCTTTTCTACGCGTTTGCGCTGCTCCCTGACTTCATTCCGCAACCAGTTCAACCAGCTTTCGATATCAATGTTGCGGCGGGCCGCCAGTTGCAACACAGGTACTTCACTGGCCAGCTGCCTGAGATATTTCTCTGCCTTTTCAGGAGAGAAATCATCAAGCACATCAAGCAGGTCAGACTTGGTCAGAAGAACCAGGTCGGCAGCACGAAACATGACCGGGTACTTGGCCGGTTTGTCATCGCCTTCGGTGACAGAAAGCAGGGTGATGTTGCGGTGCTGTCCGAGGTCAAAACTGGCCGGACAGACGAGATTGCCAACATTCTCGATAAAAAGGATATCGATACCTTGCAGATCCATATGATGCAGCGCATCGTGAACCATGTGGGCATCCAGGTGACAGGCACTGCCGGTCGTTATCTGCAGCGCAGGAACTCCTTTGTCGCGGATGCGCCGGGCATCGTTCTCGGTTTCCAGATCGCCTTCAATCACAGCGATAGATAATTCATCTCCCAGTGCTTCGATGGTGGCTTCCAGCAAGGCCGTCTTGCCGGCACCGGGAGAGGACATCAGGTTAATCGCCAGTATAGACTGCTGGTCAAAGTGGAAACGGTTGTGTGCCGCCTGATGATCATTCTCAGTCAACAGGTTTTTCAGCACAGTAATGGCAGATTTGCCATCTCCTGTACGGGCCAGTTTACCGTCATTTGTTACCAGGTGTGCATTGCCATGAGTTACATTACAGCCGCAGGTATCGCACATGATGTTCTCCGTTCTATTTCAGTATCAAATTCTAAGTATCAAATTCTATCCTGGTCAGTATCATTTCATCGCCACTGACAAGTCCAGTATGGTAATCGCCACATTCGCCACAGAGCAGTCTGTTAGCACTGGCTTCCGACTCTACTCCACATGTCTTACATTTTACACGTATAGGCATGGGTTCTATGAAAAGTTCAGCGCCCTCCGCCACGGTGCCGGCAGCTGCTACTGGATAGGCATGTTCCAGCAATGGTATCTCTGCGCCGGATAACGGCCCGACATTAAGCCATATGGCCCTGACTGCAATCGCCCTGTTATCTCTTGCGAGGTCTTCCACCTGGTCAATCAGTGCCTGGCATATTGCCAGTTCATGCATGCTCTAGCGCGAGCATCTCGTCGTAGATCTCCCACGCCGAACGGGCTTCCTGTTCCGTCATTTTCTGGATCGCGTAACCGATATGTACCATGACAAAATCCCCTACAGCACAATCATCCTCCTGTAGCATAAACAGGTTAACGTCCCGTTCGACACCTTTTGCTTCGCAGCGGGCAAGGAAGCGGTCGATAGATTTTATTTGCATTGGAATGCCAAGGCACATAGGATTGATCCGGAAATAATATTCTATTATGAGAGACTATAGCATCTGACTAATGACAAAAATATTGATTTAAATCAAAAACCGAAGACCTGAATGGGTGCATACTGAAAAGCATGAAAACACTGGTACTGGCAATTGGCAATTCACTGCTCACAGATGAAGGGGTCGGCATCCATGCGCTGCAGGCTCTGGAAAAGTTACACCCTGAACTCGAAGGTGTCACCTATATGGATGGTGGAACGCTAAGTTTTACACTTGCCGGTGCAGTAGAAGATGCTGACAATCTCATTGTACTGGATGCTACCCAGCTGAATTCAGAACCGGGCACGGTGGACTGCCTGGTTAATGAAGAAATGGATGCCTTCCTTGGCAGCTGCAAACGCAGTGTTCATGACATAGGTTTGCTAGACCTGCTTGATATTTCCCGCCTGACCGGTAACTTGCCAGAGCGGCGTGCGCTGGTGGCCATCCAACCGGATGTGATTGACTGGGGCGAATATCCGACAGAACGGGTGGCGGCAGCGATTCCTGTTGTGGTCGACAAGGTGCTGGCATTGATGGAGCAATGGTCTGCAACACCCCGTACTGACGAGGGCCAGGCAGCATGAATGGAAATGCATCCTCCTGTGGACAAGCGGCTGGCTCTGATGACCTCATTACCGGCAACGTCAATCCTATTCTGAATGAAATCAGGCACGCCCTGAAAAAACTGCTGGAAGAGGGTGAATCTACAATTATTGATCTGCGTGCCCTGCCGCTGGGGCCAGGTGAAGAGCTGCAGCTTGAATCCCTGCTGGGTATCGGTGAAGTGACAGCAAACATCGATGCCATGGGGCCATCTACAGTCAACGAAACTTTATTTGCAGGTGTCTGGCTGGTGACACATCGTAATACCGAAGATGCAATCCTGGGTAAGTTTATCGAGATTACCCGTTATCCATCCATACTTGAATCACAGGCAGCAGACATGCGCAGTGCACTGAAAGCTCTGCCCGGTCTACTGACAGAGAACAGCTAAGGCAAGGGGACTCAAATGGCTGACGACAGAACACTGGCAGATATACTCAGGTCACAGGGCATTTCACGACGCGGGTTTCTGAAATTCTGCGCGACAACTGCTTCGATGATGGCCCTGTCACCGGCAATGGTACCGAAGATTGCGGAGGCGCTGGAGAGCGCAAAACGTCCCTCGGTCATCTGGCTGTCATTCCAGGAATGTACGGGCTGTACCGAGTCGTTGACTCGCTCACATGCACCAACGATAGAAAAACTTATTTTTGATGTTATCTCGCTCGATCATCACCATACCCTGATGGCTGCATCCGGGCACGCGGTAGATGAGGCGATGCATGAGGCGATGGAAGCTAATTATGGCAAGTATCTGCTGATTGTTGATGGCTCTATTCCGGTCGGCAATCCTGCTTATTCCGTCATTGGTGGCGTGAGTAATCTGGACCAACTCAAAGAAGTGGCAAAGGGTGCTGCCGCCATTGTCTCGGTGGGTACCTGTTCTGCCTATGGCGGATTACCTTATGCACACCCCAATCCAACCGGCGCTGCATCGGTGTCTGACATCATCAAGGATAAACCTATTATCAATGTTCCGGGCTGTCCGCCGATTCCGGTTGTTATTACCGGTGTGCTGGCGCAGTTCCTGACTTTTGGCAAGTTGCCTGAAATGGATGAACTGGGCCGCCCGATGGCATTTTATGGTCAGAATATCCATGATCGCTGTTACCGCCGCCCATTCTATGAACGCGGGCAGTTTGCCGAGACCTTCGACGACGAAGGTGCCAGGAAAGGCTGGTGTCTGTTCAAGCTGGGCTGTAAGGGACCTGTCACTTATAACGCCTGTGCCACGACAAAATGGAATGAAGGAACCAGCTGGCCGGTAGAAGCAGGCCATGGTTGCCTGGGCTGTTCACAGCCAAATTTCTGGGACATGGGGGGCTTTTATAATGCCCTGTCTACACCCACGATTGATCTGACAAAAACAGCGGCTGTGGGGCTTGCAGCGGGGGCCGCTGTGGGGCTTGCAGCGGGGGCATTGAACCGCAGTAAAAAATCTAAAGCGGCCAGGGAACATGAAACGGTTACAGTTAAAGATCTGGAGAAAGGAGAAAAATCATGAATTCTGTAGATTTCCTGCTTTGGGTAAGAGGGCCTGGACTGGCTATTGCATCTATCATCTTTGTTTTTGGCATGACGCTGAAAATGTTCGAGATATTCATGCTGGGGCGCAAGAAAAACCTGGCTGAACTTCGAGGTTCTGGTATCAAGGAAGGGTTTCGTACCATTATTACCCGCTCCAAACATGCTGATACCTACAGTACCCGGCATACTAAATTCACCTTTTATGTCGGGTGGATTTTTCATATCGGCATGTTCGTTGCCATTTTCCTGCTGGCACCGCACATCGAGTTATTTAAATCATTTCTCGGCTTCGGCTGGCCGGCATTGCCGACTCCTCTTGTTGACCTGGCGACGGTTATTGCATTGATTTCATTGCTCGCCGTGCTGTTTCACCGCATCACCAACCCGGTATTGAAATACCTGTCAGTTGGGCAGGATTACGTGGTTTGGGCGTTGACCTTCCTGCCGCTGCTAACCGGTTATATGACCTATCACCACCTGTTTTTCCCCTACACATGGTTATTGGGTATCCATATCCTGAGTGTTTGTATCCTGTTGATCATTTTCCCTTTTACCAAGTTGACGCATGCGGTCACATTATTCTTCTCACGCTGGTATAACGGCATGATGGGTGGCGAGAAAGGAGTACAACAATGAGCGAGGCAACACTGGAACGAGGGCTGAGGGCCCTGAAGGAACAGATTGATACCCCGATTGCACTTTTCTTCAGCAGCTGTACCCATTGCGGGATGTGTGCAACCTCCTGCCTGTTCTATACGGAGACTGAGAACCCGGCCTATACACCGATTAACAAGGTTGAGCCTATGCGTCGACTGTGGGAGCAGGAATATACGCTTATCGGCCGTATCAAGAAGGCGCTTGGCATGTCCAAACCGGTTACCGAGGCAGACCTGGAAGAATGGTCAGAATATGCCTATAACGCCTGTACCCTGTGTGGACGATGCACCATGGTGTGTCCGGTGGGAAATGACATAACCTACATGATACGCAGGATGCGTGAAGGCCTGGCTGCAGCGGGTTATGCACCCGAGGGGCTGGTCGCGGCAACCACCCGCGCTATTGAAATCGGCAGCCCGATGGGCGTCAAACTGCCGGCCTTGCAGGCCCAGGCGCGGCATGTAGAGAAAGATATCGGTATCGAGATACCGTTCGATGTCGAAGGCGCCGAGTACATGATGCTGATGTCTTCTATGGAGATCATGAACTACCCGGAATACCTGGCGGCGGTGGCCAGGATCTTCAAGCAGGCGGGTAAGAGCTGGACTATTTCATCCGAGGCCTTCGAGGCGACCAACTCGGGCATCCAGATCGGTGTTTCCGATATCGCCAGGGAACTGGTCAACCGTGTCGCCACGGCAGCTGAAAAACTGAAAGTCAAAACGGTCATCAGCCCTGAATGTGGGCACGCCTATACGGCAATACGATGGGAAGGGCCAAACCTGATTGGGCGAAGTTATCCTTTTAAAGTCAGGCACATACTCGAGGTACTTGATGAATTCCGTGAGCAGGGTTTGCTGAAGACGGAAGGTTTTGAAGATGCGAAGATGACCTTCCATGACCCCTGCCAGCTGGTACGGCGTGGCGGCGTGATAGAACAGCCGAGGAGCTTGCTTAAAATGGTTGCAGGCAATTTTGTTGAAATGAGTGATCACGGCCAGATGAACTGGTGCTGCGGTGCCGGTGGCGGTGTGAGTGCCAACGAGGATGCGGCAGAACTGCGCATGACAGCCTTCAAACGCAAGAAGCATCAGCTGGATGAGTTGAATGTAGATACGCTGGTCACGGCCTGTGCCAATTGCCGTATTCAGATCGAGGAAGGCCTGGAGGAGAATGAAATGGATATCCCGGTTGTTGGCCTGACAGAAATGCTGGCAGAACACCTGGTCGAAACAGACAATACAAAGGGGGCGCAGTGATGACTGGAACAACGAATGATAACTTGTTCAGGATGACGCTGGATGGTCTTACAGTTGCACAGCAGCGTGCAGTGGGTGCACGCTTTATCGAGAGTGTCAGAGACCTTAGTGATGATGTACGTATTGATTTTGCCATTAAGATTGCTCAGGATATTGATGCCAATGATTCGGAGATTGCCTCTGCCTTCAAATCAGCCAAAAGTGCGGTCCTCGATTGCTACACACGTTGTGGCGCTGATGCTGACTGGGCCATGCAGGCCGGTTATTTTGTTGCTCGAGCAGCGGGCGCTGTGGTGAAACCGGAGAAAGACCTGGCTGGCAACAACCCGGCCTGGCAGGCGGCTATGCATTGCCGTATGGCTCGCACCTGCGCGGTCATTGATAGTGATACGACTGCGGAGCAAGAGGAAACCGAACAGCAGCATCGAATCCTTGATGATTTTCTGAACGCTTAATTTCTGAATGACTATTTTTGAATGACAAGATGAGAATAAAACCATGACTGACCGCGTTGTCGTTGATCCGATTACCAGAATCGAAGGCCATTTACGTATTGAAGTGCAGATGGCAGGGGATAAAATTGCCGAGGCCTTCTCATCCGGCACCATGGTGCGGGGAATCGAACTCATTCTACAGGGCCGCGACCCGCGTGATGCCTGGGCCTATGCCCAGCGTATCTGTGGTGTATGTACCCTGGTGCATGGTATTGCCTCGGTGCGCTCGGTAGAGAATGCCCTGAACTACACCATCCCGGCAAATGCCCAGATTATTCGCAACCTGATGATTGCAGCTCAGTACGTGCATGATCATGTGATGCACTTCTACCATCTGCATGCGCTGGACTGGGTGGATGTGGTATCTGCACTTAATGCCGACCCTAAAGCCACCTCGGAACTTGCACAGACAGTGTCGCCGCACTGGCCCAAGTCTTCGCCGGGTTATTTCTCAGATATGAAGAAAAAGCTCAAGACCTTTGTTGAAGGTGGTCAGCTGGGTATTTTTGCCAAGGGTTACTGGGGGCACCCGGCCTACAAGCTGCCCGCAGAAGCCAATTTAATGGCCGTTGCGCATTATCTTGAAGCGCTGGCATGGCAGCGCGATGTAGTTAAATTACATACCATCTTCGGTGGCAAGAATCCGCATCCCAATTTCCTGGTCGGTGGCGTGCCGTCTGCAATCGATCTCAATTCAGACTCTGCTATTAACGCCAAAAAACTTGCCCAGGTGCAGGAAGTCATTGACAAGATGATGGTGTTTGTTGACCAGGTTTATGTCCCCGATACTCTGGCCATCGCCGGTTTCTACAAAGACTGGGGTGCGCAGGGCGAAGGCGTTGGCAACTTCATGTGCTTTGGTGATCTGCCGTCAAAAGGCATGTCAGATCCTTCTTCCTATATGATTCCCTCCGGTGTGATTCTGAACCGCGATTTGTCGACGATTCACCCGGTAGATCTAAACAATGCTGATGAAATTCAGGAGTTTGTTTCAAGCTCATGGTATGACTACAGTGGCGGCAAAGATCAGGGTCTGCATCCCTATGACGGTGAGACTAAACTGGATTACGAAGGTCGGGGTGGTCCTAAACCGCCTTATGATCAGTTAAATGTTGATGACGGCTATTCATGGCTCAAGTCTCCTCGCTGGAAAGGCCATGCTATGGAAGTAGGGCCTCTGGCACGCGTACTGATGTTATATGCCTCCGGTCATGAGCAGACTAAAGAACTGGTGGCCATGACCCTGAAAACGCTGGATGTTCCGGTAGATGCATTATTCTCTACTCTGGGTAGAACTGCCGCTCGTACACTGGAAACCAAGATCATGGTTGATGCCATGCAGAACTGGTATAACGAATTGATAACTAACATCAAGTCCGGCGATACAAAAACATTCAATGAGAACCTCTGGGAGCCTTCTTCATGGCCGTCTGAAGCACGCGGAGTAGGCTATATGGAAGCACCACGTGGTGCACTGGCGCACTGGATCGTCATCAAGAACGGTATTATCGACAACTACCAGGCTGTGGTACCCAGTACCTGGAATGCAGGCCCACGCGACAGCAAAGGCCAGGCAGGTCCTTACGAAGCAGCCCTGAAAGGGCATACTTTGCATGATCCGAAACAACCCATAGAAATATTACGAACCATCCACAGTTTTGATCCGTGTCTTGCCTGTGCGGTACACATTACTGACCCGGATGGCGAAGAAATAATACAGGTGAAAGTGACATGAGTATTAATATGAAAAAAATAGCTGGATTTACACTGTTGTTGCTAGTGGCTCCTTTCGCAGAGGCACATACCGGTCTGGCACAAAATGGTTTTTTGTCAGGTTTATCACATCCCTTGCTGGGTCTCGACCATCTGCTGGCGATGCTTGCGGTTGGATTATGGGCAGGCAGTATGGGGGATAAAGCAAGCTGGCGATTACCACTGGTGTTTCTCGTGATTATGGCTATCTCTGCAATTGGCGCACAGGGTCTGGGCAGCATGCTGATGATCGAAAACGGTATCGCTGTGTCATTACTGCTGCTTGGCCTGTTCATTGTATTTGCAGTCAAATTACCTGCTGTCATTGGTCTGATCGCCGTTAGCCTGTTTGCGGTGTTCCATGGTGTTGCGCATGGTATAGAATTGCCATTAGCGGCTTCACCCTTGTGGTATGTGTCCGGGTTCGTTTTCAGCACTGTTTTATTGATGGGGCTGGGTGTAAAAACAGGTTCTGTCAGCGCTGAAAGGGTTCGGTTAATGGTTAGAGTCGCGGGTGTGTTGATTGCCAGTGCAGGCGGTTTGATGTTGTTGACAAATTAAAGAATCTCGCTCATCTTAAAGATACCTGTCCAAATCTTTTGGACGGGCATTTTTTTGCCTGCTCTATACGTTGAGACCTCAGCATAACCGAGATGATGACCAATCCAGATGATATTGCCCTATGGTTTAATGGTGACAGCGTCTCCTGTCAGCAGCTGGAGAAAAAGCTTGGCCAGCTTATTCAACAACTGAATCCAGTCCTGAATCAGCCGGTAATCGCTTATGTGTCTGATGACGCATGGCTATGTTACCTTTTAGTCCATGCCTGCTCGCGTATTAAAAAGCCACTCTTTCTGCTGAATCCTGAATTACCTGAGCAGCGCTTGCAATGGCTTTTACGACAGTCCAGCTGTGAGTTTGTCATCACCGGCAGGAAAAGTCTGAACCTGCCTGATGAAATAAGCCTGCTTGGCGTAGATACATTATTTTCCATGCCGCATGGTAATAAGAAGAAGCCAATCTCAAAAAATGATACAGCAGGGATTCAGTTGATTGTTGCAACCAGCGGCAGTGGCAATGAACCGAAAGCAGTGATGCTGTCGGCTGCTGCTATTTCTGCCAGTGCTAATGCTGTAAACAGGGTATTGGGTTTTCAAGCACAGGATTGCTGGTTAAATTGCCTACCGCTTTATCATATTGCCGGCTTGTCGATCATTAATCGTTGCGTTAACGCTGGGGCATGCATGGTGCTGCACCTGAATTTTAATGCCATGAAGGTTTGGAAAGATTTGCATGACCATGCCATTACCCATATTTCACTAGTACCCGCCATGCTGTCGCGCTTACTTGATGTATCCAGCGACGCCCGGCCACCAGCGACATTGCATGTTGCATTGATTGGTGGGGCATCGTTGTCACCATCGCTTGCGAGGCGGGCGCACAATGCAGGCTGGCCAATAGTGATCAGTTATGGCATGACCGAAACAGGTTCCATGTGTGCATATGATGCATCACCGGATGCGGGACTGATTGCCGGCAGAGTAGGGCAGATACTGGATGGGTTTGAAATTACACTCACCAGCAATCACGGTAATATTGTTGTCGCCGGTTCTGGCATGATGCTTGGATATGCAAACCCTGAAATGCTTGCAGGGGTGGGATTGCTTGATGGCAGATTAACCACGGGTGATGTGGGCAGACTGGATGAACAGGGCGTACTTTATGTATCAGGACGATCAGACGAGGTCCTGGTGACAGGGGGTCTTACGATACATCCCCGAGAAATAGAAGTGCAATTAGAAGCCTATGATGGGGTTGATTATGTTGCTGTTACCTCGTTGCCAGATCCTGTGTGGGGTGACAGCTTAGTCGCTGTTTATGCTGCGTGTGATATTGATGCTGGCGATTTTGAAAGCTGGGCCCGGAAGCAGCTGGCCTCAGCAATCCGTCCACGCACATTTATAAAGCTGGCTGAGCTGCCAGTGAACCGAATGGGCAAACTAGACCGTAAAAAACTCAGAGAGATCATCCAGCAGCAAGATATTTAGACAGTTCAGTACGCAGCGCTTCAGGCAATGCCCTGCTTTTTCGACCATCCTTGTCCAGGTACACGTGAGTCGTTGATGCGGTGGCAAACTGTTGATTCTGCTGGCCAAGAAAACGATAGTTTACAGTAAAGGAACTATTACCAATTCTCTTAATCTGTAGTTGTATGCTGACATTATCACCATGTCTTATGGGTTGCTGAAAATCAGCTTCACTGTTTATTAATGGCAATAATTGTTTTTCCCTGATTAATTTGTCCAGACTGAAACCGATATCAGACATAAAGGCTTCATAGGCATCGTGTGCATGCCTGAAAAAATGGGCAAAGAAAATGACACCTGCTGCATCTATGTCGTGTATTGGAGCCGTAAAATTATAATTATATGTTTGCATGTGTGCCGCCTTTATAAGGTGAAAGCCCTAGTCCGTGGGTGTCAGTTAACTGTAATTTTCCCTGAATTATTTCAGGTGGCGGAGCAACATTATTAGACAGCCAATCACTGGTTGCCAGTCCATGCGCCATGGTGCTTTTTGTAAGCGGTATTGCTGCAGCAAGCTGACTAGCGGCCTGCAGGCCGATAGCGCTTTCAATGGTGCTGGTGATAATCGTTTCAATGCCTCGTGATGCTGCCCGTCGGGCAAGGGCCAAAGACGGTAACAGTCCACCACGAACCACAGGTTTTATGATCAGCCGTTGTACGGCTTGAGATTTAAAGATTTCATCCAGTTTCAATTTACTAATTGATTCATCCAGTGCCAGTACAATTGTCGTACAGTCCTGTAATCTGCAAAGTTTCGATAAGTCTGAATATTGCAATGGCTCTTCTATCGATTCGACAGGCAAGTGATTAATGGCTTTAATAAAAGCTTCTGCCTGTCGGTAACTCCATGCGCCATTTGCATCCAGGCGCAGCAGAATATGCCGGGGAAGCTGTGCGCTCAAGCTCTCCAGCAGGCGGATATCCTCCTGTATATTATTCAGGCCAACTTTCAGTTTTAGTACCTGGTAACCCTGGCCTACTGCATGTAATGCCGGCTGGCTGCTATCTTCACCCAGTGGTCCAATCATCGTATTGACGGCGATGCTGTTCTCAGCAGCAGGGTTTAACCAATGTCGAAGACTTAGCTGATCTGATTGACTGATAAGGTCGAGCAGGGCCGTTTCTATGCCACAGCGGGCGGCAGGGCATAAATGTGCTGCCGAGAGTTGCTCAAGAGCATCAACAGCAGGGGTATGCTGGAGTCTTTTGCTTTGTGTCTCCAGCCAGTTATTGGCTTGCAGGGGTTGTTCCGTACCAGATGCAGGCAGCGGTGCGCAATCTCCAAAACCTGATAAGCCTGCTTCGCCTGATAACTCGATCAGCCAGCCCTTGCGTGAAGAAAGACTGATGTTACTTGTCTTCCATGTTTGTTTTAGTGGTAGCCTGTAGGGGGTTAACTTTACAGATTGAATTTGCATTTTAAAGCAATAATCCGATACTAATCAGTATGCTGTAGAACAACTGTAGTTGTGCCGTTCGGGCAAGAATAGTGTTGAAAACTGGACCCGGTGTTGCAGTAAAGAATTTGTAGACCAGTAGCAGACTAAAGGGTAAGGCGAGCAAATAAAACCAGTTACCAGGCAGCGGCAGCTCAGCAATAGCTGGCAGCAGAAAAGGTGACACCATCAGTGCCAGATAGAACATTTTGCTGCGATTTCTACCCAGATAATATGTCAGTGTTAACTTTCCCACTTTACGGTCTGTTTCCAGGTCACGATAGTTATTCACCAGTAACACAGCGGCGGCTAAAAGTCCGATCGCTATGGCCAGGATCAGGGCGTTCAGGGACAGCTTCAAAGTTTGAATATAATAGCTGCCCAATACAGCAGCCAGGCCAAAAAAAAGAAAAGCAAAGAGTTCGCCGGATGCACGGTACGCTATGGGTTTGTTGCCGCCGGTATAACTGTAACCTGCGAATAGTGAAAGCAGCCCAAGAATCAGGATCGGCCATCCACCAACCCAAACCAGGTAGATTCCGATAATAAAAGCGACACTAAATGATAAATAGGCAGCAGCTTTAACCTGGCTAGCCGTAAACCAGCCCTGTGCCGTTGCACGCGCTGGACCAATCCGATCAACGCAATCCGCACCACGCTCAAAGTCTGCGGCATCGTTATGCAGGTTGGTGCCGATCTGGATAAATAAAGCACCCATTAATGCGGCAAAGGCAATAAGCCAGTGTATTTGTGACGTTTCTGCCCAGGCGAGACTGGTGCCAGCCAAAACGGGGGCGATGGATATAGCCAGTGTCTTCGGGCGAATGGCCAGCAGCCATTTAGAAATCCGGGTCATGGACGCCGTGGAAAGCGGTTGAAATCAGCGGGACGTTTTTCAACAAAGGCATCACGTCCTTCCTGTGCCTCTTCAGTTTGATAAAAAAGCGCCGTCGCATTGCCTGCCAGTTCCTGTATGCCGGCCAGGCCATCCGTTTCTGCATTAAACGAGGCTTTTAACACCCTTAAAGCAGTGGGTGATAGCTGTAGCATTTCACGACACCAGTTAACGGTTTCCTGTTCCAGGTCTGACAGCGGTACTACTGTATTGACAAGTCCCATATCCAGGGCTTGCCGGGCATCATACTGTCGGCAGAGCAGCCATATTTCCTTGGCTTTTTTCATGCCAACAGTGCGTGCCAGCAATCCCGCGCCCAGCCCTCCATCAAAGCTGCCAACCCGGGGGCCGGTCTGACCAAAGCGGGCATTTTCAGCCGCGATAGAAAGATCACAAATTAGGTGGAGCACATGACCACCACCAATGGCATAGCCAGCGATCATGGCAACGACAGGTTTTGGCAAACTTCGAATCTGGCGCTGCAGTTCCAGTACATTGAGATGTTCGACGCCGCAGGAATCGCGGTATCCGCCATCACCACGTATTTTCTGATCACCACCAGAGCAGAAAGCCAGCTCACCTGCGCCGGTAAGGATTATTGCGCCGGTATCCGGGTCAAGGTGCGCACGTCGAAATGCCTGGATGAGTTCTTCTACTGTTTCAGGACGAAAGGCATTACGTACTTCAGGTCGGTTAATTGTAATTTTAACGATGCCTTCAGCCTGATGATAGAGGACATCCTGAAAGCCCGCTATTTGTATCTCCTGCCACTTGATAGGGCTATTCATAAATGACCTGATGTGTTTCTATTTTGCATGAATATATCTTAACACGGTATTCAGAAACAGTTCGATATAAGGTAAAGTGATAGGTCGAATTAGAGCCAGAAATAGTGCTCTGTAACGGGTTATTTTCTAATACTATTTTGGTCGCAGCATGCTTGATGTCAATGATCTGGTTCGGAACTGCATAAAACAGGCTACTTCGCTCGATAACGATGGGTTTAAGCATGCCTTTGTCAGCATCACTCTTCCTGTCCAGGCCACATTCCGGCTATTGCCTCCGGCTCAACAAGATCATGCTTACTGGTGTCGTCCAGGTAAGGAATATGCTGCCCTCGGTTTAGGGAAGCTGTTTTATCAGACAGCACAGGGCAGTCAGCGTTTTAAATTGCTGCAGGAGCTTTACCTGCAATACTGTCGCCAATGGCAGGTGGCGCCAACGGCCTATACCGCTTTTGCCTTTGATGCCGAAGATACTATGTCAGATGAATGGGCGGAGTTTCCAAATGCTATTCTATGTGTTCCCAGGCTGCTGCTTGAAGAAGATCATGGCAATAAATCAATTACATTTAATCTTGAATTAAATGCTGATTTGCCTTCACAAATCGATGACATAAGGCAATTACTGGAGACCTGTTTTGAGGGGGCTCAGGCCGTTAAAAAAACAGATGCCCCAGTCAGCTACACCGCAGATGATGCTGACAATAAAAATGACTGGATGCTGCTCGCTGGCAAGGGTATTGATGCAATCAGGCAACAGGAATTTAAAAAGCTGGTTGTCAGTCGTAGACACGTTATACAGGCAGAATACCCTGATGCAAGTTTATTATTGTCTGCACTGGCTGAACGCTATCCTGCTTGTACCATCATCAGTTATCAGGACAATGGGACTCAGCTCATTGCAGCATCGCCAGAGCGCCTGCTATCGTTAAATGCAGGCTACTTACTAAGTGATGCTATTGGTGGTACTTTAACTGATAATGAAATTAAGCAAGGCACGGATCTTTCATCTTATCATTCAGCGCATGCCGCAAAGCTGATGGAAGAGCACACCATCATTGTGGAAGACATTTGCCAACGGCTCGAACCTGTCTGCCAAACCTTGACTCTGCCTACTGCACCCCAATTAAAAAAATTACACAATATCTATCATTTGGAAACTTCAATTAGTGGAACTCTGGGCACTCATCAGACCGTCCTGTCTCTGGTTGAGAAGTTACACCCTACACCTGCAATAGCAGGCTTTCCAGGTACAAAGTCAGTCAACTGGTTAAGAGATAATGAGAAGCACAATCGTGGCTGGTACGCTGGAGCATTTGGCTGTATGAGCGGCGATCAAAGTGGTGAAGTTACGGTGCTGCTACGTTGTGCATTGATCAATAAAACACAGATCAATGTCTATGCCGGTGCAGGGCTTGTGGCGGAATCAGATACGGAAATGGAATGGCAGGAAACAGAGCTGAAGATGAACGCTATTCTGGATCTGCTCTAAGGAGCTTCTGGACTGGAAATTAGAATGGATACTGGATCACTCAACTATCAGTGGAGTTTGTCGATTATTCACGCTTATGTGCTATCTGGCGTAGTCAATGCTGTGATATCGCCTGGTTCCAGGTCAACACCATTAACACTTGCCTGTGCACGCCATCCAGACATAAAAACCTGGGTACAGGTGGACGAGCGCAGTGCTGCATTTTTTGCACTGGGTCTGGCAATAAAGAGCCAGCAGCCGGTTATCCTCATCTGTACATCTGGCAGTGCCGTGGCGAACTGGCTGCCCGCAGTGGTTGAAGCAAATTACTCCCAGGTTCCATTGATCCTTTTGTCTGCAGACAGGCCTGTGGAATTGCAGGATTGTGGTGCCAATCAAACAATTGATCAGCAATACCTGTTTGGCTCGCATGTGCGGGCTTTTCATGCCTTGCCCGAGCCTTCTGAGATGTTACTGAATAACATGTACCTGCCTCAGCTTATTGCTAGAACAAGTTTGCAGATGCAGCAACCGCTGGCAGGCCCTGTGCATCTTAATATTCCTTTTCGAGAACCCTTGTTGCCACTGGCAGAAAATCTGAATGAAAGAGTTGATGCGCTGACTCGGGCTGTGTCTGGTCAGCACAAAGCGGTCTACTCAAGACCCAGGCAGTTAGCAGCAAGCCAGGAAGATATCAGTGCGATAGCTGAAGTTATTGGGCGGAATCTTGGTGTGATCGTGCTTGGTCGCATGTCATACTCGTCTACATTTGCGGAAACGCTTAACCAGCTAGCTGAAAAACTTGATGTTCCAGTACTGGTTGACCACCTGTCTAATCTCCGTTTTGGAAAGCATAAAAAAACAAATTATATAGTCAACTATGACTTGTTTCTTCGCCTGTATAAACAGGAAAACCTTCTTGATACAGCACCTGTATGGATAATCAGGTTTGGACAATTCCCTGTTTCCAAAGCATTGGGAGAGTATTTGAGAGGCTGTGCTGATGCAGTAAGCATTGTCGTCAACGATGATACACGCCGGCTGGACCCGTTATTGACGGCAAATTATTTTATACAAAGTTCTGCGGAGGGTTTTTGTCATCGATTGCTGCAGCGGGTCACAGCAAATGAGACCTGTCATGAATTATTATCCAGTTTCAGAGAATTTGATGGCCGCTCCGCAGCAGTAATTAATTCAACATTACAGCAACAGACTATATTCGAAGGGCATATTATCTCCATGCTCATCGAAAAGATTGTTGATAGCAGTTTTATCTTTACATCGAATTCTACAATGGTTCGGGCCCTGGATATGTTTACTTTGTTGAATGAATTCAGCAGCAAGACAATCACTCTTTATTGTAATCGAGGTGCCAGTGGTATTGATGGAAATCTATCCACATACCTGGGTCTGCTTGCAGACAACAGAAATGCAACAGGTGTCGCCTTGCTGGGAGACCTGGCATTCTTTCATGATATGAACGGGCTGGTATTTTGTGATGATCTGAATGCCGAGGGATACAGCGGCACGATCATAATTATCAACAATAACGGTGGTCACATATTCAATTATCTGCCGCATCACGAACTACAGGAATTTGAAAAATACTGGCTAACACCAATCAAGATGGATCTTTCCAGTGCAGCAGATATGTATGGTCTGAGATATCAGGATGCAGATTCCGTGGAAACACTGAATCAAGCTCTGGAGAATAGCCTGGGCAGCTCCGGTATCGATATTATCGAAGTTTTTATTGATCAGCAAAACAGTTTGGCGAGCCATGAATTATTGCTACATGATTTAGATGATTAGATTTCGTAAACCTTGATCTGTGTCAATAGGGTGCCAGTTTGTACTCTGTAGAATGTGCTTACAGAATTTGGGACTTTATTGTTGCCCGGTCTGAATAGTGACTCGTTCCCTGGGGCAGAGATATGAACCTTCGCTGCAAGATGCCGCCGGTATTTGCCGGCATACTGATAGGTGTCAGTATGATACTGGCCTTTGTTGTTGCCGGTAGAGGGATTGGAGCCAGTGGCGCCCTGACACGCATTGTTGCGGTGGCGCAGAATGCAATTATCCCGGACATCACCCAGAGCAGTGAATACTTCGCCCGCTATTTTGCCCATGGCTAGAATCCGCTAAACAACTGGCTGCTGTACCTGTTTGCCGGATTGTTGCTAGGCAGTTTTGTGGCCTCACTAATATGCCGTGACTTCAAACTGGAAGTCCTGCGTGGATCCAATATCTCCGTCGCAGGGCGCCTGCTGCTGGCACTCTCGGCGGGATTCTGATCGGCTTTGCCGCACGTCTTGCTCGCGGCTGTACCAGTGGCCTGGCGCTAGTCGGTGGAGCAGAACTGGCTGTTGGTGCATGGGCCTTCATGCTGTGCGTGTTTGCCGGTGGTTATTGTGGATATGATCGCACCTCTTGCAAAAAACGGCCTCATCACCGAGGCGCTGAATCTGTGGCTGGCCGTGCCAATCGGCTTCATTTTTGGTTTTGCCCTGCACCATAGCGGCTTCACAGACAGTCGTAAGATCGCAGGTGTCTTCTACTTCAGGGATGTTGATGTACCGATAGTCATGTTCTCTGCCATCGTTACTGCCATGCTGGGGTTGTGGGGGCTAAGCCTGGTGGGTTTCATCAACACTGAAATCTTCTATTTTCTGCCAACTTACCTGGCACCCGTTGCTGTGGCTGGGGTTCTGTTCGGTGTTGGCATGGTCGTCGGCGGTTTCTGCCCCGGCACGGCTGCTGCCTCTATCGTTACTGGCAAGATCGACCCGCTGGTATTTATAGGCGGCTTCTTCATCGGCAGCCTGG
>JAYEGM010000043.1:0-18289 GCA_034659075.1 Pseudomonadota bacterium
CTCGATTAAAGCGGGAATGGACCATGCTTTCACAAAAACGTCTATCAGAAACCAGGTTGTCACGAACCAGACCCTCAATAGCTTCTTCAACCAGGTCAGGGTCAAAACCCTTGTTTATTAGTTTACGGGAAAGCTCCTTAACGCCATGTTCACGGCGTGCCAGCAAATCCATGGCACGCCTTCTGACATCTTTAAGGGTAATAGTATGAGGCTGTTTATTCAGCTTCTACTGCCTCAGCCACCTTTTCTTCAACCTCATCTGATTCAGTGATGCCCATGGCAACACGGAGCTTTTCTTCTATCTCTCCGGCCATTTCAGGATGGTCTTTCAAATACTGGCGTGCATTATCCTTGCCCTGCCCGATACGTTCCTTGCCATAGCCGTACCAGGCGCCTGCTTTATCGACTATGTTGTGCAATACGCCAAGGTCAATCAACTCACCTTCATGTGAGATGCCTTCATTATAAAGAATATCGAATTCACACTGTTTGAAAGGCGGTGCAACCTTGTTTTTTACAACTTTAACGCGGGTCTGGTTGCCGAGTATCTCATCGGCCTTCTTGATGGCACCGATACGCCGGATATCAAGACGGACTGATGAATAAAACTTAAGGGCATTACCACCCGTAGTAGTTTCCGGGTTACCGAACATGACGCCTATTTTCATTCGAATCTGGTTAATGAAAATCACCAGGGTATTGGATCGCTTGATATTGGCCGTCAATTTGCGCAGTGCCTGTGACATTAATCTGGCCTGCAGACCCACGTGGTGATCACCCATATCGCCTTCAATTTCTGCCTTGGGTGTCAGTGCGGCAACGGAATCGACGACGACGACATCAACGGCAGCTGAACGCACCAGCATGTCAGTGATCTCAAGCGCCTGTTCTCCGGTGTCGGGCTGGGATACCAGCAGATTATCCACATCGACACCAATCTTTTCAGCATAGGATGGATCGAGTGCATGCTCGGCATCAACAAATGCACAGGTACCGCCCAGTTTTTGTGCTTCTGCAACGACCTGTAAGGTCAGGGTTGTCTTGCCTGAAGATTCCGGGCCGTAGATTTCCACCACTCTACCGCGTGGCAGGCCCCCTATGCCCAGCGCATTGTCCAGCGCCAGCGAACCCGTAGGTATTGCTTCGATATTCTGTACTGCACCATCACCCAGCCGCATAACGGCACCTTTGCCAAACTGGCGTTCTATCTGACTCAGCGCGGCGCTTAGGGCCTTTGTTTTATTGTTGTCCATTTTGATACTCGTTGTTGGTTGATCCATGATTTTTCTCCTCTCGATTATGACATACGGCCCACAATGCGTGGACATACAGTTAGTGTTTTTTTTCAGTTAATGGAAATTCCTCAATGACTTTGTATTCCAGCCTGCCCTTTTTTTGCCTGGACTCAAGCAGGCAATACCTGTTCACCTTCCACTGTACGGGCTTAATAGTGTGCCCAGTTTCACTGTGGGACCCTTTCAGTAAACTGATATGTGGCTGGTAAAAACGCTCTTCAGCATGAAACCCTAATTTCTGGCTGATTCTTTTGAGGATAGAATGCAACTCTTTCAAGCCCTGTGGAACAATAGAGGGGCCTATCCAGTTTATTCTGCAGTGTGTGAAACTGCCTGCATGATCCAGTTCCAGATCAAATTGTTTTATATCCAGTAACCTCAGCCGCTGTCTCAACTGCTGCTCTTTCTGCTGCTGTACCTGACCGAGAAACACCAGGGTAAGATGAATATTTTCTCTTTCAGTCCTTCGCCCGCCGTGCTTTAACTGTAAGCGCTCTGCGAGGTCATATAATAGTTCCTGCAGGGATTGATCCGGCCAGCAGGCAAGAAACAATCGCCTGCCTGAATCCGCATGTAAACGTACTTCACCTGTTTCAGCCATGATCACTGTCTTTCCAGTCTGGCGAGCATTTCTGTCAACGCGTAATGCACAGATTTTTCTCGTATCTCTTCACGATCACCTGTCAGATGACAGGTCACGGTTTCACACTGCCCATTGACCAGCCAGCCAAAACATACCGTACCAACAGGTTTCTCAATGCTGCCTCCACCCGGGCCGGCAATACCTGTGATAGATAAACCTGCCTGGGCATGACTATGTTCGATTGCCCCCAGCACCATCTGCCTGGCTGCCTCTTCGCTGACAGCACCATGGTTATCAATAAGCTGCTTGCTGACAGCAAGCATTTCCTGCTTGGCTTCGTTGCTGTAGGTAACAAACCCACGATCAAACCAGCCTGAACTTCCGGCAATAGATGTAACAAGCATCGATACCCATCCCCCGGTGCAGGATTCCGCAGTTACCAGTAATTCATTGCGGAATAACAGCCTGTTGCCTATTTTTTCCGCTAATTCCTGCAATGCTTCGTCTGCTGTATTTTTCATGTTTTCAGAACTATCAATTCAGTATGTTGTCTTGCAATTTTCTGCTCATTGCCGTATTCTAAATGAGAACAGAGTGAGAACAGTATATGCTAACTGACAGACAACGGCAAACCCTTAATTTTATCCGCAGTTTTATTGATGATAATGGCTATCCGCCAAAGCTAAAGGAAATAGGTGAGCATCTGGGTATCTCGTCGCGTGGCACGGTGCATCGCTATATACGGGCACTGGAGGATGAGAATTTAATCCGTGTATCAACCGGTCGCTCACGTGGAATTGAGCTAATCGATGATGAACTGAGCGAGGATAAAGATACCAGTGACCATGACAACACCCTGCCAGTCGCCGGGACTATTGCCGCCGGTTTACCGATAGAGGCCATCGAAGATCAGGAGACCATTAACCTGAATGAGTTTTTTGTTCGACCTGGACGCTTTGTACTACGCGTTCAGGGGGACTCAATGATCGAAGACGGTATTTTTGATGGTGACATGGTGATCATGGAGAGCTGTCAAACAGCACGGGACAATGAAATTGTTATAGCCCTGATTGACCAGGAAGAGGCAACGCTGAAACGTCTTAAAAATAACCAGGATGGCAGCATTACCCTTATCCCTGCTAACGCTGCCATGCAGCCGTTCCGTTATTCCGCTGAACGTGTAACTATTCAAGGTCGGATCGTCGGACAGTTCAGGGCCTATTAACTAACGGCCAGCTATTCTCATCATTGAGATTGTTATGTTTTCTATCCAGACCTGTTATATATTCAAACTATCTAATAGAAAATATATCACTACTGAGGTCATGCCATGGGTACCCGGGATGAAACAAAACACGTAAAGGGGCTTGCGCCTAAAGCGGCCGCAAAGTTATTGCATGATGACCCCCGGGCATTACTCATCGATGTTCGAAGCAGCATGGAGTTCCTGTTTGTCGGTCACCCCGAAGGCGCTGTACACGTAGCCTGGATCGATGAACCGGACTGGAAAGTAAATGAGAATTTCACTACCGATATTCGAAAATTATTGCTTGGTGGTGTCATTCGCGGCAACGAAATACATAGTGCGCCAATAGTGCTGATCTGCCGCAGTGGTGTACGTTCACTGGAGGCCGGACAAAAGCTGATCGATGACGGCATGACCAATGTCTACCATATCGACAGTGGCTTCGAAGGTGAACTGGATGACCATCATCGACGCAGCACTCTTAATGGCTGGCGATTCGATGGTTTACCGTGGGAGCAGTGCTGAAGGCTGTTCGTTTATCATTTTAATCGCGAGTTCGGACAAGCACTTCACGTAACCTGATCTGACCATACAGATTGAGCAGCAAGTCATCAGCCGAACCCTTTGCTGGAAAAACTATCCGGCTGAAGTTCCAGCCAGCCGGGTTATAATAATTAGCTGCCTGTCCAGTCACCACTCGCCGATCTCTCTGGCTATAAGGTGATCCGGTCCAGGCCAGCCCGCCTCCATATCGAGACTTAAGAACCACTTCGATATGTTCAACTTCGAGTCTGTTGGCATCTACCTGGTACTGCTCATAGAGTGCCCGATGCAAATCAACAGTGTGAAATCCGCCAAAAATTGTATCATTAAAATCCAGTCGAAAGTCTTCTGCATGCGAAGCACTGCAGATTACCAGGGATACAGCAAGAAGGAAGTTAACAAATAATTTCTTCATCTGATGGCGACTTCTTTATTAATAAGTACCTAAACACTGCCAGGAATTATTATTCAGCAAACAGTTAGCCTGTGCAGGTTTTTATTGCCTTGCGATGTACATTACCGATGGAATTTGTCTTTTTGAGTGTTTTGGCAAAACTCGACCCGTGCTTGTTGGCTTCAGCTTTCACTGCGGCATCCCAGGCATCCCCCATTCCCATGCCTTTGGCCTGGTTGGCGATATATGCAGCACCAATGGCCTCGTAGAGACTGTAATCATCATCACCCACTTCAGACTTCAGTTTACTGGCGGCACAGGCACAAATCTTGTCTGAATCGCTGCACATGTCCTTAACCGAGTCCGCCATAGCATTGCCGCAAAAGAGTACGGCTAACAATAGTGTCACTATTTTCATTTTTATACCTCTGGAGAGTTAGATGTAAGTTCTGTTGTACTAACGCCTGATCGCCTTTGTTGCGGCGATCAGGTATTTTGGCATGCGCTTAGAGTTGTATACAGGTAGAACTTTCTTATCTGATTCAAACAGGCCATAAACCGCTGTCTGGGCACAGCGTACGGAATATTCCACAGTAAAGACACAGTCATGCGGTACTTCGGCAAACTGCCCGATAAAGGCGAAGTTGGTTGCCCCGTCAGGCAACACCAAAGGACGATCGCCCGGTTCGCGTGGCATAAACAGGCTGTCGATAAACGGCATCGCGGTGGGAATGCAATTAACCACTTTGCCTGCATCAACTACAGGTTTCATCAGGTCCTGTATTTTCAGGTGATACCAGAGTTCCTCGAGAATTTCCTCCCCGGTGCAATCTGCCATTTTCTTCCGCACATGATTTCCGAGGCGGTCAGGATAGAGCCCGTAACCCCAGAAAATCTTGATGTCATCCGGCTGATTCGGGAAATGCGGCTGGCGTGCGATGACGGTCGACATTAGCCAGTTGCTGTCTGTCATGGTCACCAGCCCGCCCGTACCATCGACATCACCCCCGATACTCTGCATGTAATCATGGAAAGTGGTATCGGCCAGGGTCACAGAAAATGAATACCACTTCTGCAGATCAATGTTGTCACAAAAAACACCGGGGTTGCCAAACGCCCTGTCCCTGGCGGCAATGTTTTTCCACAGCGTCCAGGCACCGGATTCAGGCATGCCCTTCAATTCTGCTGGCCGATACATGGAGCCATTATCGGTAGCATCGGTGATAGAACCGTTGGTGATAAATACATAGTCGTTTTTGCGCAGCACGATCTCATCTGCTGCCCCGTTGCGATCCTGAACATATAATACGGTCGCAGTTTTCTGATCCACAGAGAGATCGAAATCGATATCGGTAACCTGGATACCCATATCGAAATGTACGCCCTGCTCACGCAGATGATTGACGATCGGCAACACCACGGAATGGTACTGGTTATACTTGGTGCGCATCACTCCACCGAGCCTCTGCAACCAGGGCACCAGGTGGATGAAGCGTTCCATATAGCGCCTCATTTCCATCAGCGAACTCCATTTCTGGAAGGCAAACATGGAGGTGAAGATGTACCAGAAATTGGATTCAAAAAACTTTTGTGAGAACCATTCTTCGATGCGTGTTTTGCCGAGTGAGCGTTCAGAAGTGAGCATCAGCTTCAGCATCCGCGCCTGATCCAGAAACGGAACCTGAAAGGAAGAAACATCCACTTTCTTTCCATCTCGCAGCAAACGTGCATCGGCATCGGAAACATAACGTTTGCTGAACTCAAAAGATTCATCCCTGATATTGACATCTGGATCTTCCAGCGAAGCAATTCTTGACAGCAGATCCCAGTAGCAGACGTAGTGCTTCTCATGCATGCGGCCACCGCGAATTACAAAACCTTCTTCCGGCTCCCCGGTGCCATCAAGAGCGCCACCGGTGATATCATCCTGTTCGAGAATATGGATGTTTTCTGCCGGCATTCCCACATCTTCAATCAGGTAAACCGCGCTGGCCAGTGATGCGATGCCACTGCCGACAAGATAGATATTAGAATCAGTTGGATTATTATTTTTTACTCGCTTCAACGCCATGTCCTTGTATGAGATAAAATCAAATTACATTAAGAAGCGCGAAAATATCACACGAGCAGATACTCTGCAATTGGCACCAGGTGTGCGGTACAGGTTAGTATTGAGTATACTCACACCGGGCTTCATGTGTGTCTGCATCAGTGTAAATGATCATACGCATGCAATCGATGCTGCGTCGGATAAGGCTGCAGCCTCCTCCACAACTGCAGGGTATTTTATATTCATAAAGGTATGAGTATTTTTAAGACACGAACGCTGAAAGAAAAGGATCAGGAGTTTCTCCCGGGGTGGCTAAAGCCATCAATACGGCTCCGCACGACCCTTAGCCTTTGCCTGTTGATACTTGTTTCTGCCTGTGCAACCCGCCCCCCCGAATCAGCAGATCTACGAGCAATTGACCCTGTTGGCTCAGTGCCCCTGTTTGATGCAGAGGGTCACACGAATGATGTAGAGCTCGCTTTCGCAGATAAAACACATATGCAGATTCTTGCATTGTCCGGTGGCGGTGCTGATGGTGCCTTTGGCGCCGGGGTTCTCTGTGGCTGGAGCGAAACAGGCAACAGGCCTGAGTTTGATATCGTTACCGGGGTATCAACAGGGGCCCTGATGGCGACCATGGCGTTTGTCGGCGCGGAATTTGATGATGAACTTGAAAGGGTCTTCACGACAACCACAAGTAAGGATATTTTTCTCAGCAAACCAGTCACTGGCGTGTTCGGTGACAGCCTGCTTGATTACACGCCGCTGAAGCAGCAGGTTGAAAGAGTTATCGACGAGAGTTTGCTGGATAAAGTGGCGCAGGAACATCAGAAGGGGCGCAGGCTCTATGTTGCTACCACCAACCTGGATGCAGGCAAGCTGGTGGTATGGGATATGGGCAAAATTGCGGCCAGCAGCCACCCACAGCGTGTGCGTATTTTTCAGAAGCGGATACGTGCTTCTGCTGCGATACCCACTTTCTTCAAACCGGTCTATATCCAGCCGAGCGCATCACGCAAAGAGAGGCAAATGCATGTTGATGGTGGTGTCAAGGCACCGATACTGATCCGGTCATTTATGTTTGATACTCAGGCCCGTGAGCGTAGCCTGTATGTCATTATGAATGGCCAGATGAAGCTTACTGATGCAGCTGAGGCAGTTCATCCGGATGTCGGCAGCATCGCACGCAAGGCAATCCAGGAACTGCTGAGAGGTTTGACCTACAAGACCCTCTATCAGGGGTATGTAACTGCTCGTAATGCAGGAGCAAAGTTTTACATGATTACTATACCTGACAATATTAGTGCAACCCGAGATGCGCTGGAGTTTGATCCACAGGAAATGCGCCAGCTGTTTGAGGAAGGAAAAAAGCTCGGTCGTTCCAGCAAAAGCTGGATGAAAGAGCCACCAAGGCTGGATGATCTTGAGCGGGTTGCTGATGGAAAAAGTAGCCCTCAAAATAACTGATAACACGTACAGTCGCTCCGAGACCCGATAAAGCAGGTGCCAATGATAGTGTATTTTTATCACTATCGATGATAATTAACCCTGCCCTGTTGATTATTCACTTGAAGCGCTGAAGATGAGCATTTATGAAATTTGACAGGAACACTGGCGCCAGCAATAACCAGTTGATCAAAGAAATCGTCTTCAATCTTGTCCGCGGGTTTGTTAGCTGGATTGTTTTGTCGCCAATGATATATTCCTGGGGACTTCTGATTTTTGTATTGTTTGTTATCACATTTATTAATTTTCAGGATGGAACAGTCGAACTATTCAGCTTTATCGGTAAAACTGTTTCAGAGCTGGTAGAAAAATACCCTTATCTGGAGCGTCTTGCGATTGCAGAGCCCTCTTCAAATAAAGAAGCGGGCATTGACCTGGGAGGTGAAGATTTCGAGAATTATATCTTCAAGGTTTATGCCATATTGACCATACCCCTCGCCTTGCTGGGATCACTCATTAACTTGATTCGAGGCCCAACACTTCCACCGCCTGTAAACAACAAGCTGAAGTTTCTGGGCGCTGCAACATTGCTGGCAATAGTGGTGTTTTTTGCAAATTTCATCTTTGGTTCACAGACTTACCATGGCAGCATTTTCGTATGGAGTCTGATATTTATAATGGGACCGGGTATAGTCTTTGTGATTAGCTTAAGCTCCCTTTTTTTATCCCGGATTGTCATGAGCATAGAGGGTTTATCACAGGATAATTCAGGATCGAGGCAGGTTTAGTGGCATTACAAGATTTAGTGCAGGAGCCCTTCCCTGGCCAGCCGGCCTTTAAGCCCTTACTTAAAACACAGGACGACTACTTACATCAGGTTGCTGACTGCTTCCACGGTGGCTGCTGTCACCCCTGCCGCTGCAGATTTTTACTTGCCGTCTTTTTCAATAGAAAGATGCCCGCCGCACTCGCTGTCAGCAATCCGTCACTAAGCAGCGGACACATACCTGGAGCCGATGCACATGAAGGGTGTAATTTTTCCTTAAGTTTTCTGATATATTAATATTTCAGGTCAACCCTCATTGGGTGGAGATTATGTACAGGAAAAATACCAAAACCGTACTATTAGCACTAAGTCTGATGCTATCTGCTGGCGCACATGCAGAGATTCGCCCCAACCAGCTAGATAATGCTCAAAGCAAAGCAATAAAACCGGCAGCACAAACACCAGTCACATCATATAGCTATGCTTATTCGGGACCCGTTTACAGTCGGCCTTACTACCCCCCGAACAGACAAATATTTAATAACAGAAACTCCCACCGAATTAGTGGTCGAAATAACTGGTTCAGCGACAACCGTGTGAGAAACTGGAACCGTGCAATGACCAATGTTATTTCAGATATGCTCGGTGATGGTGCCGGTGATTTTGAATTCGACATGAAGATCAAATTCAAGGCTAAGGGAGAAGGAAAAGGTCGTGGTAAAAGTCGCGCCAATGCCCGAGCAAATCAGCGTTACGGGGGATACTATCAGGGTAACTACCAGGGCAGAGGTAATTACTATGGTAGAGGGCATAACTATCAGTACTCAGAGTATGGAAGATACGGCAATGCGCCTTATGCGCCCCCCTATTCAGTCTATTCGGCACCGAGTACTTACACCTCTTATCCCCCTCTACCCGCTACAAAATCACCATCAGAAAGCAAAAATATTAAAGCGGAATAGTTTGCATGATGCGTTTTAAGGACATCTCAATGCCCTCAGGCACGCTCTGCTTTACCTGTCGTCATTAACAGGGCCAATAAGCAGATCGCAGCCATTACCATGATGATTACCGGTCCTGCGGGCAAATCCATCCAGGCGGCAATCAATAAACCCGCAAGATAACCCGTGATGCCAAAGATATAGGCCATCAGCAACGGGGATTTTGCCAGTCGGAAGGTTGCCAGGGCAGGTAAAATCAAACTGGCAAATACCAGGTACACCCCTACTAGCTGCACTGAAGCAGTAATCGTTACAGCAAACACAAGATAGAAAAGTAAGCGATTATCATTTGATAATATAAACCTGCGCAACAGGAGCAAGACGGCATACAGTACAGCAACCGGTATCAACTCTACATAATTAACCCACAGGATCTGACCGATGAGAATTTCCTTTAGGTGCTCACCGCCCTGCGGGTGATTGGCGAGCAACAGCAGGCTGGCACTGGAAGCAATGACAAAAGTCGCACCGATGACTGCTTCCTGTACATCCGGCCACAACTTCTCTGCCCAATACAGCATTACTGCACCAGTTAGTGCTGCACTGATAGCCGCCAGTTGGACTTCCCAGCCTTCATGAACGCCTGCAGTGAAAGCAATAATGACACCCAGCCCGGCAATTTGTGCTATCGCCAGATCGATAAATATTATTCCGCGTGCCAATACTTCCCGCCCAAGAGGAACATGCGTGGAAAGCACCAGCAGGCCAGCTAGCAGTGCTGGCAATATTATCCCGATTTCCGTGCTACTCATTGCCACCACCATGCGGTTTCAGCAGGCGCCTGATAATTTCTTCATACCAACTAAAAAGATCTTCAGCCTCGGCTGTACCACCAACTGTTGAAGGTAGCAGTACAACGGGGGCGCCGGATTTCCTGGAGAACCATTCGATGGCTTTGGACTCCTGGTACTGGGAATGAATGATCACCAGATCCGTAAACCCCTGCGTACGATTGAGTACATCTGCCAAATAGCGGCTTCCGGGCGGAATGCCCGGTTTAGGCTCCAGCGATGCCACTTCCTTCAAACCCAGCCAGTCCTGCAGGTAGATCCAGCTACGATGGTAGACGACAACAGGCATGCCCTTAACGGACGCGGCCTTCTGCTGCCAGTCTTTGATTGCGGTGTTCCAGCGCAGGGAAAAATCCTCATAGCGGCGCTGGTACTCATCGCGGTTGGCGCTGTCAATCTGAATCAGCCGGTCAGTAAGCACGGTGGCCACCTTCGCGATATTCCGCGGATCAGTCTGGATGTGCGGATTTCCACTGGCATGGATATCACCCATACTGCGGTCAACAACCTGCGGCACTTCCTTCATCGTCACATGGCTGGTCGCCATCAGATGACCGGGTTTCCCAGCCAGGATTCGAGGATTGTTGCCCTTGCGCAATAGCACCGGTAGCCAGCCTGCCTCGAGACCGGCCCCTGTGCACACCAGTAAATCCGCCTTGCGAATCTGGGCAATCAGGCTGGGTCGGGCCTGGATATAGTGCGGATCCTGCATCGCCTGCGTCGCCGACGTCACATCGACATGGTTTCCGCCAAGCTCTTCGGCCAGTGCAGCCCATTCCGGCTCGCAGGTGAATACCTTGAGGTTGGCCTGCAACGGTAACGACACCAGCAGGGTGAAAACAAGCAGTAAATATCTTCTCATCATGATTTCACCTCTCTAGTAACGATGCGCACCATGAGCACCAAGACTCAGCACGTATTGCAGGATCCAGTAGTCGTTCGCCTCCGGACTGGACTTGTCGTGACCGTATTGCAGACGTAACCGGCTGAACTCGGAATTCGACCAGTCGGCCATCATGCTGTAACGCCAGGGATCGTGTCCCTCGCTGTCGAAAACTGACTCCTCGATCAGTTCAGGCGACGAACCACTCGTCGAGCTGGTCAGGGAATCGTAGCGCAGACCGAGGCGCCACTGCGGCATGAACTGGTAGACTGCCTGGGCATACCACCCCGACTGTGATCCGTCATAACTGCCAGTCTCTGTCATTCCCTCGTGTTCGGCGCTCAGCATGCCGTCATAATCACGATTGAAATACTCGTACTGCAACACCAGGTTGCGCTGTTTGAAGTTGCCTTGCGGTGCCCATTTCCAGACCAGGTCGAAGCCCAGAGTAACCGTGTCACCGGAGTATATCGGCGACATATGCTCTTCCTCGCCCTCGTGTTCATCTTCATGTCCGTGTCCGTGGCCGGATTCTGTAGAATAATCGACCTTCGCATCGATCAAAGACAGGCCGGCCTGCCAGCTGTGGCTGATGCCGACATCGCCGCCAAGCTTGGCGAACAGGGTGTAGGCCGGGATGGTCGAATCGCCGCTGTACTCGATCGGGTAGCGCCCACCGCTAAGCAGCTCGGAACCGAGCTCGAAATAGAGGTCGGTTGGCGCCAGCCAGCTCAGCTGCACCCCATCATCGAGCAGGTGGTTGCCGAACAGGCCACGGTAGACCAGCGGCGCATCGGTAAAGTCCCACTGGTGCGGGTGCTGCTTGTTGAGATAACCGATATCAGAATAAAAGCGTCCGCCACGGACCTTGAGCGCATAGGGCATGGCGAGGGTTTCGAGAAATGCCTCCTCGATCACCACTTCGGTTTCGCCTTCGTGGCTATCGAAGGCCGCAGTGAAGCGGCCGAAGAACTTGTCGTCGGCATTGGCACTGATCACCAGTTCACTGTGGCCAAGGGTGAAGCCCTGCTCACCGGGCCCTGCCTCTCCAGCGAGCTGGAAACCAGATAACGAATATTCTTCAGGGTCTTCACTGAAGTCGCTGTAGCGGCCATCCAGGATCAGGCTGATAGCCGGGTTGAAACTCTTGTCGCCGCGCTTTGCTGCCGTTGGCTGCGGTACCTGTCCTGCTGACACTGACTGTTGCTGCGGTGGACTCACCGGCTGTTCCGCCTTGATATCCTGCTTCAGTTGATGCTGTGACTGTTCCGCCTCCAGCAGGCGCTTTTCCAGCGCGTTTATACGTGATTCGTAGTCCTGTTTCAATACTTCCAGCTGCTTGCGCAGTTGATTGATGTCCTCGTTGGCGACAGCCTGTAAAGGCGTCAGGTTCAGGGCAATCAATGCCCCAGAGATCGTGATTATTCTGTTCACGGGTAGCTCTCCAGTTCAGTTAAATAGCGATGATCCCGATAACTGAGTGCAATCGGGAAAATTATCAATGGTTAACTGGCAGAGCGTGGCGGTGCGCGTGTCGGGTATACCCGTGTTGTTTGATTATTTAGTGGTGCACGGTAAGACGATCGTACAATGAGGAGAAAGCCATCAGTACTCGGCCTGAACGTTGCTATACCAACGGTTGGCGAGTTGTTTTCGGCGGAGAGCATGACGATGCAACTACTGTCAGCTGCATGAAACATGTGCTCCGAGGCATGGGCGCCGGCAGCGAACTGGGCAATGATGAACAGGCCAATCAGCAGGCTGATCAGCAATCTATTGCGGCCGGTTCTATCGATGGAAGACTGAATTCTCACGCCTGCATTCTATTCATTAAATGACCGGCTGTCACCATCAATTCACTGACATCGAGTAGCTATTCCAGATTCCTGGCAAGCAGGTAGAGCTCCACCTTTCCGTCGCCGCTGATACCCTGCTCCCAGCTGTCCACGGAGTTTTCGAATGAAAAACGCACCACGCAGCATGTAGGCATACGGTCTACCGAACGGTTCGAGAAATCCCATGCGAGGTTCTCGAGTCCCGGGTTATGGGCAATCACCGCTACATCCCGTTTTTCCGAGGGACATTCAGCGATGATTGATTTGATGGTTGTCGACGACGCGAGATACAGGTCCTGTCGGTACTCGATATGATGGTCATCGATAGCCAGCTCAGTGCGCAGACCACGCAGGGTTTTCCTGGCTCTCGATGCCTGACTGCATAACACCAGGTCAAAGTCGATACCGGCTTCCGCCAGGTACCGTCCTACTCGGGGTGCATCCCGTTTGCCGCGTTTGTTCAGTGGGCGATCGAAATCCGCTGGCCGTGGATCACTCCAGGATGACTTGGCATGCCGAATCAGGGTAATCCTGTGATGTGTGTTTTCATCGTACATGTTAACTAAGCTCCGCATGGCGATAACAGTCGATGGTATGGTCATTGACCATGCCGACAGCCTGCATGAAAGCGTAGCAGATGGTCGAACCGACAAAACGGAAACCGCGTTTTTTCAGATCCTTGCTCATGGCATCGGACTCGAGCGTGTTAGCCGGGATTTCAGAATGTGTTGCCCAGTTGTTCTGGATTACCAGGCCATCGGTGAATTGCCAGATATAGTCATCAAAGCTACCGAACTCCTCCTGCACATCGAGAAAGAATCGAGCATTGCTCACAGCTGATGTGACTTTGAGCCGATTACGCACAATGCCCGGATCTAACAATAATTTCTCAATTTTCTTATCAGTGTATTTCACTACTCTCAAGGGATCAAAATTGTCAAATACCTTGCGGTAGTGGTCTCTTTTTTTCAGGATAGTTATCCAGCTCAAACCTGCCTGCGCACCTTCGAGAATAAGAAACTCGAATAGTCTCCTGTCATCATGTAATGGTACTCCCCATTCATCATCGTGGTAGACCCTTTCGATTTCTGAACCCGTGCACCATTCGCAACGTTTAATGCCTTTCATCATTCACCCTTCGCCATTGCAGGCTTCTTCGTATCAATATTATTACAGGATAAAAGCATATGGGTACCAATATTTCTCTGTGCTAACATAGCATGATGTGTAAACGATTTTTCATACTTCTGCTTAGTTCCGCTATTTTTCTAACTAGCTCCTGTAACCAGGAAAAAAACAGTCCCGAAGAGCAGATACGAAATATGGTTTCAGCCATGGAGGCGGCTGTCGAACAACGATCACTGGACAGTGTAAAAGATCTGGTTGACAGTGAATATAGCGATGAATGGAACAGCAGCAGGCGCGCAGCCCTGCGGGCTCTTATGTTTTATTTCCAGGGGCACCAGTCCATCCATCTACTGACCCGCATTAACGACATTAAACTCAATGATGATGCAAGTGCCGCAAGAGTCATTGTCTATGTCGGCATGGCCGGAGATCCTGTAGAAAAGTCAGAATCTCTGATTGACCTGAACGCTGATCTTTATCGATTTGATATTAAGCTAATAGCAGATGGCAAGGATTGGCTGGTAAGTAGTGCCAGGTGGCAAAGAGCCCGGGTTGAGAATTTCGGGCTTTAAAAAAGCGAAAAAAACCGTTTTACGGTTTACGTAACACCTAATACGTAAACCGTAATACATATCTCCTAAATCTGTCTTTGTCGCAGCGCTTCATAACAACAAACACCGGCGGCAACCGACACATTCAAACTGTTGACTGTTCCTTTCATGGGTATCGTCAACAGTTCATCACAATGTTCAGTTACCAGACGCCGCATACCCTTGCCTTCTGCCCCGAGTACCAGTGCAAAGGGAACCGTAAAATCTGCCTGGTAGAAAGTGTTATCTGCTTTGTCACTGGTACCGAATATCCACAGACCACAGTCTTCTTTCAGTTGCTGCAGCGTACGGGAAAGATTGGTTACCGTATAAACCGGAGTTGTCTCCATTGCACCGCTGGCGGTCTTGTGGACGACAGAAGTTACCGGCGCAGAACGGTCTTTCGGAATTACAATGCCATCGCCTCCAGCACTGTTAAGTGTACGCACACAGGCACCAAGATTATGTGGATCCTGTATTCCATCCAGTACCAGCAGCATAGCAGGATGGCCCAGCGCTTTTACGTCCCAAATTAGTTCGGCATCGGCTCTTGCCGGCAGCATTTCGCAACGTGCGATGATTCCCTGGTGAATCTGATTTTCAGCCAGACGATCCAGTTTATCGCGTGAAACTTCTTTCAGAGGAAGTGACTGCTCTTTTACTGCGAGGAGTAACGGTTCCAGGCGATTATTCCGGCGCTTCTCATTGACATAGATCTGGCGCACACGGTCGGGGTTTAAAGCTAGCACGGCCGCCACCGCATGAATACCCGTCAGGATTTCTTCAGCCATTAAGAGTTTTTGACCTTTTTACGGCGTTTTGCCCGCCCGGGGGCTTTTTTACCCCCCTTATTTCGAGAAAGCGTTTTACCGCGTTTGCCTGTTCCGTGTTTATTTGTGCCCTTTGATTTACCCTTCCTGGCAGCAGGCTTTCCTCTCCCGCTACCCTGCTTATTTGAGTCCTGCCTGGAGGCGCTATCTTCACCGGCAAGTTCAAGATCTATGCGGCCTTCATCGACATCGACTCGCACTACCATAACCTGTAAGCGGTCACCCGGCCGATATGTCTTGTGTGTCCGTTCTCCGGTGAGACGACTCTTTGCCGCATCAAACTGGTAATAATCGTTGCCTAGCGCCGTAATATGAATCAGCCCATCGATATAGATTTCATCCAGCGTCACAAATAAACCGAAGCCCGTTACGCCGCTGACAGTACCCGGAAACTCATCACCAACATGATCAACCATATACTCTGCCTTCAGCCAGCGCATGACATCGCGTGTGGCATCATCCGCCCTGCGCTCCGTCATCGAACAGTGTTCACCCAGCTCGAGCAGCCCAAGTTCAGTATACGGTGAGGCCTTTTTCTTCAATATTGCCTTTAAGGTACGGTGAACCTGCAAGTCGGGATAGCGGCGTATCGGTGAAGTGAAATGAGTGTAATGTGTGAAGCCTAGCGCGAAATGACCATCACAATCCGGCGTATATCTTGCCTGACTTAGAGAACGCAAGATCATCGGTTTGATGACCTCGGCATCTTCTCTTTGCGACATGTCTGCCAGTAGTCGCGCATAGTCATGCACATCCGGCTCATCGCCTCCGCTGAGACTTAAACCAATCTCAAACAAAAACTTACGCAGATTATCCCGTTTCTCTTCTGTTGGCCCTTCGTGTACACGATATAAACCAGGGTAACCTGCATCAGAAATAGTTTTTGCAGCACAAACATTGGCAGCCAGCATAAACTCCTCAATCAACCGGTGTGCCTCGTTGCGTATCTGTGGAACAATCGCTTCGATTTTTCGTTCATCATTAAAAATAATTCTGGTCTCGGGCATATCGAGGTCCATCGCACCCTGTCGTTCACGCCATTGATGACGCAGCTGATACAGCTCATAGAGATTCTGCAAAGCCTCGAAAACGGAGGAATATTCCTGAATCAGCTCAGGATCACCATCCACCAGCATGGAGGCGACCTTGGCATAGGTCAGGCGCGCCTGCGAGCGCATCACCGCATTGTCAAAACGCCAGTTATTGATTTCCCCATCATGGTCGATATCCATGATGCAAACCATGCACAAACGATCAACATCCGGGTTTAATGAACACAGGCCATTTGAAAGTTCCTCGGGCAACATGGGGATCACCTGTTCAGGAAAATACACGGAATTGCCCCGCTTAACGGCTTCCTTATCGAGTGGCTGGCCTTTTTTAACATATGAGGCAACATCAGCAATCGCGACAATCAACTGCCAGCCGGACTCTGTCTTGCGGCTGAGTACAGCATCATCAAAATCACGCGCATCTTCACCATCAATCGTCAGCAATGGCTGATCACGCAGATCCAGCCGTCCCTGTGTCTGATGATCCTGCACCTCAGAGTGCAGGCCTTTAACTTTACTGCTTACCTCATCAGGCCAGGTGTGTGGCAGCTCATATTTTCGGGTAGCAATCTCAATTTCCATGCCAGGCGCCATATGCTCACCCAGTACTTCGGAGATATGCCCTACCGGCTGACTGTACTTGTCAGGCTGCCGGTCAATGACAGCGACAACAATCTGCCCGGATTTAGCCTCTGCAGACTGCCCCTGTGGAATCAGTATGTCCTGACCTATCCTCCGGTCATCAGGTATAACGTAACCAATGCCCGTATCTTCATGGTAATTGCCCAGCACTGTCTGGTTATTTCTCTGTAACACCTCAACAATACTGCCTTCCAGCTTGCCCCGATGCCCTTCCATGGCACGCACCATGACTCTGTCACCGTGCAGAACCTGGCGCATTTCCTTCGCACTGAGAAAAACATCTTCTCCACCTGCCTCGGGAATAACAAAGCCAAAACCATCAGGATGCCCCTGTATCAGACCACAGGTCATACCCATATGTTGAGCTAATCCATACATATTCTTGCGATTACGCAGTAACTGACCATCACGCACCATTGCTTTCAAACGACGGCGCATTGCCTCCCTGCTATCTGCATCATCGATATTCAGTGCACTGAGTATCTTCTTCATCGACAATAGCTGGCCGGCCTGTTCCAGTAGCGTCAGTATCGCTTCACGACTGGGTACAGGGTTCTCATACTTCTCCGCTTCGCGCTTTGCAAAGGGATCTTCGGTATATTTTTTCGATTTCGTCATTGACATAAACTCATTGAATCGTCAGAATCCACGGCCTTAATGGATAGCATCCATGCCGAGGTGGCGGAATTGGTAGACGCGCTAGCTTCAGGTGCTAGTGATCGCAAGGTCGTGGAGGTTCAAGTCCTCTCCTCGGTACCATTTTTTCAAACCATCCCAGACCACAATAAACCACGTTACACATTGTTTTTAAAGGTCTTTTTATTTCTTGCTTCATTTCTCATCTTGTCTGTCATGGTCTCTGATTGTCCCTTTTGTGGAACGCCAGTGGAACGTGGGTGGAACGCAGATTCATAAATTTCGTCCTGCTTCTGATTAAATTTTTTATCACTATTCACAACACGGTGAGCACCGGCTTGTTGAATTCCGATTCTCAAAAGCAACACTCACATAACCAACGTCCAATTTGCAATTATGTCACATCCTGTCTGGCTGTATTCAACTTTCAATGTTTAAAATAAGAGTCTTACATAAAAATCACATCTATCGAATTTGACAATGCAAATGGTGGGTCAGTTTTAGATGCAAATTAACACAGAGAATATTGGCACGTTAAACCATGATGATCTGAAAAACTTTCTAGTCAACGTAATCGG
>JAYEGM010000044.1:0-18146 GCA_034659075.1 Pseudomonadota bacterium
ATATAAAAGAAATGCCTGATGCGGGACTAAGGACTAAAGACTAAGGTTTCAGGTTTCAAGTTTCAAGACGAAAGACGAAAGACGAAAGACGAAAGAAAACGCCACTATGATTCCTGAAACTTGAAACTTGAAACTTGAAACTAATGATTTTATTCATTAACAAACCGATACATCTCCACTTTCCAGCTTTCTTCGCTGGCTCTGAGAATCAGGCAGGACGATCCGCCTCGATTGAGACGCTTGCCTGCCGCACCGGGATTCAACAGCCAACGCCCGTCAATCTTTTCATGTTGAACATAATGGCTATGGCCATAAACGACAGCACGTGCTTCCGGGAAATGTGAAAGGATGGCAGATTGCGGATCCTGGCGACTCCAGTACTGGTGGCCATGAATAACGGCCAGTGAACCGCCTGGTAGCTCTATACGACGTTCATCAGGCAATTCTTTCAGGGTATAGGGGCTTTTCTGCTGCCAGTGCTGGCTGACATCATTATTGCCTCTAACCGCGACAATTTCACCGATTCCGGGTGTTAACTTCTCTAACACCTCTCCGCCACAAATATCGCCGGCATGGACAATCAAATCGCAGGCATTCATCTTTTCTAACACCCCTGGATGAATCGCCCCATGAGTATCAGAAAGAATACCAACCGTTTTACTTTGAAGCTTGTTTTTCTGCTTCATCATTCAATCCCTTCTGCTTTTTAACCATTCTTTGCTGTTTCTTTCGCTTGCGCACAATTGCAGCATTCTCTTTTTGTGCGATGCTATGTTCGCCATACAGTACCTGTTTCAGAAAACGCACACTGAAATTCAGCAATTCCTTTTCATCAAAAATAATTTTTTCGTGTTCTTCATCGGGTAAATCAAAGATCTCCTTGAATCCAGGTGACTTGATGAATTCACGGAAACGGTCCATATCGTAGGCGGCCATAAAATAGAGCTGCATGCTGCGAGATGATGGAGCGCCAACAGTAGGCCCACTGGATTTCTTCTTCAGTACCAGTTCCTGAAAACCAAAGTTCATTTTGTCATACTCTTCCAGGCCCTGCTCATGGCTATATTCAGCGACAGCCTGCTCTTTGCCTTCATAATGCCCTTTACAGTGATCCTCTTTGATGACGAAGTAACCGATCTCTGCTTCTCCAGTTTCCTTCTTACGCATTGCCATATTGCCCAGCGCATAATATCGACAGGCGGTGGGCCGGTCCACATAGACGGCACAACCATCATCAGTGAGAAACTCACAGGCCTTCATGTCATCTTTGGTTTTCAGGTTTAAACCCGGTAAGCCATGGCCATCCACTTCGTAAAAACTGGCAAAATTAGCAATAAATTCGGTAGTCGTTATACCTAAATTATTTTTCAGGCGCAGGACGTCGTACGGTGTCAGTACGATGTCAATATTCCGGCAACATTCGTTAAAGCAGGAGATTCCTGGATAGCAGTTGAATTTGAATTTGTCATCCTTACCCAGGTAGACAGGCACGACAGCGCTGTCGGTATTTATACCCAGGTTCTCAAAATTACCCAGATGAATGCTCTCATTTTCGTCACTCATGATAATCGCCTCAATCTATGAATATCTTTTGTTACTAACTACCGAAATTTTGTTGACCTGTTGAACAGGTAAAATCACATATCACTATGAATGCTGAGTGCCACTCATCATTCATAGTGATATGTATTCCAGGCTGTCTTAGACAGAAAAAGGCCCGGGCACTCTCGCACCCGGACCCTCACCGACTCCAGGAGTCTAAACTACCAGACTCAGCCTTCCTTGATGAGTTCGACCCATGGAACCTTCTTACAGGTCCATTCGCCGGTATTGCGATCGTAGGTAGAGTTGACGAAACATTTCCAGTTTTCGTCGTCCAGGTCAAGGAAGTCCGCACGGTAATAATAACCAGGGTAGCGAGTCTCTTCACGGAACTGGATGTGCTTCATGTGAGCCTCAGCTGTCAGGATACGGTGGGTGTTTTCCCACGCACGCAGCAGTTCATGCAGGTCTTTTGCACGTAGCTTGAGGCTATCCTCTTTCAGCATTCCCAGCTTGCGCTCGGCAACAGCCAGCATTGTAGCGTTGGTCTGGTACAGGGTAGAAACACCCGCCACATACTCGTCCATAATTTTCTGCAAGCGGAACTGCAGCATTTTTGGCGTTATGTAATTCGGGTTGACGTCGATTGCGGTGGTGTAGTCTTTGTGCTCAAGAAAGGTTGTCACAGGACGATAGATTTCTTCTTTTATCTCATCGACAGAACGATCTAGTTGAGGAACAAGTTCACTGTGTTCCTGTACATATTTGAACATGGCTTTAGCCGCAATACGGCCACCAGCATGTGAGCCTGAGGAAAACTTGTGACCAGAAGCACCACAGCCGTCACCTTCGGTGAACAGTCCGCGAACGGTAGTCATACGGTTATATCCCCAGTGGTAGTGATCCGGAGTACCCGGCAGGTCATCAGGACCGGAACACCAGATACCGGCACAACCGGCATGAGAACCGAGTAAGTATGGCTCGGTAGGCATCAGCTCAGACATGGTCTTATCCGGCTCAATATTTTCACCAGCCCAGATGCCGCACTGAGCGATCGTCATATCGAGGAAATCTTCCCATGCTTCAGCTTCAAGGTGCGCGACTGCTTCCGGCGTCATCTTCGCTGACAACTCAGCCAGACCGCTCACGGTATCGATGAAGATAGGCCCCTTGCCGTTCTTTAACTCATTTATCATCAGATGGTTACGCAGACAGGTGCCCATGGCATGGCCTTTGACGTAAGCGCCATAACCATGCTCCTGCAGCATGTGTGCGTTCTTTGCCTGATAATCCTCGCCTTGACCATTCATGGTTTTCGCTTTAAACAGCAGGAACCACGCACCGACAGGGCCGTAGCCGTCTTTAAACCGTGCCGGGACAAAGCGATTTTCCATCAAGGTCAGTTCAGCTCCTGCTTCAGCCGCCATGGCGTAAGTAGAGCCCGCATTCCATACCGGATACCAGGCCCGACCGCTGCCCTCACCGACTGAACGTGGGCGGAAAATATTGACTGCTCCACCGCACACCAGCAGGCAGGCTTTGAACTTGTAAATATAGATTTTGTTTTCACGTACGGAGAAGCCTGCCGCACCCGCGACACGTCCTGCATCATTTTTATCATTGAACAGGCGAACCAGAAATACATGTTCCTGGATGTTCTCAACACCGAGGGCTTTTTTTGCTGCGGCGGCAACGATAGGCTTATAAGACTCGCCATTGATCATGACCTGCCAGCGGCCAGAACGGACAGGCTTGCCGCCTTCTGTCAGGCTTTTGCCTTCGTCACCTTCCTGTTTCCAGATCGGTAACCCCCATTTTTCAAACTGGTGCACAGAGTCGTCGACATGGCGCCCGGTATCATAAACCAGGTCTTCGCGGGTGATGCCCATCAGATCACGGCGAACATAGCGCACGTAGTCAGCGGGATCATTCTCACCCAGGTAGGTGTTAATCGCCGACAGCCCCTGTGCCACTGCACCAGAACGATCTGTCGCGGCCTTATCAATCATCTTGATCTTCAGGCTTTTATCAGCGTTCCAGCGCTGTAGTTCAAATGCTGCACCGCAAGCAGCCATGCCACCTCCGATGATAAGAATATCGACTTCTTCTTCGATGACCTGAGGATTACTAAAACTGTATTCAGACACAATACTTTCCCATGAAAAATATCTTATTTTCTATAAACTGTCGCGGCTTAAGATGCGTTGAACTGGCTCAGGTCGCAAAAATGCGTAGCTTTGGTAAACAAGCTGCTGTGATCACCAATGTCGGCAGCGGCCGCTGCCGGCACCCCTGCATAGGGATCGATAGACTCTTCAGCGATGGTACGCACCGGGAACTCGAAATATTTTGTATTACCGTTTCGGAATTTGATATCCCACTTGATGACATCGGCTTCAAGCACCGGCTGAACCATGCCACCTAGAGGGGTAACATCAGCATAGCTACGGCATTCTATGGCGTTCTCAGGGCAGGCCTTAACACAGGCATAACATTCCCAGCACTGCTCGGGCTCCTGATTGTAAGACTTCATAGCGTGGCCGGTTTCGGAACCGTCGATGTCGAGAAGCATCAGGTCATGCGGGCAAATATGCATGCATGCTGGTTTATCCAGACCCTCACAAGCATCGCATTTATCAGTGCGAACGTAAGTGGGCATTATTTAACTCCTATGACGAGAATTAGCGCGACTTATTTGAACCTGTTTTTCCAGATGGGTCGTTTATATTACCAGATGTTTTAAAAAATATTTACGTCATGACAAAGAAAAGCCGCCAGGAAACAGGCGGCTTTTCAATCACATAGCATAGCAGCTACGAATCAGTATCAATTCAGACTTTGATAATAATCCATCAGGATTTTCGCTACTTCAGGGCGTGAAAACTCAGGTGGTGGCGCTTCGCCATTGCCTAACATTTCACGCACGGCAGTACCCGACAGCAAAATAAAATCGTCCTTGGTATGATCGGAAACATCCCGCATCATCACTACCTTGTTGAGCTTTTTCGAATACGCTGTGTGGTCCGCATTAAATATTTCGATCTCCAGCGCACCGGCAGGAACTTCATCATCAAAGATGGTCTGTGCATCAAAGGCACCATAGTAGTCGCCAACACCGGCATGGTCTCTACCAATGATGAAATGCGTAGCACCCATATTCTGGCGGAACAGCGCGTGTAGCACTGCCTCACGTGGCCCAGCATACAGCATATCGAAGCCATAACCGCAAATCATGACACTGTTAGCGGGGAAATAGTGTTCTGCCATTATTCTGATAGAGGCATCACGTACCGGCGCAGGTATATCCCCAGGTTTCAGCTTACCGAGCAGCATGTGGATAACACAGCCATCCGCATTAACTGCTTCCATGGCCATTTTACAAAGTTCTTCATGGGCACGGTGCATCGGGTTCCTGGTCTGAAAGGCCACAATCGTTTTCCAGCCATGCTCCTTAATTTCATTACGTATCTCGACCGCAGTACGGAAAGTATCGGGAAACTCAGACTGGAAATAGCTGAAGTTGAGCACATCTATCGGGCCGGAGACTGCAATCTGCCCCTGGCTCATGAATGCCGCTACGCCTGGATGCTCGGCATCATCGGTACGATAAACTTTATCCCTCATCACAGCCATTTGCTCGTCAGTGACCTCTTCAATTGCGGTAACAGTCTGAACGGCAAGCACCGGATGACCGTCAACATTTGGATCACGCAAAGCAATACGGTCACCTACAGCAAAACCCTCGGCTTTTTCAGTCAGGTTCAATACCGGGACAGGAAAGAAAACGCCGTCAGTAGTTTTCAAATTTTCTGCACAGCTGACAGCATCGGCGACGTTCATGTATCCGGTCAGCGGATTGTAGTAACCCGCACCCAGCATGACGGCATTACCGGCAGCAGATGAACTCAATAGTAGGGAAGGCAAGGATTCTGCCTCTTTGGATAGTGCTTCGTGTTTTGCCGTATCGTAAACGAATAACGGATTCAACTCATCGGAACCGTGAGGTTTGATCATTGCTCAGATACTCCTTGCTAGATTTTTCGGGTAGTGTGTAGGCGGACGATTGTTCAGATTTAGTGCGCCCGTGTCAATCAATGCTTTTTATGTGGATATTGCGAGGAATGTAATTCACAGGCAATAATCCGGCCTTCCCAGTCAGTCTGAACCGGGAAAAAACCGTAAAACGGGTAAACAGGTCAGATCATTCCACTGTCAGTTCACGAAATTCTATCAGGATTTCCTCATATTTTTTGGCAGTTTTCTCACGCTCTCGTCGCAATCGGGTAATTGCCTGATAATAATCGTTGATATTTTCCTGCTGCATTTTTATCCGGGCTTCAAGTTCTTTCTTTGTATTTTTATCTGCTTGTACTGTTTTCGCTTCCAGCCTTTTCAGTTCGAGGCGCATAGTATCAAGCAATTCTTCCTGCAGCCTGATATTTTTATCCATGCCCTTAAGCCTGTCATCCCGTGCACGAATGATGCTCTCTTCACTGGGATAGATAGCCAGAATACGTTTCTTTTCTAATTCGCGTTTCGCTCTCGCTTTCTCCTCCAGCTTTTTCCGCTCCTCCGCTGCTTTTTGCGTATTTATTTCCTCAAGCGTCAACGGTTCATCTATTTCTTCGATTTTACGTCCCGTTTTATCTATGATCGTAATTCTGGCATCTCCGCAGATAGAAGCTGCATTGTCTCCATAGTGCCATTTGCCATCAGCATCCTGGCATTTGGCTATAGCGAGTGCGGCACCAGAATTAGCAAGCAACACAAAAGTCAAAAAGGGAATCAGAACTGGTGACTGAAATTTTACATTGGGCATGGTCTACTCGCAGATAATATTAGTATAAAGTGGCACAGCATCTACAAGTAATCATACGTCAAAGCGCTAAAACTTCAATACTGCATGCCAACTTGAAAGAACTGTTAATGGATCTATCTGAACAAATTCTGCTGTTTTTAATTTCGACCCTGGCAAACACATTCTCCGCTTACGCCGGTGGTGGCGCTGGCTTGCTCCAGCTGCCCGCACTGATTTTTCTTGGCCTGCCCTTTGCCGTCGCACTGGCAACACACAAAATTGCCAGTGTTGCCCTTGGCGTGGGTGCTGCAATCAGGCACTCGCAGGAGAAAAAGCTACAGTGGCGGTTTGCACTGTTTATTCTGGTTACCGGCGTGGCGGGTGTCATTCCGGGAGCCCGGTTCATTCTCACTGTGCCCGAGAATATCGCCAACCTTGCCCTGGGTGTGATGACAGTCAGCCTGGCTCTCTACTCCTGGCGCAGGCCCAATATGGGTGTTAACGCCAGAGATACCCATAGGGATAAAACTGGTTACCTGACAGGTGGAGCTGTTCTAATGGTTATAGGTATTTTAAATGGCTCGCTGACTTCCGGCACCGGTCTATTCTGCACCTTATGGCTGGTACGCTGGTTTGGGCTCGAATACAAACTTGCCGTAGCCTACACCCTGGTCGTGGTAGGTATCTTCTGGAATGGCACCGGTGCCATCACACTGTCGCTACTGGGCACAGTAGAATGGTCATGGCTACCCGTACTGATACTTGGCTCGGCGATTGGCGGCTACGCCGGCGCACATCTCGCGATCAAAAGCCACAACAGTTCAATTAAACGTGCATTTGAACTAGTGACTTTTCTTACTGGCCTCGCCCTTATAGTGAAAGCGTTGACCGCCGGCTAGCAGCATAATTATCAAACCTGCCACTATCATTGGCAGTGACAATACCTGCCCCATAGTCATCCAGTCCAGAGCAACAAAACCAAGATAGTCATCCGGTTCACGCGTGAACTCAACAATGAACCTGAACACACCATAGAGAACAAGAAATAGGCCTGATACCCGTGCAACAGGTCTTGGCTTAGCACTGTAAAACCAGAGAATGAAGAACAGCACGACACCCTCAAGTAGTGCCTCATAGATCTGTGAAGGGTGACGTGGAACGCTGCCTGCCAGTGGAAAAACCATGCCCCACGGCAGATCAGTGACACGCCCCCATAATTCCTGATTGATAAAATTGCCGATGCGACCAAAAAACAGGCCAATGGGCACCAGAGGAGCAACAAAGTCACTTACCTGAAAGAAGCTCCTGTTGGTTTTCCTGCCAAACAGCCAGATTGCAACGAACACCCCGAGCATTCCGCCGTGGAAAGACATCCCGCCTTCCCATACCCTGAAGACATCCAGAGGCTGCGCCAGATAATCGCCCAGCTTGTAAAACAGGATATAACCCAGCCGGCCGCCGAGTACGGCTCCCAGTGCCCCATAGAGGATAAGATCACCAACCTGCTCTTTGTCCCAGCTGTCGCACTTTGCTGCACGCCAGATACCCAGCAACCAGGCTGATGAAAAACCAAACAGGTACATCATGCCATACCAGTGCATTTTAAGTGGCCCGATGCTGAGCAGGACAGGTTCAATTTCAGGATATGTAAGCATCAGCCTATTATCGCCTTAAAAGATAAATAGAAAAATAGAAAAACAAAATAATTATTCACATACTGGGCACTCTGTCTATTTTTCACCATTCTGCACACAGAGTTTGTTTATCCAGCCTTTACTACCACCCGTTGTTCTAATTTCATCGGCCCCCTTATTATTGATATTGATAATGATTCTTATTTAGATTATTATCGCCACCCCTTTCAATAACCAGGTATATCAGGTACGGCTCTCATGAACATATTTCGCTCACTTCTATTAACAAGCTGCATGCTAAGCATAAACAGTGGCGCTCTTGCTCAGGACGATCTGCCCAGCCGTGAAGAAATGTGGAAAATTATCCAGCAGCAGCAGAAACAGATTGATGCATTGATGACACAGCAGAAATCCAGCGTTGCAAAAATTGAAGAAACTGTAAGCATGGTTGAAGCCACTGCTGATGCCGTTGACCAGAAACAAGCTACCAGCGTGTCAAAAACACATATAGGCGGTTATGCTGAGCTTCACTATAATAATCTCGAAGACCAAACCAGTGGCGTAAAAAAGAATGAAATAGACTTCCACCGTTTTGTGCTGTTTTTTGGACATGAGTTTAACGAGAAGACACGTTTCTTTTCTGAACTGGAACTGGAACATTCGATTGCCGGTGATGGCAAGAACGGAGAAATTGAACTTGAACAGGCATATATCGAACATGACATGACGGCCAGCCTGTCTGGAAAAGCAGGACTCTTCCTGTTGCCTGTTGGTATTCTTAATGAAACACATGAGCCCAATACTTTCTATGGCGTTGAACGCAATCAGGTAGAAAAAAATATCATCCCTACCACATGGTGGGCAGGTGGACTGGGTTTGACTGGCCGTTTTGGCAGCGGCTGGTCCTATGACGCAGCGGCGACGTCTGGACTCAACACCTCTGCGGCAGATGACTACAAACCTCGTAATGGCCGCCAGAAAGTTAGCAAAGCAGTAGCCAACAATGGCGCACTAACCGGACGCCTAAAATGGACGGGCCTGCCCGGCCTCGAGCTTACCGCCTCGTTACAGTATCAGGATGACATTACACAGGGGAACGATCCATTGGCCGGTGCCGCTACACTCGCAGAAACACATATTGTACTGCAACGCGGAGCCTTTGGATTGCGTGCACTGTATGCACAATGGAATCTTGACGGTGAAGGACCAGCAAGTATTGGTGCGGATAAACAACTTGGCTGGTATATAGAACCGGCATGGCGCATCAACCAGGCTATCGGTCTTTTCGCACGCTATGAGCAATGGGATAACACTGCCGGCGCCCATTTTGACAGCCAGTATGCCCAGTCCAGCATCGGTGCAAACTACTGGTTGAATGAACATGTTGTATTCAAGTTCGACCTGCAGGACCAGGATGCACCGGAAGGTGCGAAAGAACTGGACGGGTTCAATCTGGGCGTTGGCTATCAGTTCTAACATAGCAGAACATAAACATGTCTATGATAAAAAAAGCTGCGGGCGGTACAGCTATAGTGGTATTCGTAACCGCGGTCATGACAACTATACTTGCGCTCCCGTCCTGGGCTTCAGCAACGAAAGCCATTATCTACCTGAGCACGGATGACTTCCTCAAACAGTCTTTCAGTGGTGACGTTCCCGAGCCCAGGACCGTATGGATAAAAGGCACGCTTAAGTCAGAAATACATAAAACGCTTGAACATGATTATCCAGCGCTCAGAGTACGCTACTGGCTCAAGGGCGACCGCAGCGCATGGATACTGGATGAGATTGGCAAAGAGAAACCCTTAACAGCAGGATTTATCATCCAGAATAATAAGCTGGAACGGGTCAGGCTGCTTGTATTTCGGGAAAGCCGGGGCGATGAAGTTCGTTACCCCTCATTCACTGAACAGTTTACCGGTGCATCTCTAAACAGCAAGCAGCAGCTGGACCGACGCATCGATGGCATAAGTGGTGCAACCCTGTCAGTCAATGCAATTCGCAAACTGGCTGCCGTTGCATTGCAACTGTCAGACCATATTGCGCAACAACAGGCCAACTAATAATTATGCGCAAACATTTGAGTAAATGGCATAGACGCATTGGCATATTTGCCGCACTGATTGCTATCTACCTGTCGATTACCGGTTTGATGCTCAATCACAGTCATGATCTCGGCCTGGATAATTCACGACTGGAAAGCTCGTTGATGCTGCGTCTATACGGCCTCGAGCCACCCACAGGAACAAGCGCCAGCACTCGACTACACAGGGTCGATAAGCTTGGTGAGTCCTTATTTATGGATGGTCACTTGCTGGGTCAATACAGTTCCGCCCTCATCGGCACGGCCACGCTGGATCAATTTTTTATCATCGCCCTCAGTGATTCGATACTGTTACTTACACCGGCGGCAGAGATCATTGAAACACTGACCCGCAGCAGCGGCCTGCCGGGGAAAATCGAACGTGTGGGACAGACTGATGCAGGGCTGCTAATTACATCGTCCCGGCAAGTCTATATGAGTGATGCGGACATACTTAACTGGCAGCCAGTTAGCAATCTAAAATCTGCCGCCTGGTCAGGACTTGAGCCAACCGCTCTCGACACTGAAGTCAGACTTAACAAACTGCTGCCGGCCTACGGCCCAAGCTGGGAACGTGTGCTGCAGGATTTACATAGCGGGCGGTTATTTAAGCTACCAGGTACCCTGCTCGTCGACCTGACAGGAATAGTATTACTGCTGTTGTCTATCAGTGGCATTATCAGTTTCACTTTACGAGAAAAGGCCATCCGGGGGAGAAAGAAAAAATCGTAGGATACAGGTACATAAGCTGAATACCCCTACTCTCCCAGTCTTTTCCCCGGGCAGTAAAATAGCCATTCTACGAGAATGACAAATGCGCTGATCAATGAAACCAGTCCTTATCTCCTGCAGCATGCCGAGAACCCGGTGAACTGGCATCCCTGGACACAAGAATCATTGGCTCTTGCCGTCTCAGATGACAAACCAATCCTGTTATCTATCGGTTATGCCGCCTGCCACTGGTGTCATGTTATGGAGCATGAGTCTTTTGAAGATCAGGCGACGGCAGACATCATGAATCGTCACTTTATCTGCATCAAAGTGGATCGTGAAGAACGGCCTGATCTGGACAAAATATACCAGACGGCATACCAGATGCTAAACCAGAAGCCCGGTGGCTGGCCGTTAAACATGTTTCTCAACCCTGAAGACCGAATACCTTTTTTTGGCGGTACCTATTTTCCACCTGATGCACGCCACGGCATGCCTCCCTTCAAAGTCGTACTGCAGCAGATTAACGATCATTTTCAGCAGTACAGAGAAGAACTGCAACAGCATAAGCAGCAGATGATATCAGCATTTTCCAGCATGGCTGAGAATAAGGCCTCCAGCCGCGCAGTCAATCTGGTCGATGAACCGTTAAAACGCGCCGCCAGCGCCCTGCAGGAAAGCTTTGACCCTGTACATGGCGGTTTCGGTGCTGCACCGAAGTTTCCACACCCGACTAATATTGAGCGTTGCCTGCGTCAGGCCAGTTTCGGTAATGACAACGAGACCGCGCAGCAATTACTTGAAATATGCCGTTTCACATTAACAAAAATGTCTGAAGGTGGCTTGAATGATCACGTCGGCGGTGGTTTCTACCGTTACTCTACCGATGAACTGTGGATGATCCCGCATTTTGAGAAGATGCTCTATGATAATGCCCAACTGATCCCGCTATACATAGAAGCAGCCACGGCCTGTCATGCACCCGAAATGCTGGATACAGCTGATAAAACCTGTGCCTGGGTGATCCGGGAAATGCAGTCGGCTGATGGGGGCTATTACTCCAGCCTGGATGCCGACTCAGAAGGTGAAGAGGGCCTGTTCTATACCTGGACGACCGATCAGATACAGGAACGGGTTAGCCCGCTGCAATGGGAGTTGCTGCAGTCCCGTTATAAACTTTCCGGCAGACCTAATTTTGAGGGTCAATGGCACTTGCATGCACTGAAATCAATTCAAGCTACCGCCAGAGAAAACGGACAGGACCAGGACACAGTAAGAATCGAAATTGATCAGGCCCTTAAAACTCTTTTAGATGCACGGGCAACACGGATCCGCCCCGGACTGGATGACAAAATCCTGACTGCCTGGAATGGCATGATGATCGGCGCGATGGCCAGGGCGGGTGATACCCTGGGTAAAGTTGAATACATCCATTCTGCTGAGCGCTCACTGGCATTTATTCACAGGCATCTATGGGACGGCCATCGCCTCCTGGTAACAGCCCGAAATGGCAAAAGCCAGTTAAATGCTTATCTTGATGATTATGCCCTGCTGGCCGCCGGCGTATTCGAATTGCTACAGGTTCGCTGGTCTGCGGATGACATGCAAATGCTGATATTACTGACTGAAAGCATGCTTGAGCATTTTGAAGATAAGCAGCACGGCGGGTTCTTTTTCACCTCCAATGATCACGAGCAGCTGATCACCCGCATCAAACCGGATGCCGACGATGCCATCCCCTCAGGTAACGGTATCGCCGCCCGGATTCTATTTATACTTGGCCAAATAACAGCTGAACAACGGTATCTCGATGCAGCAGAAAAAACGCTGCGTGCGCTGTGGAACAATATTAATCATCATCCGTTAGCTCATGGCAGCCTGCTCACTGCTCTTGAGGCCTATCTTTACCCTGCAGAAACCATCATCCTGCGCGGAGAAGAAAGCTTGTTAGAAACATGGAGAAAACTGGCAGCTCAATCTGCCACACCAAACCGAGTTGTCCTGGCTATACCCTCAGAGGCCGGGCAGTTGCCGGGACTGCTATCTTCAAAAATAGCGCCTGGAGACGGCGTGCTGGCCTATCCCTGCCGGGGGACAAGCTGCCTGCCGCCAATTGCAGAGCTGGATGAGTTTCGGGAGTATTTGTTGAAATAAGGCTATAGGCTAAAGGGGAAAGGGGAAAGGGGAAAATAAAAAGATAAATTTAGTAAACCCGGAATATTTTGTGTTTCTTTAAACTTTAAACTTTTCACTATCATTCACACGACTAACCCGCCAGAACCTCCAGACCAACCAGACCGCCGCCATCGTCAAGCTCGCCACCAGCCCCATCCACAAACCCTGCGGACCAAATGCCCGGGTAACCCCCAGGTAGTATGAAAAAGGCAAACCAATAAACCAGTAAGCCACCACACTCACCAGCAGGGGATACAGGGTGTCTTTCACACCGCGCAAGGCACCAGCAGCAGATACCTGAATACCATCAGACAGCTGGAAAATTGCCGCCATAAACAGCAAGCTAACTGCCATCCTGGCCACCTCAGCATCCTTGCTATAGATCGATACAATTAAATCAGGAAACAACAGCATAATGCTGGCAGTACCAAACATGCACATACCGGCCAGGCTGATGCCAGCCAGGCCACGGAAACGGGCATCAACAAGACGTTGCCCGCCCAGCGCATGGCCAACCCTTATGGTTATCGCAGCTGAAATTCCCAGCGGGATCATAAACATCATGCCGGCAAAATTGATTGCTATCTGATGTGCTGCCACCTCGATGACTCCGAGACGCCCCATCAGCAAACCTACCGCAGAGAACATTCCTACCTCATTGACCAGTGTCAGTGCTATTGGCAGTCCAAGCAGTAGCATTTCTTTAGTACGCTGCCAGTCCGGTTTCAGCTTCTCGGATTGCCATATATCTGCATATCGATGATGAGTAAGAATGTACGCCACCAGCATAAATAGATTAATCCACATAACAGCGGCAGTTGCCCAGCCTGCACCAACTGCCCCCATGGCCGGTGCACCCAACTTGCCAAACATCAGGATGTAATTCAACAATACATTGATGGCCAGCCCAATAAGCTGAATGATCATCATTGGCCGGGTGTAGCCGATACCTTCACTGACAAAACGCAGCGCCAGATAGGCGCAGACAGCCGGAATACCCCAGGATACAGCGTACAGATAACCTGTTGCTACTGGAATAATATCTTCATCTATGCCCACCCAGACCATCAACCCGGACAGTTGTCGAACTGCAAAAAATCCCAGCAAGCCCAGTACGCCTGATACCAGCAAAGACTGCTTGATCAGATCTCGAATCGCTGCCGTCTGCCCAGCCCCGAAATAATGCGAGACCATGCTCGATACAGCCATCATCAGGCCGACACTGAATAAATAAACAGGAATCCATAAATTAGCACCAACAGCAATGGCACCTAATGCCAGAGGGCTGATACGCCCGGCCATTACAGTATCAACAAAGCCAGTAGCAATCAGTGCAACCTGGCCAATGGTAATGGGTACAGATAGCTTCGCCAGCTGGCTGTATTCCCGTAGCAGCGATTTTCTTTTCTCAATCATCGCAATAAATTCGTAGTTTTTAAATATTCACCACAGAGGACACGGAGGTCGCAGAGGAAAAAGATTTTTCAGGTTAAACAGATAAAACTAGCTATTGTTCACATGCCCACAATCACAAAAGAAAACATACAGACGGCTATTAAAGCTCTGTGCCCTCCGTGTCCTCTGTGGTGAAAAGTAATTTGATCTGGATACATAAAAAAAGGCCGCGAAGATCGCGGCCTTTTAACTGTAACAGCATATGGCTGCCAGTTGTATCTCTTAAATTGAACCAATTACTACCAGTTAGGTTCCTGATCATAATTTGGCATTGGCGGCATGTCATCATAAAAGCCCGGGGGTGGACCGAAATCCTCCGGAGGGCCAAAGCCCTGAGGCGGTCCCCACGGTGCACGCTGCATCGCTGGATCAAATGGTGCGCCATACGGTGGCGGGCCAAAGCCCTGCGGCGGCCCCCATGGTGCAGGCTGACCATATGGCTGTGGCATTGGCGCCTGATCTACAGCAGGCTGAGATACGGTCACATCCCCTGTAGCAGCATCCTTGTCGCTATCCGCCGCTTCATCCTTCTTGCCGAAAAGCTTGCCGAAGAAACCTTTGGAGTCTTCCTTCTTTTCTTCTGCCTTCTCTTCGATCTTTTCTTCTGTGCCTGCTTCTTTGGCCTTTTCTTCGACCTTTTCTTCTGTGTCTGCTTCTTCGGTTACAACTACAACCTCTTCCACTTCGACAATAGCAGGCACGACCTCTACAGGTGCCATGTTCATCGGCATCTGCTCAGGCATGGCAGCAGGTGCGGTCGCGGCTTCTGGTGCTGCAGCAGCGGGCGCTGCTGTTGCTGCAGGGCCTGTCTTAAGCTCTTTGCTTTCTTCATCTTCATTCATATAGGAGACCAGCGTCCAGATACCAACAAGTATCAGTAGAATGATTGCAATCCTGGAAAACATGGCCAGATTGTCTTTATTCTGTCTGGGGGGGCTGACAACAGTAGATGTCGATTCTGCTTTAAGGCGAATCTTGGCCTTTTCTTTCTGGCCATTACCATTTGCAGCAGCAACTGCTGCAGTTTTCTCAGTACTGGCAGTCTTTGTGGATTTCTTTTTAACAGCTTTTTTGACAGCTTTCTTTTTGACCGATTTCTTCGCTGCTTTTTTTACCGTTTTCTTTTTGACGCTTTTGGTCATTTTTTCTGCAGCAGCACTATCTGCTACTACCTTCTTTTCTTCGTCGGCCATCTTAAATAACTCCGCTTGAAAATTATCAGTGTTAGCTGCCTGTGCACCGAATACGCCAGACAGCCTTAATATAAGCGTATTATTATATTATATAATTAATGATAAAGATAGGTGCGGTCGCCGCTCCTGATTACCAGGGCTGGTAGTTAAAGTTATCCTTAAAGCGTCCGGCTATTTCATCCCGTGTCGGCGCATGATTCTGGGTACCGTTAACTTCAATTTTGGCCGCCCCCATCACTGCAGCGAGACGCCCGGTAGTTTCCCAGTCTAAATCATTCATCAAACCATACAAAAGACCTGAGCGGTAGGCATCACCACAGCCGGTTGGATCCGCCAGCTTATCAATTTTTGCCACGGGTATGTTTATTTCCTTATTATTTGCATAGATAATTGACCCTTCACCGCCGCGAGTGACTACCAGACCTTCCACTTCTTGTGCAATTTCCCCGGCATTTTTACCCGTGCGCTCAGAAAAAAGCTGGAATTCGTAGTCATTTAGCGTCAACCAGCTTGCCTGTTGCAGAAAACGATTCAGGTCATCACCATCAAACATCGGCATGCCCTGGCCCGGGTCGAAAATAAACGGGATGTTGGATTCCATAAATTGTGTCGCATGATCGATCATGCCCTGACGGCCATCTGGAGAGACTATGCCGATGCTCACGCCCGTTTCATCAGACACCTTGTTGATGTGCGACTGGTTCATGGCGCCGGGATGGAAGGCGGTAATCTGATTATCATCCTGATCGGTAGTGATATAGGCCTGTGCGGTATAATCATCAGCCAGCTCTTTTAGTGACTCTCGACTAACGCCGGCCTTGTCCATCCACTCGGCATAAGGGGCGAAATCACGGCCCACGGTAGCCATCGGCCGACCTTCGCCACCCAGCAAATTAAGGTTATAGGCAATATTCCCTGCACAGCCACCAAACTCGCGACGCATGCTGGGCACCAGAAAGGAAACATTCAGGATATGCACCTGATCCGGCAGGATATGGTTTTTGAAGCGGTCTTCAAATACCATGATGGTATCGAAGGCCATCGATCCACAAATTAAAGCTATCATGTTTTTTTTACCACTTTAAAGTATTAATTAAAAAGTCGAAATCATTCACCACAGAGGACAAAGAGTTTTCAAAATAGTGAAACGATTTACGTATTAGGTTTTACGTAAAACCTGGTACGTAATACCTAAAACTCATCATCACAAGAGACCTCCATGTCCTCTGTGGTTAAAGATCAGTTTTGTTGTTCCTGCCACACTATATCCAGCTGCCTTGCTGCACGCACATCATCCAGCCGTCGTACAGGCAGGTTATGCGGTGCAGTTTTTACTGTCTCCGTCTGCTCGACTGTCTCTTTCTTTATTTCTATCATCGCACCGATAAAACCATCGAGTTCTTCCAGGCTCTCGCTTTCGGTCGGTTCAATGAGAAAGCATTCTGGTACCAGTAAGGGGAAATAGGTGGTCGGCGCGTGATAACCCTTGTCCAGCAGGCGTTTGGCAAAATCCATTGCTGTAACGCCGGTGTCGACTTTTTCCTTTTTCAGCGTCAGGATAAACTCATGGGTTGCCCGACGTGTCGGGTAAGCCATTTCGAAACCGGCCTGTTCAAGTTTTTCTTTCATATAGTTCGCATTCAGGGTGGCGTAATCCGCAACGCGCTTCATACCGTCCCGACCCAGCAGCCGTGCATAGACCCAGGCACGTAATAGAATCCCTGTATTGCCCATGAAGCATGACAGGCGGCCGATGCTTTGCGGGCAATCATTCCTGTCAAGTAATTTGTACTCACCCGATGACTCGACGATTTTAGGTACTGGCAGAAAAGGGATAAGGCGTTCGTTAACACCTACGGGTCCTGCACCGGGGCCGCCGCCGCCATGCGGTGTGGAAAAGGTTTTATGCAGGTTTAAATGGATAACATCAAAACCCATTTCTCCCGGTTTTACCTTACCGAGTATGGCATTCATATTGGCGCCATCGTAATACAGCAGGCCACCCGCCTGATGCACCATCGCTGCAATCTCTTTGATCTGTCTTTCGAAAACACCCAGCGTTGAGGGATTGGTTAGCATCAGGCCGGCAGTTTGCGGGCCAACCACAGCACGCAGTGCCTCGATGTCTACATCACCATTATCCAGTGTTGGAATCTCACGCACCTTGTAGCCACACATCACAGCGGTGGCCGGGTTGGTGCCGTGCGCAGCATCAGGTACCAGAATTTCCTCACGGCCTGCATCATTCCTGGCATCATGGTAGGCACGGATCATGGCAATGCCGGTAAATTCGCCCTGCGCACCGGCCATCGGTGCGAGACTGACTTCGGCCATACCGGAAATATCTTTAAGGATTTCCTGTAGATCAAACAGGCAGCTAAGTATCCCCTGCCCGGTCGAGTCCGGTGCTGAAGGGTGGCGCCCGCTAAAACCCTCATACATTGCCGCTTCGTTACAGATCCGCGGGTTGTGCTTCATGGTGCATGAACCCAGCGGATAAAACTGCGTATCGATGGAAAAGTTTAACTGGCTTAGGCGGGTATAATGCCTGACCG
>JAYEGM010000045.1:0-18133 GCA_034659075.1 Pseudomonadota bacterium
GATGCATAGCACCTGTCGAACTGTTCCCAGCTTTGCCAGTTGCTGACCAACGATTTCCGCAACCCGGCCACCGATGCCGACATCAATTTCGTCAAAGATCAGTGTCGGTGTGGTGGATGATTCCATTACACCCACTTGAAGTGCCAGGGCAATACGTGACAATTCACCGCCCGAGGCAACTTTGTTTAATGGCTGCGGTGACTGACCGGGGTTTGCGGCGACCAGGTATTCTATTTTATCCAGGCCGTGACGCCGGGGAGTGTCCGGCTCAGTATCGCTTAGTTTAATGACAAAACTGCCGCCTTCCATGCCCAGCTTCTGCATGCGGCTGGAAACTTCATTGGAAAGCCTGGCGGCTGTCTGGTTGCGCCGCTGAGAAACTATTTTTGCCTGTTCCTGGTAGTTTATTAAATGCTCTGTGAGGTTCTTTTCAAGTTCATCAATTCGTTTTTCTCCGGACTCGAGATCGGATATTTGCTGTGTCAGGCTGCTTAGCTGGATTGGTAATTCGCCGGGGTTAATGCGGTGTTTGCGCGCCAGGTCATGAATGGTTCCCATTCGTTGATTGACCCAGTCCAGGCGTTGCGGGTTGCTATCCATCTGATCGAGATATTGTCTCAGTCGCCCGCTGGCTTCATCGATGTGAATGCTGGCATTCAGTAGCAGCTGATTGATTTCGGACAGTGTCGGGTCAAACCGCTCAAGCTGTTGCAGGCCGCTAATCACCTGGTTCAACTGTTGTTCTATCGCCGTGCTGTTGTCATTACTCAGCTTAACAAGGCTATCATTAATGCCGGCAATAAGTTCACTGGTATTGGCCAGGCGGCGGTGTTCTTCTTCAAGATTTTCTATTTCATTTTCTTCCAGCGCCAGCTGTTCCAGTTCATTGGCCTGATAGCGCAATAATTCAAGCTGATCCTCTCCCTTGCCGTCAACATTGCGCAGGTGATCAAGTTGCTGTCGGCAAAGCTGAATGTCTTCAAAATGTCCGCTTAGTAAATCAAGTGCCGGCTGATGGCCGGTAATAGCATCCAGTATCTCGCGCTGGTCATCAGGCCGAAGCAGTGACTGGTGCTCGTGCTGCCCATGAATATCGACCAGAAAATCACCGAGTTGTCTGAGTTGCTGCATGGCGACCGGGCGGCCATTGATGTATCCCTTGCTAGCTCCTTTACGGCGCAATATTCGACGGATCACGCAATCCTGCTCGGCATCCAGTTCCTGTTCTTTTAGCCAGTTAGCCGCATCGGAGCGGTGCTGCAGATCGAAAGTAGCAATGATTTCGGCCTGATCTTCAGCATGCCGAATTACATCACTGGAGGTGCGGCCACCAAGCACCAGCTGCAGTGCATCGATAAGTATCGATTTGCCGGCACCGGTTTCACCAGTAATTGCCGTCATGCCTTCGCAGAGGGCAAGTTCTGCTCCCCGGACAATAACGAAATTTCTAAGATACAGTGATGAAAGCATTTTTAGTAGATTTCAGGATTACCAATAGATGGAGCCTAACCCCAGCCCAGTTTGGCACGCAACACTTCATAATGGCTGTGATTGACCGGGCGCAGTAATTTAACACGATGCTCGGCCATTTTTATATCAACGGTGTCGCCATCCTGCAGCCGCACGGCTGATTGACCGTCAAAACTGAGATAGCAGTTGTCCTGCCCACTGTCCAGCATACGGATGCATACACCGCTCTGGCTACTGATGACCAGCGGCCGAAAGCTGAGGGTATGAGGACAGATAGGAACCAGGGCAATGGCTTCAAGTTCCGGATCCAGTATTGGGCCATTGGCTGACAGGGCATAGGCCGTAGAACCTGTTGGTGTGGCAACGATTATGCCGTCCGCCCGCGCTGTGTTGACATGTGTGTCATCGACCAGGGTCTCAAATTCAATCAGGCGTGCCAGTTCACCCTTGCTGACCACAACATCATTCAGGGCATCAGCGCTGTGTATGACTTTTCCGTCACGCGACAGGCTGGCATGCAGCAGAATTCGCTCCTCCTGCTGATAACTGCCGTGCAGTATTTCCTGCAGGATTTTTCCCATGTCTTCACGGGGAATGTCTACCAGAAATCCCAGGCGTCCCAGATTAATACCTGCCAGGGGAATGTCCTGTGCCGCAATCTCACGTGCGATATGCAATAAGGTACCATCACCGCCAACCACAATGGCCAGGTCGGCTACTGTTTTACCTACATCTTCGTTTTTTTCTCGCTTAACTTCACAACCAAGTTTGAGCAGGCACTCCTGCAGCTGGTCAGCCACTGCCCGTGCAGAGGGGTCATTGTGCCGAGAGAAAACTGATACTGTTTTAAAAACTAGCGACATTTAGTGCCGGGCTCCTGTTTATGCAGTTATAGAGATTAATCGACTTGCCGGAAGAACGGAAGAGCATACCGATGATATTGAGCGGCACGCTTTATTGTCACCAGCCGATGGGTATAATGTCCTGTATTCCAGAAATAGAATAACCATTTACAATAAATTTTACCAGATGACCGAGTCACTCAATACACGTGCTGAAATCCTGCTAAAGACACTGATCGAGACATATATCGAGGGTGGGCAGCCTGTAGGATCTAAGCAGCTGCTGAAAAGTTCCGGTTTAGGAGTGAGTGCTGCCACGATCAGAAATGTCATGGCTGATCTGGAACACATGGGACTGGTACATGCTCCTCACACCTCCGCCGGGCGAGTGCCTACCCAAAGTGGTTACCGCCTGTTTGTAGATTCACTGATTCAGATTAAACCGGTGGCCCCCCTTGTGAGCCGGGAGTATGCTGCCAGCTTTTCCGGCGAGGTCGATGTCGATACACTGGTGCATTCTGCCTCCAGTCTGCTGTCAGATGTTACCCGCTTTGCCGGTGTGGTTATGGTATCCAACTCAGACCAGGAAATATTTAAACAGATTGAATTTCTGAATCTGGGTCACAGTCGCCTGCTGGTCATTCTGGTCAGTGAAGACGGGCGAGTGCAAAACAGGGTAATTACTACTGACAGGGAATATTCTCCATCTGAACTGGTGGAGGCGGCCAACTTCTTTAATGAAACCTTTAGCGGCAGGGCGCTGGACAGTGTAAAAATGATGCTGCTGCATGGTATGGAAAAGGATACAGCAGGCATGAACCGGGTCATTCAGGAAGCAATATCCCTGGCCAGGCAGGCCTTTGATGATGGTGCCTCAGCAGATAATAATCTGATGGTCAGTGGCGAAGAGCAACTTATTGATATCCCTGATCTTAGCAATAATGAGACCCTGAGGCGATTATTTGGTTCTTTCAAGACCAAGCAGGATTTACTTGATCTGCTGGAACGTAGTCTCGGTGTTGAGGGCATCAAAATATTTATCGGTGAGGAATCCGGCTATAAAGCCTTTGCCGATTGTTCAGTCGTTACCGCGCCTTTCTGCCGTGAAGGTGAACGGGTTGGCACCCTCGGTGTCGTCGGGCCTACACGTATGGATTATGAAGGCATCATTCCCATCGTCGATATTACAGCGCGTTTATTGTCAAATGCACTGAGTAGTTAAACAGCCCTAAAATCCTGTTTCAGGGGGCTTGAATCCTTGAGCAGAATCCCCACCTGAAGACGATGTAGTTATTTCTATTACCCAGCGAGAATTCAATGACCAGCAAAGAAAAGGAAGAAATCAGAGAAAAAGACGAACTTGGCCTCGAAGAAGTCGAGATTGAAGAAGTGCTCGAAGAGTTCAATGAGCATAATCAGGAAGTAACTCATCAACAGTTTGAGGAAATGCGCGAGGAACTCGCTAAAGCAAAAGACGAAATGCTGCGCAGTCGAGCCGAAATGGAAAATATTCGCCGCCGGGCAGAGAATGATATTGCCAATGCGCGCAAATTTGCGGTCGAGAAGTTTGCAGCTGAAGTCCTGCTGGTAAGAGACAGCCTTGATCAGGCCAGAAAAATCGATCTGGAGCAGGAGAACCGTGAAATTCTGGAGAAAATGAAAGAGGGTCTGGATTTGACCATGAAACAGCTGGATACAGCGATGGAAAAATTCAATATAGAGGAAATCTCACCGGAGCTGGGTGAACGTCTGGATCCGGAAAAACATCAGGCAATGGGGCTAATAGATGCAGAAGGCATTGGTGCAAACTGTGTAGCCCTGGTGATTCAAAAAGGTTTTACCATCAATGACCGTCTGCTGCGCCCGGCGATGGTAATGGTGGCGAAATAATACAGGGTATTCCGTATTACGTTTTACGTATTAGGTTTAAACCGTAAAACATAACACATCAAAACTTGTTTTTCTGGCACTAGCCCCTATCTATTAAGCAGTTAAATAAGCAGTTAAAGAATAGTCAACGAGGACGTAAAAAATGGGAAAAGTTATTGGCATTGATCTGGGTACCACCAACTCATGTGTGGCGGTAATGGAAGGCGGCAAGCCCCGTGTGCTGGAAAACAGCGAAGGCGATCGCACGACCCCTTCTATCGTCGCTTATATAGATGATGAAGTCGTTGTTGGCGCACCTGCCAAGCGTCAGGCAGTTACCAATCCCGCCAATACTTTGTATGCCATCAAGCGGCTGATCGGTCGCAAGTTTGATGAAGACGTCGTACAGCGTGATATCGACCTGATGCCCTACAAGATACTGAAGGCTAAAAATGGTGACGCCTGGGTTGAAGTCAACGGAAAACAGATGGCCCCGCCTGAAGTCTCCGCTCGTGTACTGATGAAACTGAAAGCCGATGCTGAAGCCTTTCTCGGCGAAGAAGTGACAGAAGCGGTGGTTACTGTACCGGCCTACTTCAATGATTCACAGCGCCAGGCAACCAAGGATGCCGGCAAGATCGCCGGTCTGGATGTTAAGCGCATCATCAATGAGCCGACAGCAGCAGCACTCGCCTTCGGCATGGATAATAAGGAAGGCGACCGCACGGTGGCGATTTATGATCTTGGCGGCGGCACCTTTGACATCTCCATAATTGAAATAGCGGATGTTGATGGTGAGCACCAGTTTGAAGTCCTGTCTACTAATGGCGATACATTCCTCGGTGGCGAAGATTTTGATCATCGCATCATTGATTTTCTGGCGGACGAGTTTAATAAGGAACAGGGTGTAGATATTCGCAATGACCCAATTGCACTACAGCGTTTGAAAGAAGCCGCTGAAAAAGCAAAAATTGAACTGTCATCAACCACACAGACTGAAATAAATCTGCCTTATATTACGGCTGATGCCAGTGGGCCCAAGCATCTTACTTTTAAGTTGACCCGTGCCAAGCTGGAATCCCTGGTGGAAGACCTGGTTAAACGCACTATTGATCCATGTAAGACCGCGTTGAAAGATGCCGATATTAGCGCATCTGAAATCTCCGACATCATCCTGGTCGGTGGCCAGACGCGTATGCCAATGGTGCAGGAAGCAGTACAGGATTTCTTTGGCAAGGAGCCACGCAAAGACGTTAACCCCGACGAAGCGGTTGCCCTTGGCGCGGCCATACAGGGCGGTGTACTCGGTGGTGATGTCAAAGATGTACTGTTGCTCGATGTCACACCCTTGTCTCTCGGTATCGAGACCATGGGTGGCGTAATGACTAAACTGATTGAGAAGAACACCACGATTCCTACCAAGGCATCTCAGGTCTTCTCTACCGCAGAGGACAACCAGAATGCAGTGACTGTGCATGTGCTGCAGGGTGAACGTGAAATTGCCTCTGGCAATAAATCTCTGGGTCGTTTCGATCTGACCGATATTCCACCGGCTCCACGTGGCATGCCGCAGATTGAAGTAATTTTTGATATTGATGCCAACGGTATCATGCATGTGACCGCAAAAGACAAGGCAACTGGCAAGGAAAACAAGATTGTGATCAAGTCCAGTTCCGGTCTCAGTGATAGCGAAATCGAAAATATGGTTCGTGATGCCGAAGAGCATGCCGATGAAGATCGTCTGGCTAAAGAACTGGTTGATGCACGTAACCAGGGTGATGCCATGCTGCATTCAGTACGTAAGTCACTGACCGACCTGGGTGATAAAGTCGACGCGTCTGATAAGGAAAACATCGAGAAGGCGGCCACTGAGCTTGAAGAAGCACTGAAAGGTGATGACAAGACTGATATTGAGGCAAAAACTGAAGCACTTACTACTGCCAGCCATAAGCTTGCAGAACAGGCTTATGCCGATGCTGGTGGTGCTGATGCCGGTGCAGAAGCGGCTGGCAATGATCAGCCAGAAGCAAATGCCGGTGACGATGTGGTCGATGCCGAGTTTGAAGAAGTAAAGGACGACGACAAAAAGTAAGTCTATATTAAAACAGCTAACGACGAAGGCATGGCTGGTAACGGTTATGCCTTTTCGTCATTTATGAAACCTTCGGCTTAGAAACGGTTAGAAAAGATGTCCAAACGTGATTACTATGAAGTTCTCGGGGTACAGAAAAATGCCTCCGAGGCTGAAATAAAAAAGGCCTATCGCCGTCTGGCAATGAAGCATCATCCGGACCGTAATCCGGATGACTCAAGTGCAGAAGCAAACTTCAAGGAAGCCAAGGAAGCCTATGAGGTGCTGGCAGATGCGCAGAAGCGCTCTGCCTATGATCAGTTTGGCCATGCCGGGGTCGATCCGTCTATGGGTGGAGGCCCGGGGGCTGCTGGTGCAGGCTTTGGCGATGCTTTTGGTGATATCTTCGGTGATATCTTTGGTGGCGGGCGTCGTTCTCAGAGGCAGAACCGTGGCAGTGACCTGAGATATAACATGGAACTGAGCCTTGAAGATGCCGTAAATGGTACCGAGGTACAGATACGTGTGCCAGTGATGTCGACCTGTGAAACCTGTGATGGAAGCGGGGCCCGTAAAGGCAGCACGCCGAAGATTTGTACTACCTGTGGTGGCCATGGCGAGGTGCGTATGCAGCAGGGTTTTTTCTCAGTACAACAGACCTGCCCGCAGTGTCGTGGCAAGGGAAAAATCATTACCGATCCCTGTCCTGATTGTCATGGACAGGGAAGAATCAACAAGCACAAAAAACTATCAGTTAAAATCCCCGCCGGTGTCGACGAGGGTGATCAGGTCCGGCTTGCCGGTGAAGGTGAAGCTGCACCGAGCGGCGGCCAGGCAGGTGATCTCTATGTCGCGGTGCATCTGAAAAAACACCCTATATTCCAACGTGAAGATACGCACCTCTATTGTGAAACGCCGGTAAGTTTCACCCTCTTGTCATTAGGTGGTGAACTTGAAATTCCCACGCTGGATGGTCGAGCAAATCTGAAAATACCTGCCGGCACACAGACCGATAAAGTCTTCCGTTTACGAGCCAAGGGTGTGCGAAATGTACGCAGCAGTCATCCCGGAGATCTGTACTGCAAGGTGGTTGTTGAAACGCCGGTGAATTTGAGTAAGGAGCAGAAAGATTTGCTGGAGCAGCTTGATGCCAGTATGCGTGAGGGTGGTAAACGACACAGCCCTAAAGAAAGTTCATGGACAGACAAGATCAAGTCATTTCTGGATGACATTGTTTCTTAAGGGCACCTCTATTTATTAATGAATATTCATCTCACGTGGAAAATCGTCCATCTCTGCGTTAAGAATCTTCGCAATAGCTAGCTATTACGTGCGATCCTTGCCTTGATATGAACAATTTTCCATGCAATCTGATCTATCCATAATAAATAGAGGTACCCTTAATGTTTTGCAATTCTTCTGAAAAGATTAGTTTTAACTGCAAAGAGCGCCAGGCTACGCATAGAAAAGAATAGATGTAAATCAACAGCTAAAAACAGAAACCTCTTAAACTTTCAGGCTTTAAACGGTAGTATCTACAAGTGCCCGTAGATACTCCCTATTAAGAAAGTCCACGAGGATTCGAAAATGTTATTATTATCAAGTAAGCAGCGGCGTCCGGCTGCAGTTTTTTCTCTTTTATTTCTGCTGACAGTCCTTTTCTCGGCTGCGCTTCTTTCTCCTGTAAGTTCATACGCTGCTGATGATCAGGTATCTGAAGAACAGGCAGAGCTGAAGTTTCCAGGAGAAGACACAGATAACAAGCTGGTCTACCACTTCAATAAGTCTGACGAGTCATATCAGCTCGCCGTGCTGAACACTATACGCAATATGCTGCGCAAATACGGGGATGACATAAAAATTGTCGTCTCAGTGATGGGGCCGGGTATTCACATGCTGCTTAAAGAGCCTGGTGTGCCGGTCATCCCGGCTGTCCGCGATCAGGTAGCCAGTCTTGCCTTTTATGGTGTTGAATTTCATGCCTGCGGCAATACACTGATTACATTAAATAAGGAAGAAAAAGATGTGCTTGAATTTGCCTCAGTTGTTAAGGCCGGCGTGTCAGACCTGATGTTATTACAGCAGCAGGGTTATGCCTATATCAGCTGGTAGATTTTTATCGCTTAGTTAATAACCAACAGGATTAATAATGCTTGAATCATTGACTAGTCTTACCGGCCAGATATCCGGTTTTTTATGGGGAAGCCCCATAACCTTGCTTATCTTACTGGGTACAGGTATTTATCTCACCATCCGCCTGCGCTTCGTTCAGGTAACGGGGTTCAAGCATTCACTACAGCTAATAAACGGAAAGTTCGACCATCCTGATGACCACGGCGAAGTGTCACATTTCCAGGCTCTGGCTACGGCTCTTTCTGCAACCATTGGCACAGGTAATATTGCCGGTGTGGCTACGGCTATTTCACTGGGTGGTCCCGGTGCCCTGTTCTGGATGTGGGTAACCGCCTTTATTGGCATGGCAACCAAATTTACAGAATGTACATTGTCGCTGAAATTTCGTGAAATAGATGAAAGTGGACAGGTGGCTGGCGGCCCGATGTACACATTGCTGCATGGATTAAAGTTAAAAAAGACTGCCATGGCCTTTGCTTTTTTTGCACTGATTGCCTCTTTTGGGATAGGCAATATGGTGCAGGCCAACTCGGTGGTTGATGGACTGATTTATCTGCATCCAGAGTCTAAAGAATATGCCTGGGTAATCGGCCTGGTGATGGCTGTTCTGGTGGGGCTGGTAATTATCGGCGGTGTTCGTCGTATCGCCAGGGTAGCCAGTACGATCGTTCCCTTTATGGCGCTGATGTATATCACTGCCGCTATGATCGTTCTGTTTAATAATATGGCAGAAATCCCTGCTGCATTCGCAACGATTATTAACTATGCCATGAATCCCTGGGCGGTCGGCGGTGCCGCAGTCGGTGAGGCGATACGCTGGGGTGTTGCGAGGGGGTTGTTTTCGAATGAAGCAGGTCTTGGCTCTGCACCCATAGCCCATGCGGCGGCAAAAACGAAGGAACCGGTCAGAGAAGGGTTGGTGGCGATGATGGGGCCGTTTATCGATACGCTGGTAGTGTGCAGCATGACCGGCCTGGTGATAATCGTTACCGGCAGTTACATAGATCGACCTGAGGAACTGGTAGGTGCCGCCTTAACTGCCGCTGCTTTTGGCAGCGAACTGGGTGAGGGCGGGGCAATTGTAGTTGGCATAGGTTTAACCCTGTTTGCCTTTTCAACAATTATTGCCTGGTCCTACTATGGCGATCGCTCAGCAAAATTCCTGTTTGGTGAAAAAGCAGTGATGCCCTACCGGGTGATTTATACCCTGGCTGTTATTATAGGTGCAGCTGTGCCGCTGCAGCTGGTATGGAATATTGCCGATATCACCAATCTGCTGATGGCGTTGCCTAATCTGCTAAGCCTGATCCTTCTTGCCGGGCTGGTACGGCGATTACAGAAGAAGTACTTCATTGCGCATCGTTCCAATAGCTGAGCTTAAGGGCACCCTTATGATTCTAAATCCTGTCGATGATTAATTTAGAACTGCTGAATACTGCTGAGATAGAGGCAAGTGTGCGTGTCGCACTTGATGAAGATATTGGCAGTGGTGATCTGACAGCCGGTCTTGTCAGTAATGAGCCGATAAGTGCCAGGCTGATCTGCCGGGAGCAGGCCATACTGAGTGGGCGCCCCTGGTTTGAAGCCTGTTTTGACATGCTTGATGGATCGATCTCTATCGACTGGCTGCTTGACGACGGGGATCAGATGCAGAGCAATGATGCCGTTTGCCGGATACGGGGATCTGCGAGGCCAATTCTTACAGCGGAGCGTACGGCAATAAACTTTTTACAGACCCTCTCCGGTGTGGCTACCGCAACGAAGCAATATGTTGATGCGGTTGCTGGCACAGGATGCAAAATTCTTGATACACGAAAAACCGTGCCGGGCCTGCGTAAGGCAGTGAAGTATGCAGTAAGTTGCGGCGGCGGACATAATCATCGCGTCGGCTTATATGATGCTGTATTGATAAAGGAGAATCATATTCATGCCGCAGGCTCAATTTGCCAGGTGTTAAAACTTGCAAGCGCAGGCATCGACCCCAATGTAATGATTGAAATTGAAGTAGAAAATATTGAGCAGTTATCAGAGGCAATCGAATGCGGCGCCAGCAGAGTTTTGCTCGATAATTTCTCCCTTTCTGCGCTGCCGGAGGCAGTCAAAATGGCTGGCGACAGGGTGGAAACAGAAGTTTCCGGTAACGTTACCCTGGAAAATGTAAATAGTATTGCCCGTTGTGGGGTTAATTTTATATCAATCGGCGCATTAACAAAGCATATTAATGCTACCGATTTCTCTCTGCTGTTCACCTGATAAAACAGTCTGTTATTTCTGCTTTCTAATCAAAAGCACTAGATTCTAAAGGGTTTTTTTCACTCAGGGAAAACCCTGAGTAAACTGGAATTGGTCTCAGGTGTCTTGACTATATTAGGGAATCATTATATTATATCCCGATGATATAGCTTCGCTGTGAGGTTACGGATGTGGTTAGCATAGAGCTTCGATATGCAGCCTTCATTCTCTATATCAAATTAAACAATTTTAGGAGATTTAAACTGATGAAACTTGTACAGATTGTATCAATCGCTGCTCTGATGAGCATGTCTGCTGCTTCTTCTGCTTTTTGGGGCAACGGATACGATGATGGCTATGGCAATGGTTCTGGTTCTGGCTATGGATATGGTGACGGTTATGGCCGTGGTGATGGTTCCGGTTATGGTTCTGGCTATGGCGATACACGTGGTTCTGGCCGTGGTTATGGTGATACCGACATGGACGGCGACGTCGATGGCGAATTCAACATGAACTTCAGCGGCAGAGGTAAAGGTCGTGGCCGTGGTCGTGGACGTGGTTATGGTTCTGGTTATGGTTCTGGTTCTGGCGACGGTTATGGCCGTGGCTACAGCGATTACCGTGGCGACTACCGTGGCAACTACTACGGTGGTAACCGTTATGGTTCAGGTTATGGCGCACCTTATGGCTATGCCCCTCAGATGCAGGCTCCTATGATGCAGGCTCCTGTTGCAACTGGCGCGGCTGCAACTGCAACTGCTGCACCAGCCAGACCTGATTTTGCTGCTATGGACAAAGCTCGCCAGGCAGAAATGAAGACTCGCCATGATGCATTTGTTAAGCGTCAGGAAGCTATGCGTGCCCAGGAACAGAAAGCCTATGATGAGTTCATGAAGAACTCTGCAGCGGCTGCTAAAGCTAAAGCTGCTCCTGCTGCTAAAGCACCAGCTGCCAAGTAAGAACACTCAAGGTTCTTAAAGCAGTAGGCCTGTGTGAGTTCGCTCACACAGGCCTTTTTTTGTCGACTCTATCAAATCGAATCTCTCACTGAGGGAGCATCATGAAAGGCATCGTAGCGCGTAGCACATTGACCCGTTATCTATCCTTCAGCGAGAAGGACACCAGGCCGGATCGTGTTAAAGGACGAAATGATGGTGAAAAGACTTATCCGCCTGCCAGCACGAATGAATTCTCACCGCATGAACTGGAGCGTATATCACAAGCACGTGCAGCGGTGACAAACTACGACCGCAACCTGCATGATATCCGCGAGCAGCTGAATATTGACCTGGCATCACACAAGCAGGAACTGAACGAAGGATACGTCGGGCAGAAGGAAGCACTAATACGTTCAAAGGAATCCGCACTTGAATCCCTGCGCCAGGAGTCAGGTGCAAACTCCGAGGCATACCGCCAACTTTATACCGAACAGGAAGAGAAGAAAGAAAATTTCCGCCGTGTTGAACTCAACCTTAACCGGCCGTTGCAAATCCATTTTGCTAAAGTATATCTATTGTTGCTATTTGTTCTCGCAGTACTCGAAGTCCCCATCAATAAACTCGCTGTTGAGTTCTTTTTTCAGGAATCGCCCTTCCTCGCCCTGGTGCTTGCATTGACTATAGGTGTGGTATTGATCACCCTGGCTCATTTCCTTGGCTTGATGCTCAGGCAACTGGCTCATTATCGAGAACGGCTGGGCACCAGGGGTTATATTGCCGGCATATTTTTTATCATGCTTACAGCCGGCAGCCTGATATATCTTATTTCTGCACTGCGCCAGCAGTACGTCGATTTCATTGCTCAGGAACAGCAGCAGGACCTGTCGGCCATGTTGTTGTCGGAGGGTGTCAGTGGCTTGCTGGGACAAACAATACAGACCGAGCTTGGCATCGCGGGACTTACCTTGCTGGTGCTGAATGTATCGGTATTTTTTCTCGGCATGCTGTTCTCATTTTTGCGTCATGATCCACATCCTGATTATGAGCGGCTGTATGCTGAACGCAGTCATGCTCTCAACAGGCTGGTGAAATTCCGAAACCAGTTTGAACAGAAAGCAACAAAACTACAAAGTGAATTTGACGACAAGATTTCCTACCTCGATAAGAAAGCATTGGCGCTGGATAATGAAATCAGGGAATTGGTCTCAAGACGAACGGCCCTGAATGTAGAACGGGAGCACGACATCAGCATGATCATTGATGTATTGCGACAGCAGATCCTGGCCTACCAGTCGGGGAATGTAGAAGGCCGGGATGGACAGAATATTCCTGAATATTTCGGTGAGCCCGGTCTGGCTGGTTTGAAGGAGAGAATCAGCCCGTCATGACATTCAACAGGCAAATGCTATTGCTTTTTGTACTCCTGCTGCCTGTCAATGATGCGCTGTCAGCAAAACAGGATTATTGCTCTCAGGGGCAAGGCAGGACAGTACTTTTCCTGATCGACCGCACCAGTGCCTTTGATGAGCAGGACAAAAAGAATTTTGCTGACGGTGTTGATACCCTGTTCAAACAATTACAGACAGGTGAACGTCTGATTATCCACACATTAACAGAAGATTTTTCCGGTTCGGAAAAGATTTTTGATGCCTGTAGGCCGGGATGTTTAGAGCAGGGACTGGTATCAGGCTTGTTTAGCCAGTGCAGAGCATCACGGGCCAAGGTCGATGAACGAAAGTATATACGAGATGTGCTCACCAGTGTAAAGCCGATGATCTTAACGCAGGAAAAATATCCCAATTCTGAAATCATCGAAACCATCGCCTTTATGATGCAGGAATATGAGCATTACAAGCCAGCCCGTCTGATTATCTTTTCCGACATGATTGAGCATTCCAGGCTGGCAAAATTTGGTCACCTGAAAGAAAAAAATATCCAGCCATTGCTGGGTAAGCTGGACAGGCTGGATCTGATAAAGTCCATGCAGGGCGTTGATGTGGAGGTGTTTGGCTTTGGTCGTGATCATTCTGCACAGCGACATGGCCTAAAGGCAGAACTTAAATGGAACATAGAACAATTCTGGCAGGCGTATTTTGATCGTGCGCAGGCAATGGGGTTTCATCTCGGTAGAAACCTGAATCTTTAGGGCATCTCTATTTATTCATGAATATTAATCTCACATCCAAAATTGACCATCTCTGCGTTAAGAATCTTCGCAATAGCTAGCTATTACGTGCGATCCTTGCCTTGATATGAACACAATTGATGCAACCTGATCTATCCATAATAAATAGAGGTGCCCTTTAGTCGAAAGATACAAGTTGATGGATTTATCTGAGACCACTTAAGTGCTAACAGATCCTCGGCAGAGGATCGTCTTCCAGTTCTTCCAGTATACGCTCACCACCCAGTTCCGTTGTCAGGATGACATGCGCGTTGCCCTGATCTATCGTCCCAATAATTGCTGATTGCTCACCATCAGGTAATCTCTGCCAAATTGCCAGGGCTTCATCAGCCTGGTCAGGATCCACTATCGCGACCACACGTCCTTCGCAGGCAAGGAACAGCGGGTCATAACCTAGCATCTCGCAGACGGACTGTACCGGATCACGTACCGGGATAACTGGCTGGTTCAGGCGAACCTGCAGGCCAGTAGCGTGACAGATTTCATGCGTAACTGTTGCCAGGCCGCCCCTGGTTGGGTCACGCATAAAACGTAGCCCATCAATTGTAAGCAAGGCCGTTGTTAAGGGTAAAACGCTGGCTGCATCGGAGTGCAACTCACCATGCAGACCAAACTGTTCACGCGCCAGCATGACGCAGATACCATGATCACCGACCGGGCCGCTGACAAGAATTTTATCTCCCGCTTTGATCCGTTCAAGTCCCAGTTTTGTGTCTCTAGAACGAATCCCTATACCTGTGGTGGCGAGGTAAAGGCCACCGCCTTCACCTCTCGGCAGTACCTTGGTATCGCCGGCCGCTACTTCAACACCAATTTCTTTGGCGGCAGCCGCCAGGCTGGCTACGATTCGCTCAAGTCGGGCAAGCTCAAAGCCTTCTTCGATGAAGGCATTGAGGCTTAAGTAACGGGGTATTGCACCGGCGACGGCAAGGTCATTAGTGGTGCCATGCACGGCCAGTGAGCCGATATTGCCGCCGGGAAATTCCAGCGGCTTGACAGAAAAACCATCGGTGGTGAACATCAGCTCACCCTCCATTTGCGGCAAGGTCACTGCGTCAGCCTGAACATCCAGCAGGGTGTTGGCGAGATGGCGGGCGAATACATCTTCGATCAGTTCGCGCATAAAGCGGCCGCCATTCCCATGAGCAAGAGTGATATGTGTTTCATCGGTCATGATTTTTCCCGCATTGTGTCTGTGATTGCGTGATTATAGCTGTTGTTAACGTAAGAGCGGCAGCGTTCATGTCAGGTACACTACTGGTACCAGGCAGGCATATCGATCACAGCATTATTGCTCAGTGGCTGATTCAGAGCATCGACTATGCTGGCGTCGCGATCGTAAAGATCTTTTCTGAACAGAATCAGGCTATCTTCGCGTGCTTCAGCGGTAAAGTACATCAGCAGAACAGGTATGGGCTGCTTAAGTTTAACCGTGCGTGTCTGGCCAGTCGCGATCTCATGTTCAAGTCTTTTCCGGTCCCAGCCGTCGTTTGACTGTAGCAGTAACTCTGCTAGCTCTAGCGGGTCTTCAATGCGGATACAGCCTGAGCTGAATGCGCGCTGTGATGCGTCAAACAGGTTTTTCGATGGCGTGTCATGCAGGTAGACAGAGTAGTTATTCGGGAACATGAACTTGATCCTGCCAAGGGCATTGTTAGAACCTGGCCTTTGACGTAAATTGTAGTTGAAATTTTTCAATGTGACCGATGACCAGTCGATGGAAGCCGGATCAATTTCGTGTCCAGCATGATCTATGACCGTAAGCTTTTTTTCAGTCAGCAGCGAGCTGTCCTGGCGCAATTTTGGTAACAAATCTTCCTTCAGAATCGTTGGCGGTACTGTCCACGTCGGGTTGATCACCAGGTAGGACATTGTTGAGCGGAAGACCGGAGTCTTTCGGTAGGGGCGGCCAACGACTGCGCGAGTTGTCCAGGTAAGTTGCCCATTCTGATAGAGCATTACCCGAAATTCGGCGATGTCGACTAGCAGGTAGTCATCCGGCAATGCGCGAGATACCCAGCGCAGGCGTTCCATATTGACTCGGATCTGGTCGATGCGTTGTTCGATGGGGACATTCAACTCAGCGAGTGTTGCCGGGCCCACAATACCATCAGGATTGAGACCATGTCGCTGCTGGAAGCGTATCAGCGCCTGTTCTACTTCGCTGGTAAAGGCATCCCTGCTGACCGGGGTTCCCAATGCAAGATCGCCAGTGGCTCGCAGGCGGCTTTGCAGCCATGGGATGCGTTCACTAATCGTCCCTTTTTTTAGCAGGGGTCCCGCTGGTACTGTACCCCAGCCCCCGTTGATATCGATATTTCGATATTGTTTCAGGCCTTTTCGCATTGCCTCATAATGAGATATTGCTGGCAGCAGATGCAGCAGGCTCTCCTTGATACTGTCGCCCTGGTTCGCCCGTAGCAGCAGGTTGACTGGGTCGATGCTGGGTTGCATTTGGCTAAAGTTCCACCGACGGTAGAGTTTCTTCGGATTAGTTTTGCCATAATAATAATGATAGGCAAGACGCAGGAAGATATCACTGAGCAATAAATCCCGGCTGACCTCATCGATGGAGCTTCCCGTCTCCGTGGCCAGTCTGGCGGTGAGAAATGAGAACAGATAATCCTCAGGATTAAGCCCTTCGTCTGCGGCTGTCTGAATCAGTGCTATGAGTTGTTTCACATCCTGCGGCTGCCCCCATAAACGCTGGAAGCCGTTGCGTACGTAGGTATCGGCAATCAGGTCGATGGCAATGATTTGTCTGCCGCCGACATTGCCCGACCCACTGCTGTGCATTTGCTCGATCCGTGCGCGCATTAATTCACTGAAAGGTAAACTTGCTTCGCTATGCGCGGCGGAACTGACCAGAATGAGGAAAAATATGCATTTTTTCAGTAAAATAGGACAAATTCCTTGTGTTATACTTGAATTCATCAGCTAGAATTCCATATATATGCTTAATAGTTATACCAAAGACCACTACTGAAAGCTTATGAAAAAACTTGAAACACCAACACTATTGCAAGCCGATCATAGCCGACGTCGTTTTCTAACAGGCCTGGCTACGTCACTGACTGGGGCGCTGTTACTGCCTGTAGCGCCCAATGCCATCGCATCTGCCATGTCAGCGGGTCGTCAAAGTAGCCGGACTCTCAGCTTCTACCATACACATACTGGCGACAAACTTGCTATCGATTATCATGATGGAATGGATTATTTGCCTGAGGCCCTGACTGAAATCAATCATTATCTGAGGGATTTTCGTACCGATGAAAGTTATCCCATTGATATGGGTTTGCTGGATATCCTGCATGAACTGAAGACGGTTACCGGGCACAATGGTACGTTTGAAATAATTTCCGGTTATCGTTCACCAAAAACTAATGCCAGCCTGCGCAATAAATCTGGTGGTGTTGCCAAACGCAGCCTGCACATGCAGGGCAAGGCTATCGATGTGCGGCTGACCGGCTTTGATACCAGGCAGTTGCACAAGGCAGCAAAAAAGCTCGCTAAAGGCGGCGTAGGTTATTATCAGAAGTCCAACTTTATCCATGTCGATACCGGGCGTGTTCGCTACTGGTAGGACTTGCTGTTAAGCAGTTTGTGTTTTAGCGGCCTCAACCACCTGGCCGGCGCAGATTGCAGCATCATTGGCTGGCAGCCTCAGCGGCAGACAGACCCTGAAACCGTTTTCATGCAGCAGGCCGGCAACATAGTCAGACAGTTTCCTGTTCTGGAACACCCCTCCGCATAAACCAATATTGTTGACATTATGCCGCTGGCGGATTATCAGTGCCTGCTGCAGCAGGGTATGTGCCAGACAGGCGTGAAAGTGGCTTGCCCGGTCAGCAATGCTGCGGTTGTTATCCATCAGCATTGGCAGCAGGCCTGACCAGTCAGCCTGTAATAGACCGCCTGCGTTTTCAGTCTGAGGCAGTGGCGCACAAGGTCGCAGTTCACTACTGGCCTGTTCCAGCAGCATCGGACCCTGGCCTTCAAAGCTGGCCTGCTGCAGCAGTCCGGTCAGTGCAGCGGCGGCATCGAACAGGCGCCCCACAGCAGTGGACTGTGGGGTGTTGAGCCTCTTTTCCCAGCCCTGTTTTGCTAATCCTGCTCCGCTGGGCAGGCCAGCCCAATCGACATCAGCCTGCCAGCACAGGGCAGCTGCGCTGCGCCAGGGTTCACGACCCGCTTTTTCACCGCCGGGCAGATAAAAAGGTTTCAAGCTGGCGGCTCTTTGCCAGCTGCCCGGTTGGCCGAACAGCGCTTCACCACCCCATAGTGACCCATCCTCACCATAGCCGACACCGTCCCAGGTGAATACCAGCCAGTCCTCATCATTCCAGTGATCCAGTACCATCGCTGAGGCATGCGCACGGTGATGGAAGACGCG